>CAZFYZ010000003.1:74248-86931 GCA_964523735.1 uncultured bacterium | reverse complement strand
CGCAACTACATCGTCTTCATCACCGATGGGCAGCCGACCGTGGGGCAGACCGACATCGGCGTCATTCTCCAGAACACGAAGTTCCCCAATGCCAAGCTCTTCGCGTTCGGTGTGGGCTACGACGTGAACACGCACCTGTTGGACAAGCTCGCCGAACAGAACCGGGGAGCGGCCGACTACGTGCGCCCGAACGAGAGCATCGAGACCAAGATTAGCGCCTTCTTCGCCAAAGTCAGCGATCCGCTGCTCTCGGACGTCGCCATCACAGTCGATGGAGTGGAGATCTCCGACAGCCTGCCGAACAAGGACCTGCCGGACATCTTCGCGGGGTCTCAGCTGATCGTGCTTGGCAGATACTCCGGTTCAGGCAAGGTGAAAGTCACCCTTACAGGGACCGCGGGAGACAAGAAGCGGACCTTCACCCTGAACGCCAACCTGCCTTCTGACGAAGAGGACAACGAGTTCATCGCCCAGCTCTGGGCCGCGCGCAAGATCGGCTACTTGCTCGATGAGATCAGGCTCCACTCCAACAAGGAGCTGATCGACGAGGTCGTGCGCCTGTCGAAGAAGTATGGCATCCCGACCGAGTACACCTCATTCCTTGCCGACGAGCGCAAGACCGAAGCCGACCTGAAGAAGGACATGCTCGCGGCGCGCGACAACGCGATTGCCGCATCCGAGGTACAGTCGGGAGCCTACGGCGTCGCTCAAAGCGCCAACTCTCAGTCCACCAAATACAACGCCCAAGCCCCGGCAGCAGTGGGCTACAGCGCCCGAAGCGAGGGGCAAGTCGTTGGCAGTCTCGCCGCCAACGGCAGAATCGGCGGGACCTACAGGGACTCAAACGACAGGGTAGTGGTCGTGGCAAACGTTCAGAACGTTGCCCGCCGCACTTTCTACCAGCGCGGCGACTACTGGGAGGACGCCGACCTTCAGCCCAACCAGAAAGCCATCCAGATCAAGCAGTTCTCCGAGGCGCACTTCAAACTGCTCAAAGCCGACCGCCGCTTCGCCCAGTTCTCCACCCTCGGCAACGTCCGAGTAGTGATGGCCAATAGTCAGGCCGTCGAGATCGGCCCGGAGGGTAAGGAGAAGCTGACGGACGAGGAGCTGAAGGGCTTGATGGGTTCGTAGGCTCTGGGCGACAGTCCTTATGCGTTGTGTCGGGACGCCTCGTCCCGACACGCGTTGATCGATCGTCCTGCGTCGTGTGCACACCGCAATCGTGGTAGCATCTTTGGAGTGCGGGCGATTCATCGCCGCTTTCTCAGGGTCTTGGGCAGAAGGATCTAGCCCCGGCAGAGCGGAACTGAAGTCCCGCACTCCAGACGAGGCGCCATCTATTGATCGGGCAGCAATAAGGGTGATCCCTCCGGCTGCCCGATGCCGCAAAGCCAATGTTGGTGTTGAGACTTAGTGGTCACGCACTGTCCAGAAGTGCATGGTTGCATTCCTCTAGATGACAAGCGTGCAGCGTCTACGGGACCTCCGTTCATCACCTTATCCTCTGACCAACATTGCGGCGCCTGCAACAGCGTGCTAGCATGGCGCCACGGTGAGAGTCTCTTCACCTGCTTGGCTTGCCATTGCTGCTGCTGTCGTCATTGCTGCGGCATGGGTCATCTTCACTCGCGCCACGGCGGAGGAGCGGTATCGCGAGAAACTCGTGCATGAAGTCTATGTACAGCTCGTTGATCAGCTTGTGGAGTGCAGCCGGTTGGATCTGACGGCGATCAAGCTCGAAGGAGGGCAAGCTGTTCGCAGCAGCACGAACTCTGCTGTTCTCAAAGTGAGAGATAGGGGCCTCGTTCGAGTTGAGCTCATCAAGATGGCTACGGGCTGGCGGGTTCTCGTCTATCGCGATGCAGCAGCCAGGCCGTGCAGGGCATTCGCCCTGTCGCCGGATGGAGCGATACACAGCGAGTGATCCCCTGTGGCTGAATGGAGACCTATGATGCGGAACGTCGCACGGCTGGTGCTGTGCGTTATCATATGTGCGTGTCTGTTCGTGTATCTCTACCAGAACGCGGGTAACCTGAGCCGAATCAGTCGGGCTGTGAGATCGGGGGCGGTGCTGATAGTCGGACTGTACGTCGGACTTCGGTACTGGCCTCGAAGTCGTGGCTGACCCGTCTGTCGTGGCTCGCAACGTTCGGGTGTTGCGGTCTTTCGGGATTTGAGGGTTGGGGCACGGTACGTGAAGCAGCGGAACCGCGCGGGTTCCCAACCTGGAAATCCCGAAACCATCTCGTCTGCGACGGGTCGATGGTTCGGCTCCGGCGATAGTGGCTGCTGTTCGCGAGGTTTGGCTCCTCGGACCGGCGGGCGTGTTTAGGGAACTCCATTCCGCAGGCTCCATTCATCCGAGACAGGCGCAGGCTACCTCCGGGACAAGAAGCAGTACCGGATACAGAACCCGGACTCCAAACTCACTCCGCATGGGCCCGCCACAAGCGACGAGGTCATCGACGCCATAGAGGAGCAGGCGCTCGCGGGCGATCCATACCCCTAGCGATCTCGCTACCAACCAAGGGCCGGCAGACTCCCCCAGTGGCCAAGCATCAACGGAACCTGTTCTTGAAGGACGGAGCACAACGGCCTGGATCGCGGCATTCGATCTAGCCCGTCTCCCGCTCAGTAGAGCGATCTCCGGGATACACTTCGTCCTATGCCTTGTTCAAAAGGACTTTACATGTCCCAGAATGTGCAGGGCGATGCAGTGATACCGTCGCGATCGCGCCTTAAGCCATCCAGCTATCCGATACTGCAAAGTCAATGTTGATAGTGAGACTTGTGGATCACGCACTGTCCAGACGTGCAAGGTTACATTCTTCTGGATGACAAGTGAACAGCGGACACGAGACCGGCAATCATCAACTTATCTTACACTGGACATTGCCTTGCCTGTAATAGCGTGCTAGCATGACGCCGTACTAGCTCTACCATTACTGCACCAACCACTACAGTGTTTGAAGGAGATAGTAACATGCGGCGTTCGGCGGTACTGCTATTTGTCGCCTCTGTTGCGGTGGTATTGACTGTCGCGACAACTCCAGTCCGGTCCCAGACCCTCTGGGACTGTAGTAGAGACTTCTCCCTCGAAAAGAACCCCAACGGTCCATGGACATACGGCTACTTGGACAAGGAAGGCAAGTTCACTGCCTACGACGGCACATTCGAGCCCACTGAAGGCATTGTTGGGTGGTGTGCAGAGAACGACCCGGACCTTGGCGGCAACGTTACGGTAAATGTCACGGACAGGCCTATCGAGGCTTTCGGGATTGTGTGGGAGCCTGGTCAGATCTGTCTGCACCCAGGGTTACTGGGGAACAAGGTTGCTCTGAGATGGACGTCTCCAGCGACCGGGAGGCTGGACCTGAGCATCGGTCTGGATGACCGTTCGGTCTTTGGACTTCCGGCTGAAGTGAAGGTGCTCTGCAAGGGCAATGCCGTGGCAAGCAACGTGATGAACGGGTTCGCGGGGCGAGGGGCCGAGAAAGGTGGAAGATGCGGCGACACACCAGAGCTTGGGTTAGGTAGGACGCTTGCCGTCGATCGCGGTGACACGTTCGATATCATTGTTGCCAGCACTGACGAACGAGCTACGGGTCACATTGCGCTGGATTTTGTGGTCGAAGCCTCGGTTGTCCGATCCTCCGCCAGAGATAGTCAGCCGGATACCGAGCAGCCGGCAGACTGGACGTGGTCAACGACCGGTGAAAGCGTTCGTCGTGCATCTTCGGGCAGCGCCGGATCAGAGTTTCTCATTTGCGCTCTAGGTCTACGTCCGTGGCCAGTGACAGTCATTACCGTCGAGGAGAGAGGGTAGCCCAATGAAGCGACCAATCATCGTCTTGCTTATAGTGGGTCTTGCAGTGGTGTTGCAGGCGCAACCGGCGATATCGGCCGCAATACTTGTGGACGGCGGCGGCGGAAGCGACAGCAATGACGGCTCGAGTTGGGCTTTGGCGAAGCTGACGATAGCAGCGGCAATTACCGCCGCGGTCAGTGGTGATGAGATCTGGGTCAGAGGCAAAGACGGCACCGGTAGCTTCAGCGGCGTTTATCTCGAGCGGATAACGCTGAAGGAAGGAGTAGCTTTGTATGGTGGTCTTGCCTACGGAGATAGCACGCTGCCCAGCCGTGGCGAGCATCCTCCGTTCAGCGCAGACCAATGGCCCAATGATACTGTGATTGACGGAAGCGCAAGCGGCAATGTGGTGACGATTCCCACTGGCGCAACGTCGGCGACAGTGATCGACGGGTTCACAATCAGAAACGGAAGCTATGGTGTATACTGCCCCGACGGCTCTCCTCTGATAATGCACAACCGCATCGAGTCAAACACGACATACGGCGTATACGGCTCCAATGGCAGTCCGGTAGTGCAGTACAACCTGATTCGAGACAACGCGGGTGGCGTGTCATGCGGCACGTACTGCACTGCAACCGTCTCCAAGAATATCATCCGCGGCAACGGCAGTAACGGCGTGTCCAGTCAAGCTAGCGTGACACTAGATGGCAACTTCATCTCAGGCAATAACGCAGGTATCACTGCCACCTCCGGGTCTCCAGTTGTATCCAACAACTCCATTGCTGGGAATGTCACCGGTCTTATTTGGGTTGGTTCCCCGACGATATCGTGCAACATCGTGGCCTTCAATACCAAGGGGATGGATCAGTTCTTCAGTTTTGCGGTCAATCTGCAGTACAACTGCGTTTACGGCAACAGCACTTACGACTACTCAACATTCGTCACGAGCCACAGCACCGATATCAATGTCGATCCCAAACTGGGCGGATTGGCCTATGGCGAGCTGCACATACAGGCCGATTCACCTTGTTGGCAGGCGGGAGTCAACACGAACTACACCGATATCGATGGAGAGACGATCACGGGCGGTGCCTGCAACATAGGTGCGGACGCTGTGTTTCCCGCCACACCACCCATCTACGATGGTCTTCCGCCTGTGACTGTGATGGTGGACGGCGCATATGGCGACGATGACAACGATGGAGTCTCCTGGACCGAAGCCAAACAGACCATTCAGGCCGCCGTCGATCTGGCCTCTCCCTGGGGTGGGGCTGTCTGGGCCAAGGAGGGGACATACGATGAGCATGTGTCCATCGCATCGTATGCTTATCTCTACGGTGGCTTCTCCGGCAGTGAGACCTTGTTGGGGCAGCGGGACTGGCTTGGCAACGAGACGATCATCTCGCCTTCGACGAACGGATCGGTTGTTTCGCTGTCCCGGGGCTACCTCACGAACTGCGTCGACGGCTTCACCATAACCAATGGGACCGCGACGAATGGTGGCGGCATCTACTGCTCAGCATCAGCCGTCATAGCGAATAATCGAGTTACTGGAAACAGCGCAGCATACGGAGGCGGTGTCTACTGCTCGAACTCCACGGTTCTGGAGAGCAACCTAATCGACACAAACACTGCCTCATCTGCTGGCGGAGGAGTCTACTGCATCGGCTCGGTGTCGTCGCTCTCTCCCACTGTTTCGCGCAACGTCATCGCGAACAACACGTGCACAGGTTCTGGCTCCTCTTGCGGGGGTGGCGGGATCCGCATCACAAGCGGCTCGGTCCCGATATCCAACAATGTTTTGGTTGGCAACTCAGCCGACTATGGTTCTGCTCTGCATGCCTCCTATTGGTTGCCGCAGCCGATGTCGTTTGTCAACAACACGGTGTCCAACAATCTGGGTGGTGATCACGGTACTGTCTACCTCAGCAACAGGACCGGGACCATTGCCAACAACATCATCGCCTCAAACGCGGGTTACGGCATCTACGCTACTGGTACCTACTTCCCTACTCTGTACAACAACGATGTATACGGCAACCCGAGCGGCAACTACTATGGCATCTCTGCCGGGACAGGTGACATCTCATCCGATCCTGCGTTTCTTGATAGCCAGAACGGCAACTACCATCTGGCGGCCGACTCCCCCTGCATAGACGTCGGAGACGATACCAAGGTAACGTCCGGTTGGTTAGACATCGATGGCGAGCCGAGGCAAGTTGATGTGCCGGATGAGGGCACGGCCAACACCAAAGTGGACATGGGCGCGGACGAGTACTACCTCGACTATGCACATGAGCCACTGGTTGACGAAGGCCTCCCAACTCAGAACATCAATGGTTCCGGGCAGGCCCGCACCAACTTCAGGTGGGCAAATCCTTCGCCGATCGGGGCGTGCGGGGACACTTTCAGCTTTGCTTCCTGGCCCGGCCCGGCTTGGCGGGTCGACAAGATCATCGTGTGGGTGGTGCCGGACGTGCCTGTCTGGCCCTTATATGCCCTTGGAGATCATTTCTCTTCAATAACGCTGTATGGTGGGAGCATAGGTGGCTCGTTTGATGATATTGTCACCGGTACCCTCCAGACCGGCAGCAACGCAATCTCCGCGCCGACGGGGACAAGCATCGTTGCTGAAGCCGATCACTATGGAGTCGAGCCGAATACCTACGATTATGAAGCCGCCGACGGGCAGCGGAACAAGATCTGGAAGATCACGTTCGACGTCAGCAGTCTGAACTGGACTGTCGCTGATGGCGCTCAGGGAGTCTTCGGAGTCTACGGAGCCCCACGCTACGACCGGCTGTGGTTCAGCCATGCGGCAGTGACGAGCGACGCCTCGGCTGACATTCTGCTGTTCAATGCGGTTAGCCCCAGCCTGACTACCTGGGTCGACCCCAAGGAGTGGTTTGGTGGCAAGAAGACCAACATCAACGTCAAGGTATTCGCAACGCCGGTGGTGCACTAGGGCTGCCGCAACGTCAGCCATTGCGGAAAGGGAGAGCTTACCAGAATGAAGAATGTGTATCGCACTTGCCTTCGCCTCATGATCGTACTCGCGTTCACTATCGCGTCGACCCTGATGATCTGCGGCACCGCGTCGGCTTACTACGTGCGGGAGCCGCTGTATCCATCTGATCCTCTATCCGAAATCGTTATGAGACTCATGTATCGTGACGTGGATCCGCCTACTGAGCATTTTGTGGATTGCACACAGACATTTCTTGAGCATGCCGTTCCGGAAGGGGATTTTTGCTCGTGCCTGGTACCGCCTATCGATATTGACTATGACTCGGACTTTATGGGTGAGGATGCTCTGATGCACGGCCAGCATATGGCTCCTTACTTCGTGTGGTACTACGACGGCGAGATTGCACAGGAAGGCCAAGACATATCAACTGCTCACGTGTTCTCCGTGACGCCTGACCCCGGAACGCACGTGGTGACTTGCACGGCGACTGACGTTGATGGCCCGTCAACGGCAACAGACGACGAAGTGAGGTTTACGTTTGTAATCCACGTATTGCCCGCCTCTGCTGAAGAAGATGACAGCGACTGTTCCGATGGCAGCAGTTGTTGCTCCTCTTGCTCAGACGGGGTAGTCATACCGATGCCCAGTCTGCGGCAGCCGACCGTCACTCCACAGTTGGGAAGCGCGGCGGGGCCCGGCGCTCCCGGCGGCGGAACGAACCCCGGCAACGGCTGCAGAGCAGGACAGTGGGAAGTCCGTCAGTCTGCCAGCGAGAGCAACCCCTACTACCTCATCCATTGGGACGAGGCCGGCAAGTCGAGCGTGCAGCCGCTTACAGCCGGACAGACCTTCAGCACATTCACCAATACCGGGCACATCAGCGCGACGCTCAACTCGGAAAAGACGAGCGTGACTGTCACCACCGACGCCGGCACCGGCACTGTCCCCGTGGAAGTGCCGCGCTTCCAGCATTTCCCATCCAGTGTGACGGACGCGGCCGGCAACCTGACTTCATTCACGTATGACCAGGATACCGGCGCGCTGGAGACGGTTACCCTGCCAAACCTGGCCGTATGGCAGTACGAGCATGGAAATGCCCACTATCCACTCAACATCACCAAAGTGACCGCCCCAGACAGCAAGTACATCAAGGTCACATATGTTCCTATAGGTCAGCCCGGCGCAGGCGAGATAGAGTCGGTCGTTTTGGGCCACATGGTGGGTCAAAGCGAATGTCCTGATGAGAGCACCCTGACCAACTACAGCTATTATGCCGAGGACATCGAGCATCCTGAGAGGAACGGCAAGCTGTGGAAGGTAGTTAAGACCAATAGGAGCTACTACTACGACTACGACACTGACCCAACAACCAACCATCAGCTCATAATGGTCACTGAGCGTCCCGCTGATGGGAACGGGGCGTTCAATGCGTCCCGCACAGTCTATGACTACAACGGCACCGACTTCACCTCAAACACGGTTACCAAGGTGACCCAGAAGAAGCAGGTGGCTATCCCCTACAACTGGCCTAACGCCACTGATACCGATGCCGAGGATCGAGAGACTACATACACGTTCTGCTACGATACTCCCTACATCCACCAAGTGACAGAGAAGATCGGCGAGGCCGCGACCCGCAGTACCACGTACTCGATAGATGACAGAACCGGCCAAATGACCCAGGTCGTCGACCCAGACGGCACCATCACCAAGCTTCACTATGATGTGCGGGAGCCCTCGAATCCACCGGAGCCCCTCGACCTAACTGACAGCAGGGCCCTTCTGTCCGTCGAAGTGCGCACGCCCGACGATCAGACTTTGCTGGCCAAGGAAGAGTATACCTACTGGTACGACCAGTACAACCAGTGCGAAACACATTGGCTGAAGACCGTCAAGGACGTGAGAGGCAACTGGACCTACTATCAACGCAACCCCGGCGAGTCCGGCACGCCTGGCACCCCGGGTACTCTCTGGAAAGTTGATGCGGTCAAGGTAGCCGACGGCGCTGCCTACGGCGCCAACGGCCCGAGCGCCTACGAGTGGAGCAGCGAGATTGATCCCGTAGCTGAGTTCACCTACTACGGACTAAACGTCAACGACGGCTTGGCCGGTCACCTGGCTACGAGGACGGTCCACACCGACTCCACAAAAGACCACGTCGTTGCCTACAAGTATTCGGAGTCGGTCGGTGGGCAAGGTAGAATCCGTCTGTCGCCCACGCAGATCATTCAGCAGTACGGCAATCAGGCGCCCTATGTCGATAGCATCACCTACGTCTACTATGACGAAGGAGGGCGTCCGCTTTGCGTAGAGGACGCGACCAAGACCGGCGAGAGCGCCGGGCGCAAAGTCTGGTACCGTTACGATGATCGAGGCAGGCCCATCCTTACCATCTACAAGACCACTGGTGGCGACCCCACTTACGGCATAAACGCAGAGACGGGCGAGCTGATCAACAGCAACTTGGACACATACTCAAGGAACTACTACTCCTGCTGCGGGCTGCTATGGACCAGAGATCCCAACGGCAACAGGACATACTACGCCTATGATGATGTGAACCGCCCCAAACGCGTCTGGACAGACGTGCAGGCCCGGGAGTGGCCTTATGTTCAGATAGACGCTCAGACCGGCGAGGTGACCAACGGCCTCCTTTGCCCTGCCCCCTATTGGCTGGCGGAGTGGGATTACGACTCGTTTGGCGATCGCGAGGAGGTCCGCACCAGATGTGGTCCCGGGGAAAACGACGTTCGAACAACGACCTACTACAGCGACGTTCTGGGCCGCCTTACGCGAGTCGATTACCCCGGCACAGCAGTCGGCGACTCCGAATGGGGCTACGACATCGCCGATCGCCTGCTGTGGGAGAAAGACGGGAATGACGACTACACACTCCTATGGTACGACAATCACAGCCGGCTGAAGAAGGTCTACTACGACTACACCGGCACGCGCCAGACACCAATCCCTGACCCTGATCAACAGAGCCAGTACCAGTTCGCGAGCAAAGTCGAGTACGACTATCAAGACAACAGCGACCTCCGCTGGAAGATGATCGAGTATAGCGATCCCACGACTGAGGCAAGACGGAGTGAGTACTACTACGACTTCCTTGGGCGACTCGACAAGTACTATCCACCTACGGGGCTCCTCTCCGGGCACTACGTTGATTACGACTACAACAACCTCGATCAGGAAACCAGCGTCAAGATATGGAGTGGCAGCGGGACACCTGCGTATCAAGTTGACTACGATTACTACAAGGACGGCTCGCTGAGGAATGTCAAGGCTCTCGATGGCTCCTACCTATCGACTATCGCGAACTACAGCTACGACATAGTTGGCAATCCTCTGATCGTAAACGCCCCGAACTCATTTGCCAACAGGACTAACTACAGCTACGGCGAAAACGACCCCCGTTACCCGCTCACTTCGATCCTGAGTTTCGAGACTGATGCCTATCCGACTCTGTTGCGCGGCTCAGTGAGCTATTCTGCTAGGGACAACTCGGGCAACCCGCTCACGATAGTGGATCAGGCGGGGCCGTGGTCTTTCGGCTACGATGCCAATCACCGCCTCACCAGTGCGCAACCGTGGGTCGTGCCGGAGCAACCGGCTGGTCCTGATTACGTCTACGACTGGGTCGGCAACCGCCTCAGTCCTCCGTCGGATCCGAACCCCATGTTTTACAACGACGCCGACCAGCTTGTCTACTGGCCGGGTAGGCACGGGAATGCAGAGCATCCAGGCTATGACTATGACGACGCTGGGAATCTAACGGAGGTAAGAGACTCTACAGGAACGACCTGGGAGGCGCAGTACAACTACAAGCAGACAGGGCTGCTGAACGTGGCAACCTACCACGACAAGTCAGGCGCCGTTCGAAGCCTCACCAACACCTGGGACGGCGATGGCAACCGGATAGGTCTCAACGACGGGACGAAGCAGTGGACCTACGTCTATGACCCCACAGCCGGAATCCCTGCTGTGCTAGTCGAGGACGATGGGACCGGGCATCCTGTCTACTACGTCAGAGAACCGGGCGGGGCGCTGGTCTCTCGGTTCAAACCGGGGGACGCCACGTGCAACGGAGCCAAGTACTACGTCTTCGACGAACTGGGATCGACCAGGCTGGTGGTAAGCCGCTGCCAGGTGACCAGTGACGCCTACATCTACGGTCCTTGGGGCGAGTTGCTGAGCCACACGACCGACTGGCCCGATTTCCAGACAACCGACAACCCCTACCAGTATGTCGGCGAGCTGGGCTACTACACCCACTACATGGCCCCCGAACTCGGCCTGCTCCAGCTCGGCGTCAGGTTCTACGACCCCGAGACAGGCAGGTTCACCCAGATCGACCCCATTCAGGATGGGGTGAATTGGTATGCGTATGCGGGCGGGAATCCGATGAGCTGGGTGGATCCAAGCGGGCTGTACTCGGCAAGCGATTGGTGGGCAGACTACAAGATGGGTGCCGGCATTACGATGGAGTACATCAGGCGGGGCCTCTCGTGGCCCGCCAGAGCCACCGCCCGATCAATAACATTGGAACCCGGTACACCCACTCTGGTAAGCAGAAACCCGACTCTGGAGGCGCTGGCACGGGATGATGAGCTGATCGGGGAAGCCTACGCTCGTGTAGGATCGGCCGGCCGCGGCGTTCGCCAGTTCATGGACTACACGATCAACGAGTCCGCGCAGCAAGCCGCCCTTGGTGCTGCAGGCAAGATCAGGATGGGTGGACTTTCGTCATGCGATGAGCTACGGCCCGCTTCCGGGCGTCGCGGTCTGCTTCCCTACAAGAGACCGCCTGCGGCTACCATAAACTCGCAAAGAGCTGCAGTGCAGGGCAAGCTTTGCCACAGTTGCGGAGCATCGGGAAAGATGTATGCAGATCACATAGTGCCTCTTGTGGAGGAATACTACACAACCGGCACTATTGACACGGCAAGAATGCGTAGTATAGACTCAGTACGACCCCAGTGCCGTTCCTGCTCCTGTCGGCAGGGTGGACTATTGAGTCACAGATACCGGCGCTGAACGGACGGAGGCTTCGATGACCAACAGGGCGTTGATCGAGAGACAGTTGCGCGTTTGCCAAAGATATGGTGCACCTTTCCTGGAGTCTCCGCTCTCCATGATGGTGGGTATCTCGCTCAATGCTAGGACCGGACTGGTTCCGCTGAATGGTCTGAGGCATCCAGTGCAAGGGCACACAACCGGTTGGTATATCTGGGCAGGAGAAGTTCTGTCTCACGACCCCGATTTCTTTGTGCCCTTGCACGCTGCACACCTGGTTGAATGGTGCCCTGCCGTCCTGCCTTATCTTGGACTTGCGCCAGGCTGGCGCTTTCTCATAGCTGGCGACTACGAGGATGTGTGGGAGGATCTTTCCTTGCTGGACATTTCCGACGACGATTAGGCTGGCGATTGCGGATCCGCTGGGCTTGGTGAGCCCTTGACTACAAGAACCTCGATCAAGAGGTCAGCGTCAGGATATGGAGCGGCAGCGGGACACCTGCCTCAGGTGAAAGGTGTGTCGGGAACTGAGTGAAGCATGGCTGAACGGAGTTCCCGACACATACCCACTGACCGAACGGGCGCCTGGAACTACAGCTATGACTCCAACCAACGTCTTGTGGGCGCCTTGCCACCGGCATTCAATCCCGTTCCTAGCCAGCCTGTAGGGGGGCCATATACCTACGACTGGGTAGGCAACCGCACCGAACCCCCTTACGGAGAGACCGAAGCGGACCGCCTGGGTTACGATGAGGCCGATCGCCTTCTGCGTTGGCCAAGGCACCTAAGAGCCCTGTCAGTAGGCCGAGTGCGGCAGCCGCAGTTCAGAGCAAGATGTGCTTAGTCGTCCAAACAGGCGCAATCCAATCAAGCTTCTCTAGA
>CAZFYZ010000003.1:4150-74238 GCA_964523735.1 uncultured bacterium | reverse complement strand
ACCACCGAAGTAGACCAGAAGAGACGCCCCCGAGAAGCCCACCGCAGCAGCAATGCGCATGAGCCCTGGACACGGGTAACGTGTGTTCACCTTGGGTGATGCCTTGGGACCCGGAGACACTGTGCGATCCCGCCAGTTCATTGTTGCCTCCCCCGCAAGTAGTTGTTGAGCGTGTACGTATGCTACTTCCTTCTCTGCATTGCGATTCGCTGGCCTAACAGGCTAATGGCAGATCCGGCGAACAACCCCAAGCACCCGATCCTCTTCCAGTCCCCCAGGAACGCCCCCAATACCGTTCCAGCAGCGGCACCCAAGAATGGCATCGCCAGGCATAGGATTAAGAGCATCCGCGTTCTCCGGAGACGTGGGGCGTGCCTTTGTGGTTCTTTAGCTAAGAGCACCGAGGCGACTCTGCCCTGACGAGTATGATATCTGTTCCTCTAGCAGCTACAGCACGAACTGAGTCTTCGCCGTCGAACTGCAACCCGGAGTCCAGAAGACCGTCATATCCCTCGCTCTCCAGTCCATCAACAACGATAATCCACCTGCCCTGATCCACCGCCATATAGGCCACATGCTCACCTTCAGGGCTGAACATAAGGTTGTTGATCCCTTCGTATGGCTTACCTTCACTGCCATCCACTACTGAGAGCATCGTCTTCCCGCGTCCGGCATAGTATGCAACTCGCCGCCCGTCCTTGCTGAAAACGGACCGTACTTCAGAGATGCCATCATAGGCTTGTTGTTCGACGCCATCGATAACCATGAAGCTCTTCTTATCGCGTACAGCTCCCCAAGCGACGCGGCTGCCGTCAGGGCTGAATATAGGCGAGCCATCACGCAGGTCGTCATACAGATCGCTATCGACGCCGTCGGTGACAACGACCCATTTCCCTTCACGTTTGCCCGCATAAGCCACCCGACATCCGTCAGCAGAGAAAAGCGATCCTGGCTTGAATCCGTCGTATTCCTGGCTTTCAACTCCATCCACCACGATGACTTGCTTGTCCCCTTTGACTGCGACGTAGGCCGTGCGCCGACCGTCTTCGGAGATGACAGGGAAGCCATTGCAGATTGCGTCATAGGTCGGGCCTTCCGATCCGTTCACGACAACTTGCATCTTCTCGCCGCGCCAAGCCGCGTAAGCTACGCACGAGCCATCGTGACTTAACGCAACCTCGCCTACATCGTCATGTTCTCCCACCACTCTGCCATCCACAATGACCTGCATCCCTTGGCCACGGACGCCGGTATAGACGAGGTGTTGTCCGTCGGCGCTGAAGAGCATTTGGCCAATCCTCTCAAAGTCGACCCCTTCCTGGCCGTCTACTACAACTCGGGACGAACCGCCTCGAGCGGCTACGTAAGCAAGGCGTTCGCCAGTAGGGCTGAACAACAAGCCGCCCACTCCTTCATACTCCGGGCTTTCAATGCCGTCCGATACTACCACGCTGCAACCGTGCTCCGAGTTACTTCCTGCTGTGAAAGCAACTCGCCGGCCGTCAGGACTGAAGAGGATCCTCCCAACCCCGCCGTATTCTCCCACTTCAACTCCGTCCACGACCAACACGTTGGGCTTGGATGCTGCTTTGCTCGCGGCCGCATAGGCGTAGCGGCTCCCATCGGAGCTAAGAATGATGTCTCCTAGACCACGATAGGATTCCCCCTGTTTCCCATTGACCACGACAGCAAGACCGTCGTCACCTGTTTCCACCGCCCAAGCCACTTGACGCCCATCGTCGGAAATGACAAGGCTGTCCTTGACAAACCCAGGGCCAATTGACCCAAGAAGCAATTCCCTCGTGATCAGTCTGTCGGTGGTCTTGCCGCCGCCAGCTGACCTAAGCATCTCCTCTATTTCCTGATGGCCACTCCCTTGTGCATGGCGCAGAGGGGTGACACCGTTATGGTCCTTAGCCTCTGTGTCGGCCCCAGCTTCGAGAAGAACCCTTACCATCTCTGCATCGCCGCGTTCAACCGCGACGATGAGAGCGGTCTTCTCTCGTGATTCCTTAGAGAATATGGGCAATCCGGACGCAGCGAGGCGAGAAGTCATCACCATTTCAGTCCGGTGGATCTTACTGTTTGGATCGACCCCTCCCTGAAAGAGACGAGCCGCTATATCCGGTTGGCCTGATGCCACCGCTTGTTCAGGAGATACGGTCCGACAATCAGCCCCCCTATCAAGGAGAACCCTCGCCAGTTCAAACATCCTCTTCTCTAAGGCCAGCAGGAGTAGCGATCTTCGATCATTCGTCAGAGCGTTGGGGTCGGCGCCCTTGTCGAGAAGGGCTTGGGCTATCTCACCTCGGCCGTCTTCGACGGCGATCTGAAGCGCGGTGCGCCCTTCTCCGCCAGTAGTGTTCGGATCTACTCCTTCCTCAAGAAGGCGACGGACCTTGTCCCGGTCGTCTGCTGTGATCGCCTTTATCAGAGCCTTTCTTCTCAAAAAGTCGAACATCATGCTCCTCCTTATCTCGTATGGCCGAGTCTGTCAGAACTCGCACGCCATCCATTCCGTCGGGGAATGCCTGCACTATGAGACCATCACTTAGACATGGCGCAGTGACCTGCGCGGCGACAAATGTGCAACTCTGCACATCCTGCTGTGGCCTCGGTCTGTGGCCGCCTTGCCACTGAGCCGTATTCGTGTCTAGCAGAAGCCGTCGAGTCTCCTCAATATTCGCGCTCCTCGCTGCTTCACGGACCTCTGTCCAATTCTCAGCTATATGCTGCCAGCATACCGGCGGTGATGTGAAATGCGTGGATCACTTCCCGAAGGAAGAGTGTCATGTGGGAACACTTTGTCCCAGACCACACAACTGGCACACATCCTATCTGGAAGACAGCGATCTTTCCCACTACTATTCACCATGCCTTGTGACCGTTCCTGCAGTGTAGCAACTGGCAGTGCTAGTTCTGGTCGAACAGATCGGGGGCAATTCTGAGTACAATTCGCCAGATCTCAGGTTCGTTGCGCCCCCTCAAACGAAGCAGACCTATAAGGTTGTTGAACGCCCGTTCCAGATGAAGGTCAGCATGGCCAGAACGACGGCTGCAATCCAGCAGAATACTCACAGCGCGCGTTCTGAGTGGCTCAGCGTCTTCCAAACGGTTGCTGATCTGTAATAGTGAAGCGAGATTGTCTAGGGAGACAGCGACATTTGGATGATCTTCCCCATAGTTCTCCTCGGCAATCTGCACTGCTCGACGCAGAGGCGGCTCGGCTTCCTGCAGCCGATTGGTACAGAAGAATAGTGCGGCGAGATTGTTGAGGCAGACTGCTACGTCGGGGTGACTGGAACCGCAACTGCGCTCGTATATGTCTAAGGCTCGGCGCATCAATGACTCGGCCTCACTCACGCGGTTGATGTCCATCATCAGCAACGCCAAGTTGTCCAATTTGTTCGCAACAGCGGGATGGTCCGGGCCGAATGCCCGTTCAGCAATGGCCAGAGCCCGGCGATAGAGAGGTTCCGCTTCGGTCAGGCGATTCATGGTCTTGAGTATGAGCGCAAGATCATTAAAGAAGACAGCGGTCTTGGGATGATCGGGTCCGAAGGACTGCTGCGCAAGCGTCAATGCCCGACGCATAAGGGGTTCAGCCTCAGCACACCGATTAGTATCTCTGAGTAATAGGCCGAGGCTGTCAAGGCAGATAGCCACATCGGGGTGGTCATATCCCAGCGTGCTTTCTGCAATGGCAAGCGCCCGACGCATGAGCGGCTCGGCTTCCGCTGGTCTGCCGGTGTCACGCGCTAACGCTCCAAGATTGTTTAGACGTGCGGCAACCTCATAGCTGTCTGAATCAAGACGCTGATCATCAATCGCCAGCGCTTTGCGCATCAGAACCTCCGCCTGCTTCAGAAGTGACGCTTTCTGCAAGAAGAAACCGAGCGAATTGGCGGTGCGGCTGACGAGTGCGTGTTCAGTGTCGTGTTGAGCAGACCATAGCTCAAATGAGGAGAGATAAGCATCCCCCATGGCCCTTTCCTCACTCAACCCCACCCAATAGCGCCTCAACTCATCCGAGTCACGCCCATGAATCTCAATGAACCTGTCGATATCCAGCAGGCAGGCTCGCAGTCGAACAAGAGATTTCGCCTCCCACAACAGCCACGGCAGTTCGTCGCAGCTCCTCGCCGAGACCGGCACCGCCTCGAAATAACCTGCCAAGCGCAGGCGCAGGTCGTCTGGCTCTGCTTCACGCTGCACGAACGCTGTCTCGACCGCAGAGCGCAAGAAGTCGTGGGCAAAGTTGAGGATGCCGCCACGGTCAACCAAACCTTCCTCCAATGCCGCGCGGAGCGGCGACCATAATGCCTGCGGCAGTCGGGGCAGGCCCGCGGGGCGCAGTAACTCCATGAGTTCACTTTCGCTCAAGCCGCGGCGGGCTCCCCAGGTCAGTCCTAAAGCCTCGGACACCAGTCCTGGCCGGTCGCGTTCATAGTCGCGCTGGTAACGGGCCAGCACGAGGCGCAGGAGCGCCGGGATGTCGGGCGCGGTGAGATACTCGTTCAGGCGCTCGTCCAGCCGGTCGTATGTGCCTGTGACTCGCAGTTCATCAAGCAGAATCTTCAGGTAGAGCGGATTGGCGGCAGCAGGACTCGATGCCAAGTGGTTCAGCCTCGCCGCGTCGAGCTTCTTACTGAAGCGGGCGAGGTAGGTGGCGATCATCTCCCTGCGTTCATCAGGTGAAAGAGGCTGTACCCGCAGGGAGGGCCATTCGCATTTCCCCACCGCGTCCAGCGCATCGCCAAGCGAAGTCGAGACGACCAATCGCAAGTTGCCTCCAAAAGGATGCTCGGGCAGCCAGCCAAGAAGACGGGCATGATCTGCATCCTCCAATTGGTTCAGCGCGTCCAACACAACTATGCAGCGGACGCCGTTGCGTTCGGCCCTGATCCTCGCCTTGGCCAGCCAGACTGGGAAGTCTCTCAGTATGCCATCGTGGGAGGTTGGCGTGTCTTCCGGGTCGTCGGTCCAGCGTTTGATCTCGGCGATCAGACGTGTCATGAGCCGCCAGTGGTCCGCACTGTCCGGCGTGCCACCTATGTAATGCTGAACGATAAAGTCTTTCGGATTGTCTTTGCGCCAGTGCTCCACCCAGTTGGCGAGCAGAGCCGACTTGCCGCAACCGGATTCGCCCAACAGGACTAACGGCGGCCCATCGCCTGACGCGTGGCAGTCCAGTGCCTCAAAGTAATCCGGACGTCCGATATAGGTACGGCGGCGCGTCTCCGCGAAGGCTTCGTGGTCGTTCGCCTCCTTGGTCAGCGGGTCGGGAATGTCATCGATGGGATACTGAGCGTCGATAGCAGCTCCGAGATCCTGCAGAACCATCTTCGCCAGCTTTCGCGGATCGGGATAGTTCTCACGAAGTGGAATTGCCTTGTCCGCGCAGACTGCTCGAATAGCCGCCTTAAGCGAAGCCTGTTGTTTCATAGCCGACGGACTTTCGGAGAGAAAGCCAGCGCCGCGCTCCTGAGCATAGACCGGATCACGGAAGTAGAGGAATGAACGCCCTGCCATTTCGGGGTCGTTCAGGACGCCGTGAATTATCTCCAGTTCGGTGACGCTCTTTCCATGAAGATCCGTGAGCCAAGGTTGTTCTTCCTCAAGATCAGCAGTGAACGCCTCGTCCTCCGGTGTCCAACCGTAACGCTCGCCCAACAGGCCAATGAAGAACGGACGGCAGGCGCGGATTTCGTCAAGACACAGCTTGAGGGTCTCGCGCCGCGTGCTCTGCTCCTCTGATATGCCCCAGCGAAGATCCACCTCGACCAATTCCACCTGTCGCTCCCTGCAGAACCGTCGCAACTGCGGCCAAACCTGGGTCATCAGTTCGTTGCGTTCCTCAACCATGTCTCGGAAAGTCGAAGAGACAAACACCCTGACCGAACGGGGCCGAGGCTGAGAGTGTACTGGCATGGAATCCTCCTCATCCAGTATTCGTCCGCTCGTAGCGGAGGAGCTGGCACACAGTTAACAGCAGCTCTGCTCGGTCCACTCTATGTCGGTAGGAGTCAACATCGATGGCATTTCGATCGCCTCCGTCGCTGCTTGTACTATGTTGATTGCTGGCCTGATTGAGCGTAGCTCTGGGCAAAGTCCCTGAACTGCTCTGCCATATCCGCCGACGGCAGTTCGCCGGCTTTCGTCCAGCAGAAGTCATCGTGCTCTTCACTTAGTCTGACCCGCCCGGAGACGTGACTCGCCTCCATTAGGAGATACACTACACGTTTTGTGCGTGCCTCCGACTCAGCTGCGCCCAACACCCGCTCGAGTCTGATCGTAAGTCCAGTCTCTTCTGCGACCTCCCTCAGAAGACCCCCGTCAAACGTCTCCCCTGGATCGAGCTTTCCTCCCGGGAAGTCCCACTTGCCCGGATTGCCCTCAGACGCCATAGAGCGCCTGATGAGCAAGCATCTCCCCTTTCGGTCGAGGATCACGACCTTGACAGAGAGCGTGAACGGCTTGTCAGTCATCTGCCATGCTCCAGAACCTGCGTAGGCCTTCGTCATTCCGGAAAGCCAAGTCGTAGGTACCCATCTCGTTAGATGGCACCCAGGCGTATTCGCTCGATTCCTGATTCAGCACGACCTCTCCGCTGCACACGCATCTGAAGTAGAGATTGATGCAGTGCATTCCCCCCGGCTCGGTGGGCAGGCGTCTTGGTAGAAGAGGAAGTCGGTGGAAGTGCAGACGAGCGAAGCTTCTTCGGCAAGCTCTTTGGCAACGGTCTGCGCTGCAGTGTCGCCATAGTCGACCTTCCCGCCAGGCAGGCACCAGCGTCCAAGGGCGTGCGACGTGCCCGCACGTCGTAGAAGCAGTACCCGACCAGCTGAATCCAGAACGACCACCCTGACCGTCGGAATCGGGTTCATGTCTCCCCCTGAGCGCTATGGAGCAGCGTGAAGCCTGCCTGATTATCAGTTGAACGGTGGGCAGGCAATATCCTGCAGGTGTCCGGATGACGATACCACGGCCGTCAATAGCGGAGGAAAGCGCTCCCTCGGCATATAAGGCTGAGATTATTGGCAGGGTCTGAATGATCCGTGAGCGTGGCATGATAGATGCTTCGCAGGTCGATCCTGCCAGTAGAGCTTAGGAGTCTCACCGAGGCACTGGTTGAGAGCACTCGAGACGTGAGAGGCAACTACGGCGGGTGTCTGCAGGGAATGGGCGGAACGCCTGAGGAAGTGACGGGCATTCTGGAGGAGATGTTGAACCGGTTTGGGATGAGCCTGGAATAGAAGACAGGCGTGGCCGTTCCTCGCTGCAGCCGCTCGCGCCACAGAGGTGATCGTCTGCCGCGTGTTGAACGCCTGATTCGGTGGTCCCTCCAGGGACTTCCGCCGAGACCTGCCCCGAGGGGGACCAGCTTTGACGTACGAACCGAGACCTATAGACACATCCGGCGTCGATCTGCCCGAGCACCTGGTTGCGCTGACCGAGCGTCTTGCCGAGAACACCCACGATGTCTGGGCCGCCCAGCGTATTGCTGAGGGATGGACCTACGGCCCATCGCGAGACGACGCCGCAAAGAAGCACCCCGACCTGATACCATACGCCGGCCTGCCCGAGTCAGAGAAGGAGTACGACCGAAAGACGGCGATGGAGACGCTGAAGGCGATCGTGGCGCTCGGATACAGGATCGAGAAGACCTGAGTCAGGAGGTTGTTATGACCCGGTACCGAGTCTTCATCAGCTACTCGCACGACGACGAGGCGCAAGACAGCAAGATCGCCCAGATCGAGTCGGCCCTCGAGGCAAACGGGCTCGAGCCTATGTCCGACAAGCACTTGCCATGGGGCAAGGGCTTCACCGATGAGATCAAGATCCTCATCGAGCACGCTCACGTCTTTCTGCCGGTTATAACGGTCCTCTCAAACGAGCGCCGCTGGGTTCACCAGGAGATAGGCTATGCACTGGCCATGGGCGTGCCGGTGCTTCCTCTAGTCTGGGGCGACAGCGACCCATGTCTGCCCGAGGGAATGGTACAGCAACTGCAGGCGGTGACGGTCCAGGACGACGGCGCGGATCTCTCGGACAAGCTGAAGCATGACCAGTTTCGCCACCGCGTGACGGAGTACGCCAACCCAGCGCATACCCCCTATCGGTGCGCGCTTCTGCACGAGGACCGCACCGAGCTAATGGCGGATTACGCGCGCAAACTCACAGGAATGGGCAAGTATGCCTGCGTCCGTCAGAGAGGGGCGCTTAGCTCGTTTCACCTGCCGACGGAGACGCCAAGGCACCGAGTGTGGCGGGACCGCGATGGCGGCGCAGACCGCGGCGAACGCCTTCACAAGCTGCAACGGGAAGAGCGCCTGGCTTTGGGGGAGCACGCCGCAGCCGCGGGCTGCCGTCTCATGATCAATCCTTACATCCCATTCGAGCGATACGGCCAGTACGCGCGCAAGTGTCGCCTGCAATCGCTGCTGCGATTCCTGACCGACCAATCGTTCGAGGACGTGCAGGTCGTGATCAATGAAGTGGATCAGTCGGAGAGCCTGACCATAGTGGGGGACTGGTTTGCGGCACAGTCGGCGGTCGCGCGGCTGGGCACTGGGTATCTGCAGACGATATTCACCCGTCATGCGCCGACGGTGACCCGGCAGATTAAGGAGTTCGACGACGAGTTTGCGGAGAAGCTGGCCGATCTCGGTTGGACTCCTGAGTCGTCGAGGGCAAGGGCCGTCGATGAGATAGAGGGGATCGTCAAGGGGCTATAGACCGAGATACCAAGGCGCGTTTCTTCGGAGGGATTCACTGTGCGCATATACATCTCGTCCACATCGTCTGACCTTGAGCGCCACCGGGCGGCCGTCATATCCGCACTCTCCAAGACTCCGCACACAATCGTGTGCATGGAGCACAAGGCCGCGACTGATGAGCAGCCACTCAACGAGTGCCTGCGTGATGTAGCATCGTGCGATGTCTACGTTGGGCTATTCGCCTGGCGGTACGGCTTCAGACCCCCTCCGGACCGCGACCGCTCCATTACTGAACTGGAGTACCGGAGGGCCGTTGAGTGCGGCATCCCGACACTGGTGTTTCTTCTCGACGAGAGCCTCGAGTGGCCCGAGAAGTTTCGTGACAGTGAAGCTGATGGCGAACGGATCAGGGCCTTGAGAGAGGAACTCCAGCAGACCAAGTGGGTCGGATTCTTCAGCAGTCCGGACAACCTCGCTGCCGAGGTTCTTGCCTCACTGAGCGTGGTGGCCGAGAACAGAGCAGGAGCCCGGAGTCGGGATGTCCGGGAGCGAGTTGTGGGGCCAGTGCCGGAGGCCAAGACACGGCATTTCCAGGACCGGGTCGCGGAACTACACAGGATTCAAGGGCATCTCGATGACAGAGGGCTCCGCGTGGTCTTGGTCTGTGGGCGAGGTGGCTCCGGGAAGACCGCCCTGGTAGCGAAGCTGATCCGGCACATTGAGCAGGACTGGGGAAGCCAACCGGTTCAGGACCCGGGGGAGGGTGTTGACAGCATCGTCTTCGTGCAGCTCAACGAGACAAAGTCGCGCTCTCTCGATGTAATTGTCCAGCTTATCGCTCGCACCCTCGCCGAGGACGAATCTGACAAACTGCTGGCTAGGTGGGCGAATAAGAGGTCGGTTGATGACGGGCTGGACATGCTGTACAATCAGGCACTCAAGCGAGGGCGGCGGCTGATCGTGCTGGACAACTTCGAGAGCATTCTGGACGAGGACGGCCGGGTCGTGGAGGAATTCGCTCCCCTGCGGCAGTTCGTCGAGGCGTGTCTGCAGTTCAGGCACGATGCTCTTCTTCTGGCAACGAGCCGGCGCAACTTGGTGCTCTCACCGGAGGTCGAGGGGAGTGTGGTCGGCCTGAGAGAGGAGGTCTCATTGGATGCCGGGTTGCCTGCCGAAGCGGCAAAGGCTCTTCTTCGAGAGCTGGACCCGGACGGCTCGCTAGGGGCCAAAGCTGCTCCGGATGAGCTTCTGGGGGAGGTCGTCCGCCGCTGTGGGTGCGTGCCGCGCACCCTAGAGACACTGATAGGCGTTCTTCTGTCGGGCCGTGCCTGGACACTGAGCACATACGTGGCGGATGACGCTCGGTTCGCGGCGTTCCTCGAGGACCCTAGACGCAGTCTCTACACAAGTCTGCCATCTGATGAGGATCGGCGCGTAATGGAGGTCTTGGCGGTCTACAGGCATCCGGTGTCTGTGGGCGGCGTGCGTTTCCTTCTGCCGTCGCTGCCGGTGGAGGCGATACTGAACCGTTTGCGGGTGAACCACGTCGCTAGTTGCGACCGCGGTCTGTTCGCTATGCACCCCTTGGATTGCGAGTATGCCTACAGCCGGATCCCCCAGGATGGAAGCGCGCACTGCAAGCACTCGCTTCACCAACAAGCGGCGGAGTTCTACCTGAGCCTGCCGGTTCCCGCACCGCACGACAGAACTTCGATCGAGGACATTCAGCCGCAGCTGATGGCACTGGATCATCTTCTGTCTGCCGACGAGGCAGAGTCGGCAACAGCTCTTTTCATTGATTCCGGCATATACGATAGCCTCTACTGGTGGGGGCATTTCCTGCTGCTAGCCGATATGTGTAGCCGGTTCCTGGCCGGGAACGTGTCACCCAAGCAAAGGATAGTCCTCCACGTCCTCTTGGGCAAGGTCCGCCGCAACCTGGCGGAGTTGTCGGAAGCGAAGCAGGCCTACTTGGACGCGCTGCCTCTGCTTTCCAAGGCGGCGGACCCCGAGTGCGAGATAATGCTCACGGTCGCGCTGGGCGACATATCGTTCTACATGAGCGACTTGGACGGCGCTCTTGCGTATCACCGTCGGGCCGAGGAACTCCTGGCGGCTAACCCGAACCCGGCACTTCAGTCTGAGAACGCGGGAGATCTGGCCAACGCTCTGTGTGGTCAGGGCAGGTATGAGGAGGCGCAGGAGTACTACAGGGAAGCAATCGCCTTCAGCCGGGAGTCAGGAATGAGAACCCATGAGGGCATCTGGAATGGCGGTCTCGGCAATATTTACAGCGCACTCATCTCCGACGTAAGGCATCACGAGCACCGTGAACGCGCGATCCTGCACTACCACGAAGCTGTGGCTATCGCCAGAGAGACCAGAGACGCTCGTCACGAGAGCCATTGGAACGGCGTTCTCGGCAACCTCTATCACAGGCTGGGCGAGCTTAGTCTGGCGGAGTCTCACCTGCGAGATGCACTGCGTATCTCATCTCGCATCGGCTACGCCCGCGGTATGGAAGCTCAGGTGGAATGGCTGGTTGCCGTCTTCCACACCCGTGTGGCCAACTGTGCCCAGGCGGATGACCTGCCTGGGGCCATAGCTGTCGCTGAATGCTTCTTGGAGATGGCTTGTGATATGGACGTTGGGGATCTGCAGACAGAGGCTCGCGGCTGCCTGGACGGGTTGAGGCTCGCAGAGATTGATCAGATGTTCCAACAGGAGCGGGCAGATGAGGCGGTTGCCAGGGGCCGCGATTTCCTCGAGGGCTGTTCGGGAGCCGCCGACGCTTACATTCGTCTGGCTGTGACCGCTATGCGCTGGGGCAGGTCGGCTGCGTCGAGGGAAGCTCTCCAGTTGGGCGCGGACGCCTATACGAGAGCGATCAGTTGCGGTACCGAGGAGGCTCTCGGCAACTTCTACTCCGGACTAGGGGATGCGCACGCCCTCCTTGGAGAACTGGAGGCAGCTGTCACCGACTACGGCGAGGCCATCAGCCGCGACCCCGCGCACACGGGAGCGGGTCTGTCCCGAGCCGAAGTCCAGATCTGGCTTGGCCGGTACGATGCAGCCAAGGCATCCTTGGAGGCTTTGCGTCCGGCCCTCACCTGTGACAACGAACAGGTAGTGTGGACCTGGCTAATGTGTCACGTGCTGAACCTGATCGGAGTGGACTTCTCCGCTTACAGAGCAGCTCTCGGGGAGTTCGCGCGCGTCGGTGGCTTGAACCTTGGCTACAACGTGAGAGACATTGAATGGTATCTCGAGCGCTTGGCCCCGTCCAGGTTCACAGAACTCCAGATTGCTAACTCGTGGATGATCCAGGACCTCATCCTGCGCACTACCGCTTCCGGGTAGCGCGGCTGACGCGAGCCGTTGGAATGCTGCGCCCTTGTCTGCAAGCTCATTGATCACTGAGTAGTTCTTCTTCAACGGCTTTCCGTGTTCCTCGAACATCCGAGCCACCGTCGGACGTATGGCGCACGGTGATATGTCTATGTCATGGCTGACCCGTTACGCCTCGTGCCACACGCCGATCGCCAGGCTGTCGCTACTCACCCGCATCAACGATCTCTACGTCCTCGGGGTCGACGTGCTGATCCTTGAGGCTCTCCCGTACGCAAACCAAGACCCAGAAGCCCTGTTTCTTCTTGCTGATATCGACACCTCTGTCGTTCTTCCTGCGGATCAGGCAGTAGAGCACTAGCGATGTCCGGCCAAGGGCGCCGTCGCTTGAGCCTGGCTTGTCTGATGGTCAATCACACCGTCTCCTTCATCTCTGACTCAGCCGTCGCCACGCGCCGGATCTCCAGCCCCGCCCTTGTGAGTTCGTGCGGAATGCAGCGGACGGCGTTGCGGTCAATGTCTCGGATGTCATCGGGAAGCTGCTCCCAGGGGAGAATGCAGGGGTGGGTCTTGTTCCTCTCGCTCTTCTTTCCCGGGGCAAAGCGCCAGCCCTGGGAACGCAGATCGTCCATCCATCTGTCGTGCTCCATCTGTGCCAGCTGCTCCACCTCGTCATTGGTAAACCTGAAGCTCTCCGCCTCCCAGTCCGAGAGCGGCGCCACACCGCAGCGAACGGCGCTGAGCTTCTCCCAGATATGGTCGGCTTGGCGGCGACACGATTCCCTCAGCCGTTCGGGTAGATCCTCCCATGAGACCATCGAGGGGTTACCCTCGGGCGTGTCGTGGGCATTCCGGCGATCCTCGAGGTAGCCCTCGTGCACCGCGCGCGCCATGACCTCGTGGACCCCGCCGAGCACCAGGTCCGGCTGGCATGTGACATCCAGCAGCCCGAACGTGTGCAGGTTCTCGAGTCCGTCTTCTCCGTCGACGTTGCTCTTGAGCAGTTCGGCAAGGCCGGCATCCTCGCTCAGCCTAACGACAATGGGAACCCTGTGCGCTCTGGTCAGGTTGAGCAGCTTCAGAGCGGTGGTCAGCCCAAGCGCGTTGTCGTCGAGGCAGACATAGGCAGCGTCGATCACGCACTTGCCCTCGTCGTCGAACGCAAACTCGCCCCGGTCGAACCCGGGGGAGCCTACATCGGCCCGTACCCCCCTGAGCTCGCAAGCCTGCGCTAAGCGAGGATACCGTAGCTGCACAGACTCCGTTTTCTCCTCCACCAGGCGATCCACGACGGTCACCCGGAGGCGTCCGCCGTCTCCTTTGTGAGCCGACCACCACTGCCTTGCCGCGTGAGCCAGGAAGCTCCAGCCCATGCGCCCAAGGCCCACCAGCAAGATATGAGGTGGCTCCTCGGAGGAGAGGCGCGAAGCGGCGGGGATCGGATGCCGCTTGAGCATCGCCATCGCGCCAGACTGGTAGATGCTGAAGAACTCCATCCTGAACCGCGCCTCGCCGGCGGCCTCTACCTGCCTCTCGCCAAGAAGACGGCACAGCTCGGGTTCCGTAATGTGGACGAAGCAGCTGAGGACGGACCCGGCTTCTACGCACAGCGACCGAGCATTGGCCGCGATCTCGGCGTTTGCGCCGTCCTCGCCGCAGACGCATATGAGGCTTCGCGCGCGGTCCACTCCCGCGGTGCGCAGCGTCCCGGCGTCGCACGCGCTGCCGATAAGCACCTCCGCACCCGCCTGGCGGCACTGGTCAAGTAACGGGGCGTTGGCGTCCTGCTCTATCACCACCGCCCGCTCGCCGCACTCTGCGAATGCGCGTGCAAGCAGCAGGCCCCTCCGGCCCAGACCTCCGATGATCACGTGGTTCCTCAGACGCCACAGCCGGATTGCACGGAAATGCTCGTGGAGGATAGCGGCCAGGGCTCCCATAGCGGCACAGAAGCTGAGCGCTGGGGCGAGGATACGGGCAACCTCCAGTTCCCACGTCTTGGGTCCCACAACCGACCCGGACTCCAGCACGAAGAGCTGAATCGAGAGGTAGAGGATGTCCAGTGGCGTGCGGTGCTCGTGGATCCGGGCGAACAGCTTCCCGAAGCCGACACAGCCGAGTCCCAACGCCAGTGCCCCCAGCGCCAGCACCACCGGCCACTGCCATCTCTGCCACAGCCGCGATATCGCCCTGAGCCACGCAGACCTTGCGGGGCGGCATACGACTCTCCGGCGCTCTGCTCGCGGCTTACCCATCTCTCCCTCCAGCGCAGGTCCAGCGCTGCCTGCCTACTGACTACTTGCACGCGAGCGGGCTGATTCCTCCGCTTTTGCTCAGTGTAGCCAGTCGCTCAGGTCGCAGACGAAGGGGTTCAGCTTGAGGGGCTCTTCGCAGCCGTCGAGTGGACAGGTGATCTCCTGCCCGATCCATTCGTTTCTGACGACGAATCGGTGTCCGCAGCCAGGGCAGAGGGCGGTGAGGTGGGAGTCCCAATGGTGCTCATCGAGGAGCCAGAGACGGGTTGCAGTGAGGATCGGGGCCCTGGGTCCAGGTTCTCCAGCTTCAGAAACTCCACTCTCCCACCGAGAGTCCCGAGACCGATGATCCGGGAGGCGGAAACGGTCCTCACTGCCCCAGAGCGGCTTGAGTGCGCTGCGGAGCACTCGGGCATCCTGGTCCCGGACCAGCTCTTCACGGTGAGATATCACTACGTGGACGTCACCATCAAGGACCAGCTCTGCACGACCAAAGTGGACCAGATCTTCCACAACGACACCGGCGTAGATCGCGAGGGGATGTATGTCTTCCCCATGCCCACGGGCTCCGCAATCACCAGGTTGTGTACTGCACGTGTTTCATCAAATGCTCCAATAACAAAGGCTTTGAGATCAGTAGAACACTATATGGGTATATGATGGGCAGTCAATCTCGCTCTCCGAGCCCTGGATTATGCACTTCATGCATAATCCAGGTTAGTGAGGATCGATCACTTGCGACCGACAGGGGGTCGCGGTTCGATATACATCGTGTAGAGGTCGGTGCGGCGCATAGTGACGCGGAGGCAGAAATCGCCTTCCGGCATCGCAAAGACAGGGGATTTGATGCTGTCTCCCCGGATGGTGGCGGCGCGGAGCACACGGCCCTTCGCATCCAGCAGTTCTATGCAGAGCAGGCCACCTTTGGCGACACAGGCGTTGACGGAGAGCGCGCCGCCTCCCTTGATGGGACGGGTGACGAAGACGCCCTCGCGGCTGCCGGCACGGACGCCGAACCAGCCGTCGGCACGGTAGGACATCACCCCCACGGAGTAATGGCCGTTGCGCGCGTGCTTGGCCAAACCTTCCCAGCCGCCCAGCGACTCGAAGTAAGGAAGGCTCTCGGCGAAGCGGCGGTTGGCGAAGAGGGACTTGAAATCCTCGGCCGTAATCTCGCTCTGCGAGTTGTGGCGGAACAGGGGCTCGGCGAAATAGTGCGGTAGCGAGGAGCCGGAGGCAAGCTGATAGTACCGGTTGCCGACCTGGACAATATGTGAGGTGAACAACTCGCCAAAGTACCAGTCGAAGGGATTGGCGGTCTTGGCAAACGGTTCGGGGTCGGTGAAGTCGTAGAAATTGATGCCGTCGCGGCTGTATTTCAGGTCGAGATAGATCTGCTGGCTCTTGCTGTCGTAGGCGTTGACGAAAGCGAGATGGAGCCCGGCGTCAGGCAGGAACTGAATGTCGGCGCCGTACTGCTGCGAGAACGGGTCGTCGATAGGACCGCACGAAGAGATGGAGTGGCAGTAATGCCAGTCGACGCCGTCGGCGGTACTGTAGATGGTGAGTATGCGGCTACTGTTGGGCAGCAGATCGTAAGGCACGTCGTAGGGAGCGAAACGGCGTACGGTCTGGCCCCGGGCCAGGTAGAGCGTTTTGCCATCTTCCGAGAGCCACGAGTTACCGAAGTTGTCGTTGGTGGTGAAGCCATTGTCGAAATCGTCGCCACCGTAGAGGGGAACGTCGCGGAAGAGCGGCGTGTTTCGGAGGAAAACAGTTTTGCCGGACGAAGTATTCGCAACGACCCAGTAGGTGCGATAACCGGCTTTTACGCAGCCGAAGTCGTAGGCCTCTATGTTCTGGATGATACCGATGTCGCTCAAGGCGTAGGTGCCGTGAGTGGCGGGGTCATACATCTCATACTGACGGCCTCCGTCCGCCCATCCGAGGATATGGTAACTCTTGAAGATGTCCTTCGACGGTTCTATCTTAGGCACGGTCTCGACAGGCACATATGGGCCATCGGGAGACGGGCTCTGAACCGTGAAGTTACGGGGTTCGCTGGAATAGAGATAGCCGCGGCGGTAGGGGTGCTCAACACCCCGGATCACGTAGGTGCCGTCGACGGTGCGGCCGAAGGAGGAGCCGTAGAGGTTCACCACGTCGGGACTGGAGGAGTGGTAGGCCTCCGTAAGCTTGGGCTTGGAATAGCGAATCTCGAGGTTGCGGATCGATTTGAAGAGCCAGTCATCGGGCGTGAAGAAGATCTTGCGAAAGCCGATGGGACCGGTGGGCCGCGACATTGCGGGGATGCGCTCGATGCGCAGCATGCGCTTCATCGAGGTCTTCCCTACCGTGACCGTGGCCATATAGCGTCCCGGAGAAATGGAGCCGATGTTCTTCAGGACACAGGCGTTGCGGCCGGGTGAGAGCCTGAAGCTCCCGTTCCAGACCTCCTTACCCTCGGGAGAGACAACGGAGACCGAAGCGGCGCGCAGTTCGGCCATCGCCTTGGGGACGACCACCGTAAGCTCGGCCTTCGAAGGGTTGCGGTAGATGGGCATCGCGAACTCGGCCTGCACTTCGTCGGCAGCAGGCGTCTTGTCGCCAGCCTGCGCGAACGATGCACACGCGGCAGCCAGGAGCCAGATGGAAAGAATCAGAAAGGGAACCAGTCTTCTCATTGGATAGTGTCTTTCTGTGATGCAAATGTCGAAGACCGAGACGCGCTCAGGATGGGGCAGTTCCAGAGGACACAAAACGAAAAAGCCGCCGGTCGGATCGGCGACTCTCAATTGGTGGGGACGGTGAGAGTCGAACTCACATGAGCTTAAGCTCACTTGGCCCTCAACCAAGCGCGTCTGCCATTCCGCCACGTCCCCGAGGCTCCTATATTCTATACCGGCAACCGGTGACTGTCAATAGCTACCAGTTCATCGGATAGACGTTGATCGAGGTCAGGCACCCGATGAGCGTCGTGAGTCCTCCCCCGATGAAGTCGCCGGCGATCAGGCCTAGGAAGAACGGCAGCGCCTGCCTGTAGAGCTTCATCCCTCCCGATCGCGTGAGCATGACCTTTGCCAGCCACGCGATCAGCGATGGGAACCAGAGGTTGTAGGCAGTGAACGTGTTGGACATGCAGTAGCCTACGGGGTGGAACGGCCACCAGACGTAGCGCGTGCGCATCCATGCCAGAAACATAGTGAATACCGCCCCGAATCCTATTCCGAACATGCCGCCGCCATTGGGCCTCACTGGGCTCGTGAGCCAGCTTGAGAGTTGTACAAACGTCCGCTGACCGGCGGTTGTTCGCCAGGGATCAGCCTTCGCCAGTCCTCCCAGGTGCGTCCAGACGATCAGGGCGATGATGAAGGAAACGACCACGCCGAAGGCGATCGCCAGGACCATCGCGCCCGCGAGCTTGCCAGGCTTTATTCCGGCTGAATCGGCTATCTTCAGCCCGTCGAGTTCGTGGGGCATGCAGACCCCCCTGAAGTCCTGTCCTGCCGTAGCCGCCCGCACGTAGGAAAGGGCAGTCAACTCCGATGTGCTGAACGCGGCGCTCCCGCCGACTGTGACCATCAACCTGAACGCATCCACCTCCGGGCCGGCCGGCCACGCATTGCCCGTCTCGGCCCGAATGCGAGTCGCTGCAACCAGATAGAGCAGAACCAGCAGCACGAAGAGCGCCGCGACGGGCCTGGATGCTCCCGCGACGACTGTGAATGTCACCATTGCCACGGCGCTGGCGGCCAGCCCATAGACGGCCTTTCGCGCCAACGGGTCAAAATCAGGGCCCAGACCGAAACTGGACGCGAAAACCTTCTTGAGGTGGTGGCGCGATATCCAGATGCTTGCCACGGCCAGGCCCAGGAATGCGCCTGAACCCTGGAACGTTAGATACGGGAAAGTGCTCTGCGGGTCCGTTCCAATCGTCCAGCCCATCGCTGAGCCGAAGACTGCCTGGAGCTTGCTCACAACGTAGAAGAACCAGACGCTGAATACTACCTCCGTGGAGAGCAGATAGCCGATGCCAACGGCGAATGGGAAGAACGTGAACTTCAGCCTCCCCATCGCGTTCCACGGGGGCGAGGTTATGCTGTTGGTGACGTCGATTCCCCGCAGGCTGAACCCAGGCAGGGCCGGGTAATTCGCCTGGAATGTGTTCCAGCACACGATCAGAAAAGGCAGCCCGAAGCCCATCCAGAAGAGCGAGTTGCGGAAAAGCGGCGTCTTCTCGCTTGCGATCTCCAGAGGCAGTGTCACCGTCGGGAAGGGCAGATGCTCGGACTCGATCCACTGCTTTCGCAGTATCAGCGAGAGACACAGCGTGGCGCAGGCAAAGACCAGGAGAAATGCGGACCAAATGGCGATCTCAGTCGCCCATCGCGACAGATCCACCTGGCTGCTGCCAAGGTAGAATGCCTTGAGCGCATCAGGGTCATTTTGAGTCAGCCAGTCCGGCACTGCCTTGCCGAAGGTCTCCGCCCATTGATTGTTCGCGTTGCCGAAGTAGTGGACCGCGGTGATGGTCGGGATCAGAAAATGGATGCCGCCCGATGATGAGAGCACAGTCGAGACCGCGCACATCACGTAGATAGTCAGCAGTTCCTGCGAAGTGAGACGCCATCTTGGCGCGAGCCGTGTGATGAGCACGTTCACGATCACAAGTGCGAACAGCACATTGAACGGCCCGACCGGGATCGAGGTGTTGACGATCGCGGTGTTGTTGCGCGGAACGAGTTCGGCCGAGTGGACCCACAGATCGACCAGCGCCGTCGAGGCGAGCCCGATGAGAATCGCTCGGAGGCTGACGCCGAACAACCTCTTTTCGAGGTTCTCCGGTGCTGGAGCGGGTATAGTTGGTTGTGTGTTGCTTTCGGTCATGCTTACTGCGGCTGTGTTCGCCACATCCATATACGAAACCTGCAGCGCGAGGGTTACCTAAACTTGAGCGGGTTAGATTCCGATGATTGATGTAGAGGAAACCTATGCGCGTTGAAGCACCGGAAGCCAAGAGAGCCGATGTCCCGGATTCTGCGGGGATGCCCCTGTCTGGGATCGGGAAGGCTTCTGTTCTACTCATATCACTTGGAGCAGACCTGTCATCCGCCGTCCTTCAGCAGATGAGCCCGGACGAGGTTGAGCGGCTGACGGCCGAGATCGTCCGCCGCAAGCGTATCAGGCCGGAGCTCAAGAAGCGGGTCCTCGAAGATTGCCGGAAAGCGCTCTATGAAGACACGGCGATGGGTGGGCACGAATACGCCCGCGAGGTCCTCGAACAGGTCTTCGGCGAGAGCAAGGCCCGGGAAGTGCTCTCACGGCTATCATCCGGTACCAGTAATGCCGGAGCGGTCCGCACACTGCAAACGATCAACGCTCGCCAACTTGCCCAGGGGCTGCGATACGAGCGGCCGCAGATAGTGGCGCTGGTTCTGGGTCACTTGGCGCCGGACCACGCCGCCCAGGTGATCTCCTCGCTTCCCGAGCACCTCCAGGGGGAATCGGCGCTGCGACTCACGATGATGCAGCCGACTGATCCCGACGTCGTCAACAAAGTCTCCGAGGTCCTGCTCCAGCAGATGAAGGAGTCCGACAGCGCCGCATTCACCGAAGTCGGCGGCAACGACTCGGTAGTACGCATTCTCAACAACGCCGGTCGATCCACCGAGAAGAAGATACTCGAATATCTTCAGCGCATCGACGAGGGCGTCGCCGAGCGCATCAAGGAGAAGATGTTCGTATTCGAGGACATCCTCAACCTCGACGATCGGTCCATTCAGGTGATCCTGCGAGACGTTCCTCAGGACGATATGCGATTGGCCCTGAAAGGCTCGCCGGAGACGGTGAGAGACGTCTTCTTCCGCAACATGTCCCAGCGCGCCGCCGAGACCCTGCAGGAGGATCTCGAGGCGAGCGGACCTGTCAAGCTGCGAGATGTAGAAGCGGCTCAGAGCCGAATCGTCAACATCGCCCGCCAGCTCGACGAGGCCGGCGAGATCAGCCTCCGCGCCTCCAGCGAGGACATGATCGTCTAGCAGAGGCGCTGTAGCAGGGGTCTCTGACCCCTCGGACGGCGTCAGAGACGCCGACTACAACAGTTGCCGATCGCGCTAGTGCTGCCCCGCTAACCTCTGCGTGCGTCCGAATGCTGCGTGTGCGGACACGCTCAGAACGATGATCGTCCACCCGGCGACCATCAGGTCGATGCCCAGCAGCAGCGCTATTGCCCAGAGCGCCGAACTCGGCCAACTCGCCGCTATCAGCAGCCCCAGGATCAGCGACAGGATGCCTCCAAAGAGCATCCAGCCCCAGTGCGGTAGATGGCGTCTCATCTCGAACGCCGCCACGATCTTGACTATGCCCTTTGCAAAGAAGTAGATCGCGAGCAGTATCGTCAGTGTGACGGCTCCGATGATCGGGCGCGATAGCAAGGCTACCCCGGCAAGAGCGTATAGTATCGCCACGAACACCTGCAGAAGTGTCCGCCCGGGTTTCGCGTAGAACTTGAACGCATACACGCCCTGCACTATGGCACTGGCAATGAGCAGAATGCCGACAACAGTCGTGACTGCCACTGCCGTAATGGCTGGGGTGCTTATCACCAACAGCCCCAGTATTACCAAACCGACCCCGAGGAGCATGTAGAGCCACCAGTCCTTGCGCAGCCCCTCGAGTTCGTCCATTGTCTCCACTCGTTCTTCCATTGCAGTTGCACCATGTCTGTAGTACCGGCTCGCCCAGCCGTGAACCGGCGAGACGGTCTATTCATGATTTACCCACAGTTCCTGCGGCCGCCCGAGTTGAGTTGACGTATAATCATGAAGCGCAGCCCCACGATCAGTGAGAAGAGGGCAAGTGACCTTGACTAAGGAGGAAACCAATGGCGGACTACGAATACGGCAGGATTAAGGTCCTCGCCGACAAGCTTGCGAGCGCAGGGATAGATCAGGCGATCATCGGCCAGATCATCGAGGGTGGCGAGGACGTCCGCAAAAGCTGGACCCCCCAGAAGAAGGCCGCGTGGATGCGACAGGCGATGGCTAAGATGGACGAGCTGCTGGATGCCAATACCCGCCATGCCGTGCGCGAAGCCTGCGCGTGCTGCCTTGGTGGCAAGCGACTCGAGGTCAGCAAGGGCATCGCCAAGAAGCACGAGAGCCTGGAAGACCGCATTGAAGCTGCCAACGAGGCCAGGTTCGTCTTCGGCCACAGTGTGACGATGCAGAACGACGGCCGCGTCCTGGTCAGCTTCGCTCCGGAGGGCCTCGAAAGCTACAGATGCGTGTGCCTGCCAAAAGCCGGTGACCCCGTCTCCGTCACCTACTGCTACTGTTGCGGCGGGCACATCAAGCACCACCTGCAGAACGCCCTCGGGAGGAAGCTGAACATGACCGTCAGATCGTCCGCCCTGGAGAGTGCCGGGACGAGGCCGTGCACGTTCCTGTTTGATCCGCTGTAAGCATAGGGCAGGACCGGGAGACCATCTCCAAGCCTAAGCTCGTCCCACAGCACGTGTGACGGGAGCAGCTGTGCTTACACTGCTCGCCTGTTCTCGCTGCAAAGATGGCCCGGGATTTCCCCCGGGCCATCAGCTATCAGCTATCCGCTATCCGCGCCGGACCTACCCGTTCTTCTTCTCAAACTCCTTCATAAACGCCACCAGCGCGTCTACTGCCTCCTGCGGGACGGCGTTGTAGATCGATGCGCGGATGCCTCCCACGCTGCGATGGCCCTTCAGTCCGATCATGCCGGCTTTCTTGGCCTCGCTCACGAATTGCTCCTCGAGTTCCTCGCTCGGCAGCCGCCAGACTACGTTCATAATCGAGCGGCTGTCTTTGTCCGTTGGGGATCGCCAGAAGTCGCTGGAGTCGATCAGGCCGTACAAGGTCGCCGCCTTCTTCTCGTTAATCTTCTGCATGCCTGCGACTCCCCCGAGGCTCTCCATCCAGTCCGTGACGAGCTTGAGCACATAAACTCCCCATGTGTTCGGGGTGTTGTAGAGGCTCTTCTCTTCCGCGTGCGTCGCGTAGCGTAGGAAGATCGGAACAGTATCCGGCGTGCGCTCGATGAGATCTTTCCGGATGATCACCAGTGCCAGCCCGGATGGGCCGATGTTCTTCTGTGCTCCGGCGTAGATCATCCCGAACTTGCTCACGTCGATCACGCGGGACATGATCTCGCTGGACATATCAGCAACCAGCGGCGCTTGTGTCGTCGGGAACTCGGGGAATCGGATTCCGCCAATGGTCTCGTTCGAGCAAATATGCACATACTCTGCATCGGGGCTCAGCTTCAGCTCCGCCTGCTTCGGCGCGCGCATGTAGCTCTCTTCCTTGCCTGACCAGACCACGTTGGCCGCCCCGGTGAGTTTGGCCTCTTTGATCGCTTTCGAGGCCCAACTGCCCGTATCAACGAAATCGGCGCTCTTGCCAGGCCGGCGGAGGTTCATGGGGATCATCGCGAACTGCAGACTGGCTCCCCCCTGGAGGAACAGAACGGCGTAGTCATCAGAGACTCCCAAGAGCCTGCGGACGTTTGCCTCAGCCTGATCGTTGACCGCCGCATACTCTTTTGAGCGGTGCGACATCTCCATGACCGACATACCACTGCCGGCGAGGTCCAGTAACTCTGCCTGTGCCTTCTCAAGGACAGGCAGGGGCAATGCGGCGGGGCCAGCGTTGAAGTTGAAAACTCGTGACATAATGGCTTTCCTCTTTTCTATGTCTGCAGCCGGAACCTGGGACAGTGGCCAGCACTCTCTATGCTGTGTTCGATGAAACATGCCTGGAACCCTTTTGTGGGTCAATCCTGTTTGGATGGCATACGGGCATGTGGTAGAATCAGTTGGTAGATAGGAGGCCCTCAGGCGTGATCATAACCCAGACTCCACTGCGCATCAGCTTCGCGGGCGGTGGGACAGATTTGAGAGGGTTCTACGACAAGGACTACGGCAGCGTCGTCTCCAGCGCGATCGACAAGTATATCTATGTCGTCGTTAAGGAGCGTTTCGACGACCTGATCCGCGTCGGCTACACCAAGACCGAGATGGTCCCGTCGGTCCACGAGATTCAGCACGAGTTGGCTCGCGAGGCCATGCGCCTGGTGGGGGTCGACAGAGGCATTGAAATCTCGACGATGGCCGACGTGCCCTCGGAAGGTTCCGGACTGGGCTCATCCAGCACTGTGACCGTCGGCCTGCTGAACGCACTTTACGCCTACAAAGGCGAGTTCGTGAATGCCGAACGATTGGCGCGCGAAGCCTGCCGAATAGAGATCGACGTTCTCGGCAAGCCTATCGGCAAACAGGATCAGTACATAGCAGCGTACGGAGGGTTGAGGCATTTCAGGTTCTACCCGAATGAGGAAGTCGAGGTCAGCTCGATAGCGCTGGAAGAGAGCGCCAGGCAGCGTCTTAACGAGAGCCTGCTTCTGTTCTACACGGGCGTTACGCGCAAGTCGTCGGATGTGCTCTCAGAGCAGAGGAGCAACATCGCCAGCAGGATGAAGGTCCTGACCGAGATGCGTGATCAGAGCGATGAGCTTGCCAGGCATCTGAAGACGGGCGCAATAGCTTCTCTCGGCCAGACGCTTCGTGATGGCTGGCAGAAGAAGAAGCAGCTCGCAAGCAACATCACTAACCCACAGATTGATGAACTGCTCGACAAGGCTATCTCAGCTGGCGCGCTCGGCTGCAAGATCACGGGCGCGGGCGGGGGCGGATTCTTCCTCGTCTGCACGCCGCCTGAGAACCGTTCGGCCGTCAGAAAGAAGCTCGGCGATCTGCGCGAACTGCCCATTACGCTCGCCAGGGACGGATCAAAAGTCATATTCAACGTGAGGAGGTAGGAGATGTCGCTGACTAAGGACTACCTGATCGCGGTCAAGGAAGCCATCTCTGCGCTCGATGAGGCAGAGATCGACGAGATCACCGGCATCCTGCGCAAAGCTCATGCCGAAGACAGGCAAGTCTTCTTCCTTGGCAACGGCGGCAGCGCGGCCAACGCCACCCACATCGCGGAGGATATGCAGAAGTCCGTCAAGGAGTACACCGGCAAGCGCTTCAAGGTCATCTCGCTCACGGAGAACATCCCGTTAATCACCGCCTGGGCGAACGATACGTGCTATGATTGCATATATGCGGAGCAGATCGAAAGCCTCCTGAACCCGGGCGACGTCGTCGTCGCAATCAGTGGCAGCGGGAACTCGCCCAACGTTTTGAACGCAGTAAAGAAAGCAAATGAAATGGGCGGCGTGACTATCGGTCTCACCGGCTTCTCGGGCGGGCAGCTTGCCAAGCTCGCGCAGAAGTCGATCGTCGTCAAGAGCGACAGTATGCAGCGGATCGAGGACGTCCACCTCGTGATAGGCCACTTGCTCTATACTCGTATGATCAATCCGGAGAACTAACCTCGGCATGCCAAAAGCAGTCTTCCTGGACCGCGACGGAGTCATCAACGAGGACCGTGACGACTACGTCAAGTCCCTACGAGAACTTCGAGTCTTCCCCTACGTTCCTGAAGCTGTCCGCAAGCTCAACGACGCTGGTTTCGAGGTGATTGTGATCTCGAATCAGCAGTGCGTGGCGAAGGGCCTCGTCTCGCCTGAAGACCTGTTGGCCATTCAGGACGAGATTACACGGCAGGTCAACGAGGTTGGCGGCCGCATCGCCGGGTTCTACTACTGCACGCACATGGCTTCTGACGGTTGTACTTGCCGAAAACCCGAACCGGGGCTGATCCTGCAGGCGGCGAGAGAGCACGGCATTGAACTTGAGAACTCATTCATGGTCGGCGATAACGGCAAGGACATTGTCGCTGGCAGCACTGCCGGATGCAGAACCGTTGCGGTGCTCACGGGCACGCTCACGCGTGAGAGCATCCACGCAAGCCCTCGCGCCCCGGACTTTGTGGCGGAAGACCTGACCGATGCCGTTCGCTGGATCATAGAGCAGCCGAAGGCGGAACACAAGTGAGACGTCTTGTTCTGATACTGCCCTGGCTGCTTGTGCTCACGCTTGCCTGCCCTTCGAACGTCAGCGTCCAGGCCGCGCGCTTCAGCCCTACGGCTCGACCGGATCATATTACCCTCACTTGGACTGGCAATCCCGCCACCAGCATGACCATTACCTGGCGCACGGATCCGTCTGTGACCATGGGCTTCGTGCAGTTCCAGGAAGGGGACTCGGTAGCCAGCGATGCGCGCAGGATCGTGGCCAGCCCATCGGACTTCATCACCGACCTCGGCAGGTCCCGTCTTTTCACGTCGAAGCTGACAGACCTTACCCCTGGCACACGTTACGCCTACAGGGTTGGGGACGGCGTTGTCTGGAGTCCAACCCACACATTCGTAACCGCCGATCCTACCGCCGAAAAGTTCAAGTTCCTGGCATTCGGTGACAGCCAGAGCGTGGCAGGCGGGCGCTCGCCTTACTCAACGTGGGGCAAGACCGTGCACAACGCCTTCCGGGCGAACCCGGACACACGGTTCATGGTAATGACCGGCGACATGGTCGATGTCGGGCAGAGTGGCGGGCACTGGAATGACTGGTTTGCCGCAGCGGCGGGGGTGGTCGACACAATCCCGGTCATGCCCGCGTTCGGAAACCACGAGACTATTGGCTCATGGGATACACGCAGACCAGCCTTCTGGAACGCGCAGTTCCGTCTCCCCCAGAACGGCCCGAAGAAGCTCAAGAACCAGGTCTACTCCTGGGACTACGGCTCTGTCCACTTCGTGGTGCTTGATAGCCAGACAAGTGAGCAGAGGCTGCGTAACGGGCTGGCATTACAGCGCGACTGGCTGGATGCTGACCTGGCTGCCTCAGACGCCACTTGGAGGATCGTCCTCTTCCACAAGCCTACCTACTCGCTGATGCGCGGCAGAGACAATACTGCAATCAGGAAGGCGTTTTCCCCTGTGTTTGAGAAGCACGGCGTCGATCTTGTGCTGAGCGGTCACGACCACGCGGTCGCGCGCACGCGTCCGATCGGCGGCGTAGTCTACTACGTCATCGGCCGCAGCGGCACCAAGACCTACCGCAGAGTATCAAGGCACAAGCACAACGCCTTCTTCTATAATCCGCTGACTCAGCCCAACTATATGGTCATAGAAGTTACCGCGACCACGCTCACCACCAGGACGGTCAAGGCTGACGGCACAGTAGTCGATGAGCTTGTCCTTACCAGGCCGGCGCGCTCAGTTCAGTTTGGCAAGATCCCCCTCGCCGCATAGCACGAGCCCGTCCGGAGTCCAGATCCCGATGACCCTGACGAACCCACCCACATCAACGGGCACGGGTGTCTCACGGATCACGGGGATGCCTCCGGGGACTGAGCCATCATCAACCGCAAACCCATCAGATGCCGCGTTCGTGACGCGGCCAATGACCATGATGAGCATGCCAGTGTAGTCGCTCGAACTGTCGTTGAGCCAGCTCGCGCGAACCCCAATAGGTCGTGGAGCGGCGATGACGACAGAGGGCATCAGTTCGGCATCAGCCATTATCCGCATCGGTCCCCGGCTCGCCAGACGCCCGATCAGTGTGGCCTTGGTCCCCGGCGCGACGTAAGGCATTCGGGACCGATCGCCGACAGCCTCGATCCCCGCGCTCCGATCAGCCTCCTGCACATAGCAGACAGGCCCAAGTCCCATCCTGCTCACCCGCACGTTCTTCAGGCGCACCCACACGCCATCCGGCAGACTCTTTGCATCGGCTATGCTCGCGACTTCCGCGACTACTCTGATCGCTTGGGACGCTCCGATTCCACTCAGGCCGCCCGCCTGGTTTCTGGCCCGAACGATCACTTTCACCGCGTCACCGTTTGCCAGAGGCACTCCCCGCCTCTCGCCAGCAGTCTGTAGTCCTGCACTGGCCCATTCCCCGCCTGGCAGCACGCCGCTCTCATCAGCGGTCGAACCCACAGCCCACTCATAGGACGCTATATCAAGATCGGGACAGGACCAGGTTGCGAACAGGGCCTCGTCCTCGGTCATGTAGAGGCTGGGAACGCTCACCAAGGGCACAGAGGGCGAGGCCACCGGGCCGATCAGCGCCGCTCCATCGAACCACGCGCAGCAGTCTTGACTGCCGCCTGTGGAGGCCCGTCTGGCCTCCAGAAACACGGTCATGGTTGTGGTGTGAGGCGTCAGGTCGGTGAATACTGCTCGCCAGACATCGTGGATTGGATCGCAGGCGCGCCATACAACGCTTGGGGCAGTTGGGTTGGAGCCTCCGGTTGGGTCATATCCGAGCCGGCAGACGATCGTCCCGGCCGGATCTATGTCCTCTCCCTCCACGCCGTCTCGAGCCCACACCACCAGCGAGTACCGTTTCCCCGGCAGCACATTGGCGGCCTGGCAGATGCCGACTGACGCGCCCTCCACGCCCGGAGGCGCCAACAGGGCCTGCGAAGACTTGCCGTACTTCCGGTAGTTAGGGCCTTGCATCGGAAAGCCGGAGTAGCCAGCGGTCGAATAAGCCGTCCAGCCTATGGCCACGCCGTCCACGAACTCCTCTTCAAATCCGCCGTTGACGATGGCACTGCCGCTCTCACAGGCCAGCATTACGTCCACCACCGTTACACTGCCTTCCGCCACCGCGCACTCCGGGATCGTCTCCTGAGTTAACGGGTGCTTGGATGCCACGAGCCTGTAGTGGCCCACCGGCACGTCAGCTATCAAGTAGCTTCCGTCAGCGCCCGAGGTCGCGCTGAGTCCGGTGTTCTCCACCCGCACAACTGCATCAGGCAGGGGCGCGCCGTATGCGTCGCAGACTCGTCCGGCTATCGCGCCATAGGACGCCCGCGACAGATAGGCATCTAGTCTAGTAGTGCTTGCATGGCTGACGGGGACCTCAGTGAAAGTCTGAGAGCAGAAGCCTTCAGCCGAGACAACTACTTGTTGCGCCCCGACTGCGAGCCCTCGCAGTAGATAGCTTCCATCATCTGCCGTCAGAGCCGACGCATCGCGGTCCGCTGTCTCAACAACGGCTCCTGAAACGGGCTCTCCAGTGACGGTCGAAACCATTCCCGCCACGGCCCCAGGCACGGGTCCGCCGAACCCCGCCGACGGATCACCATAGAGGTTGAACACGAGATGGTTCTGCCAAAGGCACGCCGGTACCCTCAGTCGGGCATCGGAGATCGCCTGCCCGCAGCTCTTGTTCGACATCACCAGCCCGGCATACTGATAGGCGATGCCCCCGGCACTGTCCGAGTTCGTGAAGTCACTCTCGCCTATGTAGTACCAGCACGCCCTCGATGCCGCAACCGTCGCTACCGCCCCGTTACGTAGGAGCGAATAGGCAAGGTTGTCTGGCGATTCGGGGGAGCCGTTGTAGCAGGAGGCTTGGAAGACGATCGATGGTTTCGAGTCGTCCAGGCTGCTGCACAGGCTCGAGTTCATCACTGCATCTGCCGACGTTGCCCCGCCATGTGCCATCCAGCACACAAACCCGGCTCCGGTGGACCACTCACTGGCCATCGCGTCGTAAGTACACGGCATTCTATCGGGTGGGGGAACCAGGCCGTAGTCCGATTGGTAGAGCCTGGTAGCCGTGAAACCCAGCGGGTCCACGAAGCTCTGCCGGATGTTCTCTCCCAGTCGGTAGGCAGGTGTCGTAGAATCCAGAGGCCTCATAGCGAGGATCGCTCTGCTGGCCCAGTCACCAAGGGCCTGGGATTCGTAGTCCATGGTCTTCTGGAGGATTCGGTCGAGGTCGGCGATGCTGCCGTAGAACGGAATGCGGCCGACGTAGACCTCGGGCAGCCTGTCGATCCCCCCGCCCGAGAAGTCGTCAGGCAGTTCGCCATAGAACCCGTCCTTGTCGATATCCCAGTCACCCGTCAGGTCAGCGTAATAGTAGTCGGACGGTGCCTCTCGGTAAGACGTGTAGCGGTAGCGCGGCCAAAGCATCTTCATCGGCACGTCGCCATTGGCCGGATCGGGGTTCCCGATCAGCAGGACGTAGCGCAATCCCAGGTTCAGGTAGTTGGCGGCGAGCCACTGCCTGATGTTCTCTGCCGCCGCATCTCCCGCGCCACCGCCCCAGTCGTTCTCGGTCGCCACGTGTACATCGAACCCCCTCAGGAACTGCAGGTTGGCAAAACCGCGAAGCTTCGTGCTCGAGTCAACGATCTGCTGAGTGGTGATGATTGCGTAGCCCTGGCTCGACTGCTGGCTTTCTTCCGAATGATACCAGGTGGCTGCCTCGCTCGCGTTGGCACAGATACGTGACACCTCCCGCGCGACCGGGTCGGCGACTGCCTCTCGTGTGCCCGCAGAAGTGAACGAGAGCCTTGCGGCCCTGGAGGTGATGGTCCGCAGTCTGCCGCTCACTGGGTTGTAGCTGTAGGGGGTATATTCCACAGCCGCCACCTTCCAGGTGCGAAGGTGTCCGGTCCCCAATACCCTGAGATGCTGGGCAGGCCAGAACTCGTCCTGCCCATAGATCGCGGCGTTTCTGATCCCAGGCGCAGGCTCCGTCGCAGAGTCAAGCGGAGCCGCTTCCGAAACAGGCGAGATGTCATATGTACCTGGCATCATGCGGGTCAACAGCCCCGTTGTCTCGATCGTTACTGAGCCGAGATCAGCCTCCGGCGGCAGGGCTATGTAGATGATGCGGCTTGGCAGAGCGGGCGAACCGCTGGCTCCGGCCATGGCGAAGCCGGGAATCTCGATTGCGCCCGTGTGGATCGAGTTGATCGAAGCGGACAGTGCCTGTGCGGAGGCTGGGAGTTCACCAAGAGGCACGGTGATCGAACCGCCATAGGCGGATATTGACATCGGCAGCACGAGCGCTAGCGCGGCAAGCAGTACCAAGCCCAGCCTTTCACGGCCGGACGTCCGGGCCTGACGCGCCACCGATGGGCAGGTGGACGAGTCTGTTATCATCTCTTTTCCCCTTGAGTCTCCGGATCAATGCGCGACGCCCATCGTGGACAGGCCCGGTTGCCACGTTCAGCGTCGATCAGAGAGTCAGGTAGTTGATACCCTGGCAGGCACTCAGCAAAACTGAACGCACACCGCAAGAGGAATTCTGCCACCATCTAAGAAGCTGTCGGTATGAGCAGCCTGATTCCGATCCTTACGGTATCATCACTTCTCACTGCCGCGTCAGTGGGGGCAGCAGATGCGAGCAGCACTGATCCCGCTGCCGCTAAAGGCTTCCTCGCCAAGACCGTCGCTGTAGACGGCAAGGACACCAAGTACGTCGTCTACATCCCCGCCAACTACGACCCGAGATCCCCCATGCCCACGATCATCTTCCTCAACGGGAGGGGCGAGTGCGGCACCGACGGCTGGAAACAAGTCGCGGTCGGTTTGGGCAGATCGATTCTACTGGATGTGAACCGATGGCCCTTCATCGTCATCTTCCCCCAGAAGCAGATTGCCACAGACAACTGGGAGGACGAGGATGCGATGGTAATGGCGGCCCTGGAGCAGACCCGGCGGGAGTACAACGTCGATCCCTCGCGCATCTACCTCACCGGCCTCTCGCAGGGCGGGCACGGCACGTGGGCAGTCGCGGCCAGGCATCCCGATCTCTTCGCGGCCATCGCCCCGATTTGCGGCTGGGGTGACCAGAGCATTGCTCGCAAGCTCACGAAGATGCCGATCTGGGTGTTCCACGGAGAGCAAGACGAGGTCGTATCCGTTGAGAGGTCCAGGGAGATGGAGAGGTATCTGCAGGAGGCCGGCGGGTCGTGCAAGCTCACGATCTACCCCGGAGTCGGCCACGGCTCCTGGGACTCCGCCTACGCCGAGGCGGACCTGCCGGGGTGGTTCCTACAGCATAGAACCGAAACGCGCGATAAGAAGTAGGACTTCTGTGCGTCATAGATCAGGCTTCTGTCCGTCCTGATCTTGACAAACTCCCGATTGCATGCTATCCATGCAGTGATTCGAACGCCAGGCTTTGCCTACAGATCGGGCACACCTGGGACGAACTCGTGACGCTGGCAGTAGTAGTCGTCTCAGTATCGCTTACGCTGCACAACGTCCGGCACGCGAGGGGAGAGATGAAAGTCCTTGTTCGCATCCTGTCGGTCCTGTTCTGCCTCACCACTATGCCCGCCTCGGCGGGTCTGTTGCCTGACCCGGCGTTTGTCGTGATGGAAGGCGCCGGAATGCCTATCCAAGCTGCGCATGACGTTGTGTCTGCCGCAGCCGAGGTCGGTGGCCAGGTCTACCACGTGATGCCTGTCCACGGCCCAGCTCTTGAGTTGACTGGATGTTGCTTGATAGCCACCCTTCCACCTGGCGCGGAACCCCTGATCATGAGCCGGCCTTTCGTAACACAGGTTCTTCGTGGCCCTCTGCCCATTGGAGTAGTGGATCCGATGGGTGAGGAGGCCATCTACGCGGCTGGGGCTTACGACTATCTGCTCGAGCACATTGATGAGCCCCCGCCCCCGCCTGAACTCCAGCCGTGTCCAGACGACGCGCTTGGCCCACTAGTGGAAGGCGAGCCTCTTCCAGCCAAACCAGGCGGAACAACCGCGCGACCACAGGTCGGCGCCCCTGGCCAGTTCCAGACAAGCGAGTTCATGATCAGCAGCGTGGCCATTGGCGTGGTCTTGCCGGAATCGACCGGCAACGGGGAGAACTGGGCGAACTTCGATGCCGCCTACCCCGGCCAGAACAGGCGGCAGCTTGTCTACAACAAGATAGTGGCTGGTGCAACCTGGTGGGGCACTCAGGGTGGCACGGCCGCTCGCCTGACGTTCTTCTATGACCAGCGTCTGGGCGTCTCGATTCCACTCGAGCCCATCAGCATCTCCTCGGCAAACAACGGCGAGACTGCTTGGGTGGGAAGTGCCCTGACGACCATGGGCTTCTCCGGCCTGACCGCATTCGCGCAGGCTTACGCTTATGACAACTGGATGCGACAAACCTACTCGACCGACTGGGCCTACTCAGTCTTCGTCGCAGACAGCCTGAATGACTCGGATGGCATGTTCCCCAACTCCGCCTCGGCGTTCGCCTACCTCTATGGCCCCTACGTGGTCATGACGTACGATAACGGAACTCCAACGGGCCAGTGGGCGCTCTCCCGGATGAATCAGGTCCTTGCTCATGAGACAGGCCACATCTTCGGCGCGCCCGACGAATACGCCGGCGCGGGCACCTGCACTTGCTCGAACTACGGCTACCTGGGTGTTACCAACGGCAACTGTGTCAACTGCACCGCCAGTCCTGTCACCTGCCTGATGGCGAGCAACACTCTTCAGTTGTGCACGTTTACGAAGGGGCATGTGGGCTGGCGAGACTCGGACAGCGACGGCATACTCGATCCGGTGGATGCGCCGATCACGTTCCCATCCGCCTATCTCGACTTCTACAGCCCACCCTACTCGAGCAATCCACAGATCACGGGCCATGGCACGGTTCAGGCTGGCGCTTGGCCGTCAACGATTCGCACTCCGGTGAGCATCAACAGAGTCACGGCCAGCTACAGCGTGGACAGCACTCCCGCTCTTCCGACGACTCCCAGCGATGGCACGTTCGATAGCGACGTGGAGAGCTTCGACTTCACCAGCGCTGCTCAGACGAACGGTACCCACTTCGTGCTGATGTTTGGTTCAGACAACTTCGGCAACACCGGTTCTGTCGCTTCACCCATCTACATCATCATCGACACGACGTCTCCGCCAGCCCCGCCGCCGTTCGCGACGATAATTGAGGCTCCGTACTCATCCAATCCTACGACGGCGACTGTCACATGGGCTCCCGCGCCGCCCGACCCGGAGAGCGGCACAGTCGGCCACCAGGTGACGCTGCGCAGGAATGGCGTCTTCGCTCCGATCGCGAGCCTATACGTCCCGCTGCCGCAGACGATGTGCACGTTCGGCGGCCTGACCTTGCAGCACGGCAACTCCTGCTATGCGGACGTCCAAGGCGTGAACGGCGCCGGTCTCAACGGCGCGGTCGCGGCGAGTGCTCCTCTCACGATCGACTTGACGCCTCCCGGCCCTCCCGCCCCGGTTCTGGATGGCGGCGCGGGGACAGATCAGTACAACCAGTTGGCCTTCAGTTGGTCGGCTGCTCCGGAGGATGTCTCCCCGATCGCCGACTACTCCCTCGACATCACCGACCAGGCGGGGAACTCGATCTGGAACGGGTGGATGGGCAATGCGAACACCAACTACACGGCCGCCGGCCTCAGTCTGCTGATGGGCACGACCTACACGGGGACGGTCCGAGCAAGGAACGCCGCTGGGCTTGTGGGGCCTCTGGCGGCCTCCGACGGTATCATGGCGGTGACGTTCTACCCGTCGATCGGGGCCATCAAGACGACAGCCGCGCTCGGGTTGCCAGTCGGGGTCAAGGGCATATACGCGACCTCCTCCGGTTCCTATCAGTCGGGTGTTGTCTACGCGGAGGACTACAGCAGGATATGCGGCGTTCGCACCGACTGCACCGACCAGATGGTACAGGGCGCCCAGATCGACATCGCCGGTATCCTGAACTACAGCCCGACCGGGGAACTCCATCTATCGAACTCGGAAGTTGCGCCTCTTGGGACATCGCTCGCCCCGTTGAGACCCAGGGGCCTGACCGGTCGGGCGCTCGGGGGCGGCGCGATGGGCCTCCAGCCGGGCGTGATCGGCGGCTCGGGGCTTAACACAATCGGGCTGCTGGTTCAGATTTGGGGCAACGTGACATACTCGAACGGACCTATCGGTCCGCCTTACAGCTTCACTCTTGACGATGGAAGTGGTGTGGTCGATCCATCGGGAATCAAGGGTGTGCTCGTCAGATGCGGCAACATCACTCCTCCTGCCCAAGGCGCCTTTGTCAAGGCAATGGGCATCTGCTCATACGAGAGCGGCTATCCAGTCCTGCTGCTGCGGCAGGCGGGGGATTGGTGGTAGGATCACTCAGTCAAGGCCGTGGGCGGCTCCCACGGTCTTGACTTCCAGGGCTTGTTGAGCTTCTCAGGCGGCAGATGCTCGGCGAGGCGGCCGTGGATGAATCTCATGAGGCGTTCCCGGTCCTTACCCGATCCAACATCCAGAGAGAACCGCATCGCGATGCGGCCGTCCGCAGTTCGAAACGTTTGCACTGTCCCGTATGCTCTGACGTCTCTGCTCCGGCTGCCCATCGGTCTGCTCTGCGTATAGTCGCTGACATCAATCCATAGCAAGCGACGTTTCCACCACAGGAATGTCTTCGTCAGCCCGTCGGAGTCGGCAATCATGGAGTAACTGTTCGCCAGCCACCAGATGGCAGCCGCCAGCACCACACCTCCCCCCGCAATAGCCATACCGATGACGCGGTTCATCGACCCGTCGAACGATGCCCCGAGAGCCGGGACCACCAGCAGCATGATTGGGAGGGCGGCCGATACGATCCTCTCGCCAAGGCTCGTTCTCAGTTTGGCCGTGTCAGCAGCTATCTCGCTGGCTTCCTCCGGGCTGGCACACGGGTATGAGCGCAACGATGGTGGTATGGTGACCGGAATTGGGTGAGCCGCCGACCTCAACCATCTGACGATGGCGAGTATGAGTTTGCCAGTTTCCTCGTGCTCCACGCCGGAAGGAATCACCACTCGCTGTTCTGCTGTGTGCAGACTCAGCCCATCAGCTAGCCACCTGGCGCGAACCACCTGAGCGGCTTCTAGTCCTATTAGCCCTCTCAGCGTATGCACCTGAAGCGACAGCGAATCGAGCTGGACGAAAGAGGCTCGAGACCGCAACCCGAACGCGTGAACAAGCACGAACAGTGGCACATACAGTCCCAGGATGAATGCAAAGAAGCGGAGGTCGTCGGCGCATCGGCAGACGAACGATGCGGCAAACAGCCCCAAGCCGATTGCCGCAAGCACTAAGCCGGTCGCCACCCACGCGCGGTAGGCGCGACGCACGTTCTTGGGGTCCTCCCACTCGATCACCGTCGGCACTTCGTCTGGTACCACACCCCAGAAGCTCTGCGCTAGCATAGATAACTCCGCACCTGGTACTCTATGCCTCCTGCAATGCTGCCAAACCGAGGCCGCAAGCGCAGTAAGACTGTACATCTGAGTTGCCAGCTTGATGAGCCTCGCCGGAGCTCCGCTCATCCGGTCCCACGGAGTGAACTTGCGGCGAACAAGGTTGCGTTGAAACAGACCCGTGCTGTCGCTATGCCAGGCGAAGTCGTCGAAGACGAGCCGATAGAGCAGCCACAGGCATAGGCCCGCTGATATCGCCGCACTGATCACAATGATGTTGCGCAGATCGGCCGTGGATTGCAGAGCTGTCAGATAGACCCAGAGTATGACAGACAGGAAGCCTCCCGCGAAGACCAACGCAACAACCACTGCGATCAGGTGGCCGCGAATGTTGGCCTCCACCGACTCCAGCTCGGGCAGGTCTGGGAGCATGCTCAGTGTCTCGCGATCTACTGTGTTTGCCATTCCAGGATATCATTCGACGCGAACGGGTCTTGTCCTTGCCCGCACGTTGGCAAGCTCGGCCGTCTGGCCGTGGTATAATATCTCCCTAAGGAACACGCACCCATGTATGAGATCACCATAGAAGACACGTTCGACTCGGCCCATTGCCTGCGAGGATATGATGGCGCTTGCCAGAACCTGCACGGGCATACATATAGAGCCAGCGCGAAGTTCAGGTTCAGGGAACTGGACAGCCTGGGGATGTCGCTCGACTTTCGCAAGGCTAAAGAGAGCCTGCGCGAGGTTACGCAGTATCTAGACCACGCCTATATGAACGACCTGCCTGAGTTCAAAGAGATCAACCCCACGGCCGAGAACATCGCGCGGCTTATATACCAGCGAATGAAGACCGATCACCCCGAGCTCGTGAGCGTGAGCGTCTGGGAGACGGCTACCTCGTGCGCTACCTACTACGAAGATGACTGACCTCCGCCCAGCTCTACAGCAGGTTGGATATGTCTATGAGGTCTTCGCCTCGATCCAGGGCGAAGGCCTTTACTGCGGCCAGAGACAGACTTTCGTCAGGTTCGCCGGCTGCAACCTCACCTGCGACTACTGCGACACTCCCTCGTCAAGAGAACGGCGTCCCGCAGTCTGCCGCATAGAGAGGGCCCCGGGCTCCGGGGTGTTCTATGAGGCGCCAAACCCAACAACCCCCGAATCGCTTGTGGCCGCCTGCAAGCTTCTGGCTTCCAAGGTCGTGTCTGTGACGGGAGGCGAACCGCTTTACCAGCCTGAGTTCGCCGCCGCGCTCGCCTCCGAGCTCAAGACCGGCGGCTTCCGGGTCTATCTGGAGACCAACGGCACTCTTCGCGAGGGGCTCGAATCGGTGCTTCGCTCTGTGGATGTCCTGGCGATGGACATCAAGCTCCCCAGCGCCGCCGGGTGCCAGTGTTGGGAGGATCACGCTCATTTCCTGGCAGCCGCGCAATCGAGCGGGGTAGAGACGTTTGTGAAGGCGGTCGTATCGAGCACAACCGGCGAGGGTGAGATCTCCCGCGCTGCTAAGATTGTCAGCACAGTAGACAGGCGCGTACCGATGGTCATCCAGCCGATGACCGGTGTCGAAAAGATCACCGCAAGCCAACTTATGAGCCTGCAGGACGCTGCGTTGGCCGAACTCGACGATGTCCGCGTGATCCCTCAGTGCCACAAGATCCTCGAGGTGCTGTAGGCATGCGACGGATTGGGCTCACGACCACCATTCCCGTTGAGGTAGTCTACGCGGCCGGCTGCACACCCGTTGACCTCAACAACATCTTCATCACCTCAGATGACCCTGCCGCGCTGGTCGCGCAGGCCGAGCTCGAGGGCTACCCTCGTAACGCCTGTGGATGGATCAAGGGGATCTACTCGATTGCTCAGGCCGCCGGTATCGATGCCCTGATTGCCGTTGTCGAGGGTGACTGCTCCCAAACCCAGGCGATGGTCGAGACGCTGCAGGAGAAAGGCCTCGAGATCATCCCTTTCGCCTTCCCTTATGGCCGGGATCGCGACCTCCTGCGCATGCAGATCGACAAGCTCATCGCACGCCTGGGCACTAGCTGGGAGGACTCGACTGAGTGGAAGAGAAAACTTGACCTTGTCCGCCACAAAGCCTGGAAGCTCGACGAACTGACCTGGACCACAGACTCAGTCACGTCGTTCGAGAACCACTACTACCAGATCTGCTGCAGCGACTTCAACGGCAGCCCGGTTGCATTCGAGGGGGAGCTTGACCGGAGGCTTTCAGTTCGCAACGAAGCGGGCTCTCCGCTCGCCACTCATCACTCTCCACTTCGCCTTGGCTACATCGGCGTCCCGCCCATCTTCACCGACTTCTACGAGTGGATCGAGACGCTTGGCGCACGGATTGTCTTCAACGAAGTCCAGCGGCAGTTCACGATGCCGTTCGAGACTGATAGCCTGGTGGACCAGTACTCCCGCTACACGTATCCCTACGACGTGTTCGCGCGGGTTGAGGACATCGGGGTGGAGGTAGAGCGGCGGGGAATCAGGGGCCTGATACACTACACGCAGAGCTTCTGTTTCCGGCAGATCCAGGATCTGATCATCCGCAAGCACATCAACGTGCCGATACTCACGCTAGAGGGTGACGCGCCCTCGAAGCTCGACGCGCGGACGAAGGTGCGCATTGAAAGCTTCGTGGAGATGCTAAGCTGACGTTGTAGGAGGCGTCTCCGACGCCCAATGCCGGGGTCTGGTGAACGCTCCGTTGTAGGAGGCGTCTCCGACGCCCGATGCCGGGGTCCGGTGAACGCTCCGTTGTAGGAGGCGTCTCCGACGCCCGATGCCGGGGTCTGGTGAACGCTCCGTTGTAGGAGGCGTCTCCGACGCCCAATGTTGGGGTCTGGTGAACGCTACGTTGTAGAAGGCGTCTCTGACGCCCGATGCCGGGGTCCGGTGAACGCTACGTTGTAGAAGGCGTCTCCGACGCCCAATGTTGGGGTCTGGTGAACGCTCCGTTGTAGGAGGCGTCTCCGACGCCCAACCACGGGGTTCAGAGAACCCTCCTACAACGCGCGTAATACCTACGCGCTCTTAGCCACGGCTGTGCCGCCTGCCCTGGCAGGCTCACCGTTGAGGATTGGCACAAGGCTGTCCTCGGTCACTCCGAGGACTATTGACAATTCCTCAGCCAGCAGCTTCTTCGCGCGCTTGAGCTGGTGCTGCTCGCTCACTTTGGGGTAACGGGCTTTGGGTTCCTCGAGCTGGTGCCGTATTGCACGTGCCAGATCGAGCGGATCGTTCCAACTGAGGTTGCGCAAACCGAGCGCCACCCCAGTGTCGTCCGATTCGCCTGCAATGATCTTGAGTGCTTCCTCGAGTGTATCCTGCGACGCAACCGGCCGCAGCCCGACCTCGTCTGCCGAGTCCACCGGCACGAAAATCGTTGAGGATAGCGAGGGTTTTGGTATTACGTAGTATTCGCGCTGTAGCCCATCCTGGACACGCGTTTCGATTCCGTCGATTACACCGACTCCATACCTTGGGTGCAAGACTCTATCGCCGATCTCCATTTGGAAGATGGTCCTCCTTCCGAGATCCCTGCGCCGGATCAAGCCGACCTTTGCGTCTATGACCGGGCGAATGTTCTGCTGGTCATAGGCAAGTATCCGACCTTGCCAGCCACCGTCTTTGGGGCGCACCTTACAGCGCGGGGAGCGCATAGCACGCCACTACGACAGCCGGAGGATGAATACAGCCGGGCCAGATGACCCGGCAACTTTCCTGTGTATTATACTGTCTCACGTTCCAGAAGTCAAGCCCAACTTGGCGGAGCTTGAGCTTCAGCCGGCGCCGTGCCCAACCATATCACGCTTGGCTGAGTAGGAATCGCTGGCGCTGATGAATATTGGCAGGTAATCCCGCCACACCTCATTGCGTGCGCCGGAGATGAACTTGGTCAGGCTGATAAACGGCACGTAACGCGGCTTGCGAGGCGGCACACGCAGCGCAAATCCGATCTGAGACAGCGTCTTGTCGCCCTTCTTCGTGTTGCAGCGCTTGCAGCAGCACACCAGGTTGTCCCAGCTCGTAGGCCCGCCGAAGCGGCGTGGGATGACATGGTCCACTGTCAGGTCGTGTCCCGAGTGGCCGCAGTACTGGCAGGTATAGTTGTCCCTGGCGAGAATGCTTCGCCTGGAGAGCCTCAACTCCGGCCTCGGCCGTCTGATATAGCTCTTCAGCCTGACCACCGAGGGCGAACGGAACTCACGCGACACCGAGTGCAGCACGATCGAGTCCTCGTGGAGAATGTCCACCTTCCCCATAAAGACGAGGTTCATCGCGCGCCGGATGTTGCAGATATTCAGCGGCTCATAATCGCTATTCAGTACCAGGACTTCGTGATTCACGCTCTTTGGATGCTCCGTAAGGCTATCCGCTAACAAAAAAGCCCACTACGACACGCGGTCGCAGTGGGCTCTAGACGTCTCTCCCGATGAAGAAGTGTTGCGCTATGCACATGCCGTCTTCAAGCATGCGCAGACTATGCGCCCTCGATTCAAGGTAATCGAACGCTGCGTTCAACCTGGTTGTGCAGTTCGTTATCGTCATCGTTTGTTTCTTGTGGAGCGTCAGCTCCATCATCATTCTATCAGTAGCGCAGGCGGGTGTCAACTTCTCGAGCGCCGAGATAGCAGTCTCTTCACCGTCCTGATAGACCCCGCGATTCGTCACAATTCGTGTTCGTAATGTGTGACGGGTTCATGGCGATGGGCAAGTACTCTGTGAGGCAGAAAGCGAACCTATCGGGAGGACGGCAATATGCTAGCTCTCAAGAAGAGCATCACATATATCGCTAAGAGCCGCTGGTATGTTGTGGGCGCCATCGCCTTAACACTGGTAGCGGCTAACGGTCCGGGTCAGGTTATCACCCTGGTCGCGGACTGCTACTGGAAGACGTCCTGGGAAGGACCCGTACAGCGCACAACCACCCAGACAGATCTCATAGTACGCGCACCAGCCTCGACGGGGCGACCGGTCTACCTTACCAACGTGCCGCCCGGGCCTGTGCCTGGCATCGCGGTAGGAATGCTGGTCAGAACCTACGCCTGGGACGGTGACCAGGTCGTTCTGGTAGATGGCACGCTCACCCAGGATGGACGAGTGTTCGCAAATGGCAAAGCACTCGAACGTGCCTTTGGACCAAACGGCTAGCGAACAACAACCAATCAGGCATCTCCCGCACGGCAAGCCCCGTCTGGAGATGCCTGTTGTTTGCCCTTGACGGTCCGGCTTGTGTATGCCAGAATGACGGTATGAGCATACAGTTCTGTAGAGACCGTTGGGAGAAGATCAGGGCGGACGCGGCCGACTGGTGGGCGGGCGAACTAGATCGGCCTCTTGTGCAGGTAAGGGTCTACGGCTGTGACCCGGGCAGGACCGAACCGACTGTTCACGAGGTGGGGTTCGACGCCGAGTATGACTTCTCGATCTCTGCCGAGGACGTGGTCGATCACTGGGACTGGCAGCTCTCAAGCGTCAGATACTTCGGCGATGCTTTCCCTGCCATCTGGCCGAACTTCGGCCCCGGAGTTGCGGCGGCGTTCATGGGAGCTAACCTGGAGACCTCCGAGCATACGGTCTGGTTTCAGCCACAGCAGGTCGTGGAGGTCGGGGAGCTGCGTCTGCAGTACGACCCCGACAACCGATGGTTCCTGCGCATCAAGGACCTTTGCCGGGCGGCGACGGAGCGATGGCAGGGACTCGTGCAGGTGGGCATGACCGATTTGGGCGGGGCGTTGGACATACTCTCCACTTTCCGCCCGTGCGAGGGGCTCTTGACGGACCTCTACGACCACCCACAGGAAGTCAAGCAGCGCACGTGGGATCTGCACGAGCTGTGGTGGCGCTACTTTGAGGAAATAGACGCTGTCCTGCGGCCCACAAACCCGGCCTATACGGCTTGGACGCCCATCTTCTCAGAGACGCCCTACTACATGCTCCAGTGCGACTTCGCCTACATGATCGGGCCGCAGATGTTCGATGAGTTTGTTATGCCCGAACTCGCGGCCACCGCTCAACGATTGGGCAATGGGTTCTATCACCTGGACGGAGCGGGGCAGTTACCGCATCTGGACTCGCTGCTCTCTATCCCAGATATGAAAGGCATCCAGTGGGTGCCAGGCGCGGGCGCGGCGGACTGCAGCGAGTGGCCGGAGGTCTACCGCAAGATCCGCAGTGCCGGCAAGCTCATCCAGCTCTTCGGTGACATCCATCTCCTCGACACTGTAGTTGAGCAAGTGGGCAGTCCCGAGGGAATCATCCTCATCGGCTCTGCCTCGACCGAAGATGAGGCGAGGGAGTGGGTGAGCAAATACGGCGCCAGTGCTTAGAACTCAGCTCCCAAACTCTCAACGAACCCAGCGGTTCTGCGCCAAGAAACTAGCCCAACCTTTGCCCATACGCCGAAACTGCTGCTATAATGCGAATAGCGAGCAGGCTCTTTAAGGTGCGCGATTCAGGCAGGACCGCCCACGCTTGTTGAGAGGAAAGGGTCATGACAACAAGGCTTTTGCGCCGGCTGGCTTCGCCGGTGCGGGCTCTTGCCGTCTCGGTTGCGCTGATCGGATTGGCTTCTGCCGTGAGTGCAGCGACAGGCCGGGCGGTGTCCCTCAACGCGCTTGCCGCGGCGTGCGAGAACGGCCAGGGCGCCAGCGTCAGTCAGCTCTGCGGTATCACCGAGCTGCAGGGCTATGTCTACGACGACTTCAACCGCGACATCATCGTGATCGGCCGCGTTAACGCCTCTCTGCCGCCGGTCTATCTGGATGACCTTTCAGTCGCCCTCCGCAACGCCTGGGTTGTCTACGCCGAGGTGCTCGATGACACGCGCTACTACTCCTGCCCAGGCTGCTCTATCGACCCCAACCCTGAGATCCTCAAGAAGCTCCAGAGGATCAGTCAACAGGTCAGCGAGGGCGGTTCGCAGGGGGAAATCGAAGAGTGCTTGGCGGAATGGAACCGTACAGGTGAATCGCGCCAGAGCGTGCGTGTGATGGGCATCCCTCGCGATACCCGGTTCGCGAAGACTATGGTTGAAGCGGACTATCACCTGAAGAGGCTCGTGAATGGCTCCGCTGCCTTGGATATCCCGGGCTTCCGGAGTGTGGCGGATATGAAGGCCGACAAGGTGCGCCAGGAGATCAGAGAGGGCGGCTCTTTCGAGAGTCTGGGGCAGTCGCTTACCCGGTTCTGGTTCGATTCCGGCGAAACCACATACTGCGCATCGGATGGCGCGATCTCCCTGTTGTCGTGCCAGATCAGGCTGCTTACCGAGTACGAACACCTTACCGAGCAGGGGGTCGGCCACTCCGGTCAGCCCGATCCGTTTGCCGAGAGGTTTGCCCGCAGCTTCGAGGTCAACTACGAGCAGATTGCCGCGCGCTATCCCATCTACCTGGAACTGCGGAGCCTCTTCCGCCACGCTGCTATCGCTCAACTCCTCAAAGAGCGTGGCGCCCAATGCAAAGGTCTCGACTATCTGCTCAACTCTCACAAGATCGCAACTACGACCGTGGACAGGCAGGTGAACGGCCTCACGAACGTGAAGCGTGTAAGTGAGCAGCGCACAACGGACGAAGGGCTGGTCACGACTACCCTGACCGTGCAGTGCTGTGGCGGAGTCCTTGTGGACGTCAATCCCAGGAAGGTCAGCGCCCCAGCCGAGTTTGCGTCGCTCAAGAGGATCGTACTCAAGGCCCGAAAGCCCGCCGGAGCGATCTGGTGGGACTTCGAACTGGAATAGTGAGAGCTTGAGAGCACCCCACTACCCAACAAAGGCTCCGATCTGCTGTGGGTGGCGCGTCATTGCGCTGCTGGCGACTTTCGCGCTCGTCCCATTGGGCGCAGCCCACGCGGCCACCGGTCGAGCGATCTCCCTCAACGCCCTCGCCACTGCCTGCCAGAGTGGCCAGGGGACGAGCGTCTCCAAGCTCTGTGGCATAACCGAGGTGCGCGGGTTCCTCGAGGACAACGCGAGCCGAGACGTGATCGTGATCGGCAAGGTGGATCCCTCGCTTCCCGCACTTCAACTCGATGACTTCGCAGTAGCCCTCAGGAATGTATGGGCAGTGTATGCCAAAACCCGCGGCCAGGTTCGATACTACTCAGCCCCCGGCTGCTCGATCGATCCCGACCCCGCCGTCATCCAGGAGCTTCGGAACATTGGCGACCGTATGCGCACCGGCGGCCCCGGCAACCGTATGGAGGATATCGAGGCCGATTGGAGTCGGGCTGGCCGCAGTCCACAGAACGTGCGAGTGATGGGTGTCCCCTTCGACAGCCGCTTCGCCAAGGTTATGCTCGACGCGGACTACTACATGAAGCGGCTCGTGAATGGCACCGTCCAGCTCGATATACCGGGCTTCGTCAGCCTCTCCGACCTCAAAGCCGATGAGACGCGCGAAGAGCTCAAGAGCGGGGGCAAGTTTACCGACCCCGGCCAGTCGCTCAACCGCTTCTGGTTCAGCCCGGGCGAGACTACCTACGACGAGGACGGCGGCGTGATGTCTCTGCGCTCCTGCCGCGTGAAGCTCCTAACCGAGGCCGAGTTCCTCACCACGCAGGGCCAGATCGCGGGTATGGGCAGACCGGATGAGCTGGCGGGCCGGTTCGCGCAGAGCTTCGGAGCCTACTACGACAAGATCGCCCACAAGCGCCCGATCTACAGAGAGCTGCAGGGGCTATTCAGGTTCGTCGCCCTTGCCAGGATGATGAAAGACAACGGCGCTCAGTGCAAGGGCCTCACGTACCTGCTCAAGTCGCACAGAGTGGCCGTCTCGCCCGTCAGCCGCCAGGTGCTCGGCCTCACTAATGTCAACCGTGTCACCGAGGAGCGAGAGACCCCCGATGGCAAGGCCTCGCTCGTGATAGTGATGCAGAGCTGCGGCGGAGTCAGCATGGACGTCAGGCCGAAGAAGATCACCCAGCCTCGGCGCCCCGCGTCACCGAAGATCGCGACAACCGGCAAGCGCCCATCGACCGTGGCTGTCTCCAAGCCGGCCCCGGCGCCGGCCAGACGCCAGGCTGCACTCAAGAAGACCGTGCTCAACGCGCGGAAGTCCCCTAAGTCCGTCGCGTGGGACTTCCCGCTCGATAAGTGACCGCTCAACCCATCCAGGAGAGGATACTAGATGCCGAACACCCGCTTGATCGCCACACTCTGCTGCATGACTGTGATTGCCGCATTATCCTGCCCGATGCTTGCCGCAGACAGCTTGACCCGATTCGACTTCGAGGATGGCACGCTGCAGGGCTGGACCATTGAGTCCGGCCAGGCCGGTACGCTGCCGACTGGTCCCACGACGGCCCGGGCTAACGTGAGCTTCAGCCAGCAGGGCAAGTACTTCATCGGCCTCTACGAGAACCCGAAGGGCGACGAGCCCACCATCGTGCTCAAGTCTCCGGTCTTCACGATTCAGGCGGACACGATCTCGCTGCTGGTCGGCGGCGGCAACCACCCGGACACCTGCTACGTCGCGCTCTACAAAGCCACGGACAACTCCGAGATCGCCCGCGAGACCGGCAGGGACCGCGAAGAGATGGCCCGCCGCTACTGGGACGTCAGCAAGCTCAAGGGCCAGAGAGTTTACATCAAGGTCGTGGACAGCAACACTGGCGGATGGGGTCACATCAACGTCGATGACGTCCGCGAGATGACCCCTGCGGAGGAGCGCGTGCGAGCCAGAGAGGCTGCCGATGAAGCTAAGAAGTATGAGCGGTGGATGGCGTCAGTCACGGCGCCCTCCAAGCGCATAGTCTACAAGGGCGAGTCGCTCAAAGACGTGGCCTTCCCTCTCGGTGGCATAGGCGCAGGGCACGTCTCGATCTGCGGCGATGGCGCCGTCCGGCAGTGGTGCATCTTCAATCAGGTGAATGAGGCGTGCGTCGTCCCGGACAGCTTCTTCGCGATCCGGACTCGCACGCCGGGCAAGAAGCCTGTCGTCAGGCTGCTGCAGCAGTCGCCGCTCATCGGTGCGGTCGGCGAATCAGGCGGGCCTTGCTGCCCTCCGGGCGTCTCGTGCGAACCTGGGAAGACGGACAGCAAGGGTGGCGAAATCAAGACAGCCGTCTGTCCTGCCGCGCCTCCGCCTGTCAAAGCCGTAGAGTTCGTGGGTGAGTACCCCATTGCCGAACTCAGGTACTATGACAAGGCGCTGCCGGTCAAGGTCAGCATGCGGGCTTTCTCGCCGCACATCCCGATGAACTCCAAGGACTCCGCCATTCCCGCCGCTGTCTTCGAGTTCACGATCGAGAACAAGGTCGGGGTCCCCGTCGAGATATGCCTTCTCTCGGCCCTCCAGAACGCGGTAGGTTACGATGGGCTCTCGGCAATAACCGGCCACTGCAACAAGGACTACGGCGGGAATGTCAACACCGTCTTCTCGCAGGCAGGCCTGCGCGGAGTGCTTCTCGCCAATCCATCGCTGCAGCCCGATGCCAGGCAGTTCGGGACTATGGCCATAGGCGCGCGCCACGAGAACTGTCGCGTCATCGAGCAGTGGGACGACTGCACGAGCCTCTGGAAGTACTTCACTCAGATTGGTATGGTCGGGTCTCAGGGCGGCGGGCCGAGCGCCGATGGCCGCACCTGGAACTCAGGGGTCGTGGTCCCCGTGGTGCTCTATCCCAAGCAGAAGGTGACGATCCCCGTCATCTGGTCGTGGCACTTCCCCAATATGCACAACGTCTGGCAGGGGGGCAACGAGGGCTACGTCGGCCGGATGTACTCCAACTGGTTCAGCGACGCATCCAAGGCGGCGGGCTACCTCTCAGAGAACTATGAGCTTCTCTCGGCAGACACCCGCAAGTTCCGCGACACGTTCTACAAGACCACGCTGCCTTACTACATGCTCGACCGCATCTCCGCCCAGTCGAGCACACTCGTGAGCACAGTCTGCATGTGGAACAAGGACGGCAGCTTCGCCGCGTTCGAGGGCGCGGGCTGCTGCCCGATGAACTGCAACCACGTCTGGAACTACGAGCAGCAGATGGCGCACCTCTTCCCGGACCTCGAGCGCAACATGCGCAATATCGACCTCACCGTCCAGGAGACAAGCGACGGCGCCATCCGGCATCGAACCCGCTTCCCACTCACCGAACCTCGCGAGCAGGGCCCGGTTGCCGATGGTCAGATGGGCACGATCCTGAAGGCCTATCGCGAATACAGGCAGAGCACCGACAAGGCTTGGCTTCAGAAAATGTGGCCGAACATCAAACTGGCGATGCAGTACTGCTTCAAGGACTACGATCCCAACAAGGACGGGGTCATAGTCAACTGGCAGTGGAACACCTACGACTGCCAGATGCCCGGCCCTAACACGTTCGTTGGCGCGATGTATCTGGCCGCCCTGCGCGCATCCGAGGAGATGGCCAAGGTCGTAGGAGATCAGGACTTCGCCAAGGATGTCAGAGCGGTCTATGACTCCGGGACCAAGCGCCTGGACGAAGCGCTGTGGACTGGCGAGTACTGGAAGCACATCGAGGCCAAGCCCAAGCCGGAGGATGTCAAGGGCAAGGAGTGGCTCTTGGAAGACTGGCCGGATGTCAGCTCAGCAGAAAGCCGCCCCTACGCCAACGGCTGCCACGCAGACCAACTCCTTGGCCAGTGGTGGGCGACCATGCTGGACCTCGGCTACGTGCTCCCCAAGGATCGAGTCAACACTGCGCTGGACTCGATAATGAAGTTCAACTGGGTCAAGGACTTCGGCGAGGCCCGCCAGTGGCCCAGGGCGTTTGTCGGAGCGGGAGAGCCTGGCCTATATATCTCCACCTGGCCATACGGCGGGAAGCCGGACAACGAGATCATGTACAGCTTTGAGGATTGGACCGGTATCAACTACGAAGTCGCTGGACTGCTGATCCAGGAGGGCAAGATCAACCAGGCCTACCAGATCGTCAAGGCCTGCAGCGACCGCTACAACGGCGTCCCGCGCTGGCCGATCCAGCGCAACCCTTGGGCCGAGGTGGAGTGCTCCAATCACTACGCACGAGCAATGGCGAGCTGGGGGATGCTGCTCGCTGCCCAGGGCTATTGCTACTGCGGTCCCGATCAGGCTATCGAGTTCAACCCCACTATATCGCCCGAGAACCACACCAGCTTCTTCACCGGAGCCGAGGGGTGGGGGCTGTTCACGCAGAAGCGCGGCAGGCGATCACAGGAGAATACCCTGGCAATCGAATACGGCAAGCTGGCGCTCAAGACCCTGACGCTGACTCTGCCGGAGGCCGCAAGCCCTGGCAAGGGCGGATCGTTCGAGATCAAGCTCGATCAGAAGCTCGGTTCAGCCACCCAGACGTTTGATGGCGGCCGAGTGACTCTGCATCTTGATGAGCCGGTGACCATCGTCTCCGGAGAGAGAGTATCCGTCCGCTTCGCGTGGTGATTACCAGAGCATGATGAAGGGGGTCCGCCAGCAGCTTACTTCCGGGCGAACTCCGTCGTGTCATCTGCGGGCCAGCGCCAGGTAGAACTCCGGCTCGTCGGTAACGGAAATGTCGTCGAAGCCGGCCTTACTGAGCATCTGGGCCATTGCCTCGGGCGCCGGCACGCGATCCTCTGTGACCACCGAGTCGCACTCGCTGTGGACCTTGTTGACCGCCGCTCGGCCGGTTGGGTGAGATATCACGATCAGCCCGGCAGGGCGCAGCATCCGGCGAATCCTGGCCAGCGCGAGTGGCTTGTCTGTGAAGTGCGGGAAGACGGCGTTGCAGACTACGCTGTCGTAGGAGGCATCCGGGCATTCGAAACACTCGATGTCAGCAAGCTCGAACTTGACGCAATCGGGGAACCCCTTGGAACGCGCCACTCGCAGCATGCCAGGCGATATATCGATAGCCCGTATCCCGCCGGTGTCGCCCATCGCCTGCAGCAGGGAGGGGATGATGGCGCCCGTGCCCGTGCCGACGTCCAGTATCTCCATTTCCGGCGCAATGCCGGACTCGCGCACGACCCGGTCCAGCCGCACGCGTATGTCCTCAAGCTCCATGCTATCCCAACTGTCGGCGTAGGAATCGAAGAACTCAGCTCGACCTATCATACTTCACCTTCGTTGTTCGACAGGAGCGGCAATCCTATGGCGATTTCCTGCCATCGCTCAGCCTCACAATCACTCCCTGCTCGTTGAACGGGTACCACCACTTTCGGGGCACCGGCAGCATCCGCTGTTCCGACGTGAACACATCCGCGCCCTTGCTTGGTCCCACGCTCCAGACCGCCCATTTGATCGGGGACTTGTCGGCCTTGTAGTAGGGGACACAGTTCTTCTCGCTTGTCGGGTAGTCCTCTGGGACCCAGATAGCAAGAACAGTCTTCTTGCCGTTGGCAAACCCTGGCCCCGGCGCGATGTACTTGTAGGTGTGCTCGGGGTTGAACGGGTCGTAGATGCGCTTCGTGCTCAGATACTTCCCGTATAGCTCAGGCGGCAGCTCGTTGTAGTCATCGACCTTCATCGACGTGCCGGTGCAGTATGTGCGGGCGAGTGGAGGCTTGCCGTGCCAGTCGTCGCAGTACATGCGTATTGCGTTGCCGACCTGCTCCAGCTCGACATGCACCCGCGCGACCTTTGCGCTCAAGGTTGCGCGGGTGACGACAGGAAAGAGAATCGCCGCCAGGATCGCGATGATCGCGACGACCACCAGTAGCTCGATCAGCGTGAATGCCTGCTTTGTGCCCAATCTACTCAACTACCTGAGCGTCATGCGAACTGGCGACAAGCAGGACCGGCACGCCACTGGTGTTCCTGGTGGCGACGGCGGTGATCGCGACCCGCGTGCCGGGCGGGGGCATCGCGAGGCCGTTAGTCCTGGCGAGGATCGTCCTGCCGCTATCATCCTTCACTGTCCAGCTTCCATCACCCTGATCCGCGCCCACGGTCGCCGAGCACCTGATCAGCAAGCCGGTCGCATCCAGCCCGCCCTCTCCCCACAGCGTCTTGCTGTTTACGAGGAGAGGCTTGGGAGCTGCCTTGGAGAGCGTCAGGTATCGCGGAGTGATCGCGGCCTCCCCGTCGATCATGGAGACCGTGCCGTGGACGCTGACAACGTCGCCCGGCTCGAACTCACGCGGGCTCATCACCCTGATGCCGCCGGTTCGATCCTGGTCCTGTATGTAGAAGGAGCCGTCGTAGACTCTCGAGACGACCTTGTTGACCAATGCCACGCGCTCGCTATCGTGGTCGCGTGCTTCGCGGCAAGCATTGAGCGCCAGCGCGATGTCCTCATACTTCTTCAGGATGACGCGATAGCTGTCGACGAATGGGGCGGCGGTGTCTTCTTGATCCATAATGCCGGCTACGTTGATCTTACCGACCGGCTGCGCTGTCCCGGTGAAGTTGCCCATCCCCGAAAGGCGCATGTCGACCGAACCAGATCCGTCCGAGATAGTGACCTGGCCTCCCCCGGCCCATGTCCCATCCGTGACTTCGACGCCGTGCAGCATTACGAACCGGGTCTGGTATCGTTCGCCGCCGTCCGTGCGCGTCTGGTCGAAGTAGTTGCAGTTCGATATGCCGGGCAGAAGCTCGGGATCAGGCAGACCCGGGTGCCCAAGCACGGTCAGGGTCCATCTGGTATCCGGCGCGCTCGAGTGACGGTCATTGATGAAGACCTTGCCGTTGTGGTCGTCTAGCAAGCCGGTGATCCTCACTCGGTCTCCTGCCTGGAAGTCGGGGTAGTCGGCCGTCGGCCGCCAGCTTGATCCATACCACCAGCTTCCTGCCCATGCCTGCATTCCGCTCCTCGAGGCCGTGTCGTCTTGCACGAACGCCGTATACATCTGCGCGGGGCTCCACAGCTCGTCCACGCCGGCAAGCGCGATTCCCTCGATGGTGATCCTGTTCGCCTCGATCGGGTCAGCGCCAACCAGCGGGTTGCTGCCTGTTCCGTCCGCATTCAGTGCCTGATAGTCCCAGACAGTGTATGCGTTGCAGGAGCCCGCGGCCAGAAAGCAGCACAGCAGGGCAACCAGTAATACGATCTGCTTCATTCTCCTTCGCCCTCCGATCAAAGTAGCACTAATTGGAAGATCGTAACACCGTCTGTCGGCCTTGTCAAGTGCGCTCTGGAGTGCGGCTGTCGCGATAGAGCTGTAGCGGGCGTCTCTGACGCCCTGGGAGGCGTCGGAGACGCCTGCTACAACTGCGGATATTCATCGCCGCTTTCTACACGGAGGAGAGACGTGTCTCCCGGTAGTAGTAACACGATGGCATGTGATCGTGGTACGGAGGTGTAGCGCAATGGCGGGATTGGAGCGGTTCGGGGTCTCTATGGAGGGCGACCTGCTCTCCGGCTTCGATGAGCTGATCGGGTCACGCGGCTACAAGTCGCGCTCGGAGGCCATCAGAGACCTGGTGCGGCAGGAGCTTGTGAAGGAGGAGTGGGCGGAGCCAGATGCGGAGGTAGTCGGTACGATCACGATAGTCTATGACCACCATCAGCACGAGCTATCCAGCGTGCTGACGGATGTCCAGCACGACTTCCACGACCACATCCTCTGCTCTACTCATATCCATCTGGATCATCACAACTGCCTCGAGGTGATCATCGCGCGAGGCGAGAGCGCGCGCGTCAGGAAGATCGCTGACACGCTGATCAGCACCCGCGGCGTCAAGCACGGTCAGCTTGTCTGCGCAACTACGGGTAGAGGGCTGGGATAGGTCGTGGTCGCACTTGGCTCTTCTAGTCACGAAAACACGAAAGGGGGAAAGCACAAAGGGGATCAGTCGGTTTTGGGGGCTGGTCTCTAGTGCCAGCCCCCAGTTGATGAAGAGGGTAACTAGCTGCAGCTAGGATGCTTACGTCTTCGCCACGCGAGCGCGCCGATGCCAGTGATCAGAGCAATGAACGCTGAGGGTTCTGGGACCGGCGTGAGGATGCACATACGGTAGGCGCGTGTGGTGCTGTCGAAGCCTGTGCAGAGTATCTGTCCTGATTCGTTGATGGCGGGTGCGAAGTAGAGGCGAAAACCCAAATCGGGATCTACGAGAGTGTTGAGGTCCGTCCCAACACCGTTCTCCCACAGAAAGGCTGACATATCCGCGTACCCGACGACTTGGCCCTTATTGTTGATGCTCTGCGCCCCGCTGGCGGTGGGCTGAGGTGTGCTCAGGTAGTTCATCACGCCGTTGCTGAGAAGAAAGGCATGTAGCGACTGCGATCCGTCGCGAATCTGGCCCACGATCTGTCCGCTGTCATTTACGTCACCGATCCAATCCTCTTCGCCAAAGCTTCCCGCTTCTCTCATCCTGCCGTCGATGGAGAGGAAGATGCGCTGCGAGGATATGCTCAAGTAGGAAATACCGGCCACCACACCGCCGGGGCTGATGGCCTGCGCGTAGCTGATGGCGTCGCCTGGCAAGACCTCTAGATCGGAAGCTTGGCCGCCCTGCCACAGACAAGCGTGCCAGTTGCCGCCTATACCTACGATCTGCCCGTTATCGTTGATATCGTAAGCGCCTTTGGAATCGCCAGATGCTGACAACTGGGACACTGTGTTGCCTTCCCATAGGAAGCCGGCGGTAGACCCTGAGCTTGTGGATTGGCCCACAACCTGCCCCAAGCTGTTGACGGCGAGCGGGACGTACGAGTCGTGGGGAGATGTGCCATCCATGCCCTGCCAGCCGCCTTCCTGGCTCCAGCGGTAGGCACGCCTCACCGGGCTCGAGGAGTCGTAGGCCGCCACGGCTGCGTATCTGCCGTCCTCACTGAGGCTGGCAAGTACGGCTATCTGCTGGCTTGTTGGGCTTCCGATGTCCCGAACCGTATATCGGACCTCGCAATCGCCTGCCGCTGCGATCACGGCGATGATGAGCAAGCATAGGACCAGCGTTCTTGTCGGGATCATAGTCTCTCCCCAGTATGTGAACATTCCGCAAATTGTCAATATTGGTCGCCACTCTTACTGAAGCGAGCAGCCATTTTGGAGTATAGCTTCAGAATGCCCGGTTGTCAAACAACGTCTCATTGAGTGGTATAATGCTCCCACAGTGAAGCTCATCGCCTGTTGCGGGTCTAAGATGATACAGGAGGTATCACCACAGTGAAGCATTTCGTCATATCAATGATCTTGCTTGCCGTTGCGGCGTCTGTCTGCGGGGCGCAGGCGGCCAATCAGCCCAATTCGGTCGCGCTGACGGTCTACAACCAGAACTTTGCGCTTGTGAAAGACGTGCGATGGCTCACTTTTGAGAAGGGGCTGACGTCCATTGAGGTAGAGGACGTGGCGGCCAGGATAGATCCCACCAGCGTCCTCTTCAAAGTGCTTACTGCGCCGAACTCGATCACGATACTGGAGCAGAACTACCAGTATGACCTGATCTCGCCAGAGAACATCCTCAACAAGTCTGTGGGGCAGCGGCTCACGTTCACGCGGTTCAACGAGCAGGGGCAGCCGGTTGCGCAGTCGGGCGTGCTGCTCAACCCGCCGAGCAATGGCGGGACCGTGGTGAAGGGCGACGACGGCAGGCTCACGCTGAACCCGACGGGCCAGATATCTCTTGAGAGGATGCCCCAGGGCTTGCGCCCGAGGCCGACGCTGAACTGGCTTCTGGATTCAGACCGTGCGGGCGCACAGCAGGCCGAGATCAGCTACATGACCAACGGGATTGGCTGGAAGGCGGACTACGTCGCGTTGGTCAACAAGGACGATACTGCCCTCGACCTGTCCGGATGGGTAACGCTGAACAACCAGGCAGGGGCGACTTACGAGAACGCGAAGCTAACGCTGATGGCTGGGGATGTGAGACGGCAGCAGCCTCAGGAAGAGCACCTCTACTACGATAATGCCATTGCCATGCCGTCTGCAGCGCCTGCGCCTCAGTTCGAGGAGAAGTCGTTCTTCGAGTATCACATGTACACGATGGAGCGGCCGACCACTATCCGTGACAAAGAGACAAAGCAGCTCTCGCTCCTGAACGCGTCCGGCGTGCCTGTCACCAAGGAGATGATCTTCGATGGCCGCGGCGACTGGTGGCGGTCCTGGTGGTTCCCCGGTCGGACGGGCGAACCCGGCGGCGGGTACGACACCTCGAACTATCACAAGGTGAACGTGGTTCTGCAGGTCAAGAACTCCAAAGAGAACCACATGGGCATGCCTCTGCCGAAGGGCACCATCAGGGTCTACAAGCTCGATGATACCGGCAGCCAGCAGTTCATTGGCGAAGACACGATCGATCATACTCCCAAGGACGAGAAGATCCGCCTCTATGTGGGCGATGCTTTCGATGTAGTCGGCGACTACAAGCGGACGGACTACCGGAAGATCGGCCGCGACACGATCGAGGAAACCTTCGAGGTCAAGATCAGGAACCACAAAGAGACCCCGGTAGAAGTCAAAGTTGTCGATCACGTCTGGTCGGACTGGAAGGTCACGGAGGCCAGCCACTCGCTGAACAAGATAGACGCTCACACGATTCAGTTCCCCGTGAAGGTTCCCAAGGACGGGGAGACGGTCGTGACGTATACGATTAGGACAACGTGGTAGGAGGAACCGCAATGAGACTCGCTTGCAGTACCTTGCTCTTCATTTTCGCACTGTCGTTGGCTTGCGGCGCGCAGACGGTGTCGGGGCCGAAGTCGGTCCAGCTCACGGTCTACAACCAGAACTTCGCGCTCGTTAAGGACGTGCGCACGGTGAACCTGACGAAAGGCATCACCTCGATCGACGTCGAGGACGTTGCCGCGAAGATCGACCCCACGAGCGTGTTGTTCAAGTCGTTCACCGCGCCGAACTCGGTCTCCATACTGGAGCAGAACTACCAGTACGACCTGATCTCGCCACAGAACATCCTGAACAAGTCTGTGGGGCAGAGGCTGACGTTCATCAGGGAAACGGAGCAGGGCCAGCCCATCGTCCAACAAGGCGTGCTGCTGAACCCCCCGAGTAATGGGGGTACGGTCGTAAAGAGCGATCAGGGCGTGATCGTGCTCAATCCAAGCGGTATGATCTCGCTCGAGAAGATGCCCGAGGGGCTGCACCCCAAGCCGACCCTCAACTGGCTACTGGACTCTGATCGCGCGGGCGAGCAGCAGGCTGAGATCAGCTACATCACCGAAGGGATCGGCTGGAAAGCTGACTACGTTGCGTTGGTCAACAAAGATGACACCGCGCTCGACCTGTCCGGCTGGGTTACGCTCAACAACCAGGCAGGCGTGACCTACGAGAACGCTAAGCTCACTCTGATGGCTGGGGATGTAAGACGGCAAGTCCGGAACCAGCCTGTGTATGACAGCTACGGCGCCATGGGAAGATTTGCTGCAAAGGCCGAGCCCCAGTTCCAGGAGAAGTCGTTCTTCGAGTATCACATGTACACGATGGCTCGGCCGACCACGATCAGGGACAATGAGACCAAGCAGCTCTCGCTTCTGAATGCGTCGAACGCGCCGGTGACCAAGGAGATGATCTACGACGGGCGGCGTGACTGGTGGCGGTCGTGGTGGTATCCGGGCCGGACGGGTGATCCGGGCGGCGGGTATGACACGTCCAACTATCACAAGGTGAACGTGGTTCTCGAGGCCAAGAACTCGAAGCAGAACAACATGGGCATGCCGCTGCCGAAGGGCACTGTTCGAGTCTACAAGCTCGACGATACCGGCAGCCAGCAGTTCATCGGCGAGGACACCATCGACCACACGCCCAAGGATGAGAAGATCAGGCTCTACGTGGGCGATGCGTTTGATGTAGTCGGCGACTACAAGCGCACGAACTACGAGAAGATCTCTGATCGCATCATCGAGGAGACCTTTGAGGTCAAGATCAGGAACCACAAAGAGACCCCGGTAGAGGTCAAAGTTGTCGATCACGTCTGGTCGGACTGGAAAGTCATCCAGCACAGCCACGACTTCGTGAAGAAGGATGCCCACACAATCGAGTTCCCCGTCAAGGTCGCAAAGGACGGGGAGACGATCGTCACTTACACTATCCGCACCGAATGGTAGGAGTTAGCGCCTGGCGGGAGTAAGAGGCTATTAGTGAAGTTGGGCGGGACGAGCCGGTCTATTGGCTCGTCCCGCTTGTGCAAGAAAGGCCTACTCATGCAATACCGACCACTTGGGAAAACAGGACTTCAGGTCTCCGCGCTGGCTATGGGGTGTATGCGGCTCCCGGCGGAGGACCCGGAGCTATCTGCGCAGATCATTGATCAGTGCATAGCCGACGGCGTCAACTACTTCGAGACAACTCGCTGGTACATCGACGGCAAGTGTCAGCATCTGACGGGTCCGGGGCTCAAGGGTCGGAGCAAAGGGCTCATCGTCTCCGGCAAAGCGGGCATTCGAGCAGAGACCACGGCCGATAGCTACCGCGCCGAGATCGACCTGCAAATGGAGATCCTGGGGGTCGATTACCTCGAGTTCTTCCAGGTGGGCTGGTTCGCGCTCGATCAGATGGAGTTCCTCACGAAGCCGGACGGGCCGCTGACGGCGCTGGACAAGGCGCGATCCGAGGGCATCATCGGCCACATCGGCTTCACCGGGCACGACACGCCCGAGAACTTCACCAAATGCATCGAGACAGGCCTCTTCGACAGCCTGACGATCCCCTACAGCCTGCTGGACCGGCACTTCGAGCCCACCATCAAGCGCGCGGGGGAGTTGGGGGTCGGCGTGATCGCCATGTGCCCGGTCGCCGGAGGCATGTTGGCGTGTCCCGCGCCTCAGATCCAGTCGCTGATACCGGGAGGAGCCAAAACGACGGCCGCCGCCGCACTGCAGTTCGTGCTCTCGAACCCCAACATCAGCTGCGCGTGCTCGGGCATGAGTTCACTCGAACAGCTCGAAGAGAACCTCGCTACCGTGAATGCCTTCACAGGCGCGACTGCTGAAGACCACGCTCGAATGCAGGCGATTCTCGATGAGTTCGCGGACCTTGGCAAGGACTTCTGCACCGCCTGCCGGTATTGCATGGACTGCCCCCAGGGCGTGGACATCCCTCACAACTTTCACCTCTACAACATGGCCAAGGTCTACGGGCTCACCGACTGGGCGCGCGAGCAGTACAAAGGGCTGGAGGAAGCCAAGCGAGCATCATCGTGCATCAAGTGCGGTGAGTGCGAGCCCAAATGCCCGAACAAGCTCTCTGTGATCGACCGCCTGTCGGAAGTCGACGACGCGCTGGGGCTGGCGTAGGCAAGAAGAGGTATCTGGCCTGGCTTGTTGAATACATCTCCAGCTAGTTAGCCCGGATTATGCTCTGCAAGCATAATCCGGGGCCGGGGAGCATATTATTCACGCTCCTCGCGAATAATGCGCGCTAGATGCTGGAGGTGTGCCCGTATGGGGAAAACCATCGTCATCACGGCGGTCGTGGTCGTCTGCGCCATCTGGATTGGGGGCGCGATCTTCGCGATCAAGACTTCGTCGGATCTGTTCGGCCGCGGCGGCGCTGGCTCCGGCGGCAGGCGATCGACTGGGGTCGTTCTCCCTAAGGGTCCCGCACCTGAAGACACACTGGCCGTATTTCCCTTCACACCCTCGGGTGATAGTGACGCCAAACTCTACTCAGTCGGGTTTGCCAGAGCATTGGCCGACCGCCTCTATTGTGCGCCCACAACCGTGAGCCAGCAGCCCTCAACGACATCGTTCAGCGATGCACTGCGCGCCCAGAAGCTCCCTCCGTATCAGGCTCCCTCGGATGCACTGGCCACCAAGATGGGTCGATCTCTCGGAGTGCGCTACGTTCTCACAGGCGGCTTTCGCGCATCCGGCGGCCAGGTTACGGTCTCGGCTCGAGTAACCGATGCCTGGGACAGCAAGATCGTCAAGACTCTTGAGTCGTCGGGCGAGCTAACTGACCTGGGACGTCTCCAGACAGAGCTGGCCTCGACGATCTCCAGCGAGTTGGGTTGGTCCCTGTCTTCCGACCAGCGCAAGGAACTCGCCAAGCCAAACTTCAGCAGGTCGGACACCCTCATGCTCTACGGGCAAAGCGTGTTCTGCGGCAGTAACGAGCAATGCCTCTCGCTGCGGTGGAAAGCCGCACAGACGGATCCTGCCTCCTCGTTTGCCGTGATCAGGCTCCTCGAATATTACGTCCAAGCTTCGTCGTGTCACGATATACAGACCGACCAGAAGCTGGCCACCCTGCGCTCGAACCTCGCCGGCCGGTTCCCGGGCAACTCCAACATGGCCTTGCTCGATGCGATTCTCTACTCTTCGGAGTGTGAGTACCAAAGCGCCCAGGAGAGCTTGGAATCGCTGATCCGAGCCGATCGTGACAATCTGCGGGCACACGCCAGCTTGTGCGGTATAGCATTGGATCGGGGCGATACCCAGCTCGCGCTCCGAGAGGGCAAGCTGCTGGTCGACCGATGGCCGCACAACGGCTACTACCATGCTCTGTTGGCGCAAGCTTACGATTCGGCCGCGAACGACGTTCGTAGGGGTAGATACTTCTCCAAGATGAGCTTCGCCGAGGAGAGGGCTTGGCGGAGTAACTGCGACGATTGCCTGCGGGAATCGCTGATCTCGGTTGAGCTTGACCCCAACTGCTACGGCGGATGGAGCAATCTGCTTTGCATTGGCCAGGCACTCGGCATTGACCAGTACAGAGACAAGGCTTTCCAGGCTATGGTGCGCATGGAGCCAAACTGCATCGGTCCCTACGAGCAGTATGCTGCGTGTTTCGCGCCGCAATGGGGAGGGAGCGAGTCTGATCGCGAAAATGTGTTTGCGATGGCAGCGAAGGTGTTCGGGGAAGACTCGCCCCAAGTCTATCTTCTACGAGCGGATACCTTGGGGATGTTTACTCCTGAGACTGTGGACCGACAGGCGATACTGGCGATGGCGGAAAAGGCTGTCGCCAAGAGTGGAGGCAAAGACCTCGATTGCCTGCTGAAGAAAGCACGGATTCTTCGCGACTTGGAGCGATATGAGGAGTCGCTGGCGATAGCGGAAGACGGGCTCAAGCGTGGTGGCACACTGGCTTGGAGATGGGAGATAGGCCAGAACTGCGTGATGCTGTATCAAGCGAAACACGACCGGCGCTATCTTACGGAGGCCGAAAGGCAGTTCGCCAAGTACGCGACTGAGATGCCGTTCGATGTGCGCGCGCAGATCAAGTGGGGCTGGTGCTTGTCGCATCAGGGAGATAGGGAGCGGGCAAAACAGAAGTTCCTCCGTGCACTCGAGCTCGACCCGGAGAATGAGGTAGCTAAGGAGAAGATGAAGTACGTGCAGTAGCCTTGGTGCGACGCCTCCTCCAGTCTCTCCGCCAGCGGGATTTGAACGCGCGTCTGATAGGGTACGTCAGGAAGACTGGCTTATCGCCTGGTACACGGGAGTGCGTGCTGCCGGATCCTCAGCGATATGAGCTGTGTGCGGGCGTTCTTGAGCAGCGGCCTTGGCCCCCGAAGAGTCCATCTGCATCTCCTGGGGCCCGGCACTAAGCTCAGGGTGACGTAGTCCCTACCGACGGTGAGCTCTTGCCGGCATCTACGCTACGTGGACTACCGGCTGCTGCAGTGCGATCGTGTGCTGGCGAGCGACGGAATGGCCGCTCATCGCAGGCTCCAGATGTCGGGAGATGTAGCGCAGCAGGCATCCGGGTGAGCAAAGATCAGCGCCCGTAGGTACTGCGGTGACTGGTTCGCCCGTTGTTGCTGACCTGACATCGAGCCCCGCTATTACCAGCCAACCATCGGGATTGGCAGACTGGATACCGCATTCCTCGCAGACCTTGACCGTGAGTGTTGACATCTTCTCCTACCCCTTTCGCTACCCAAGTAGCGTCATGATACCCATTGCTGACGCAGCGAAACAGGCGGAAGCAAAGACTTCAGGCACGGTGATGGACGGGCCGCCGCATATGATATGCTGCGGGAATGCCGATCTTCTCAGGCTTACCAAACCTCGTCTGCGCTCAATTTCAGACTCTACTTGTTGCCGCGGCCGGAGAAGACCGTGACGAATGTCAGAGCGAGGATTCTAAGGTCGTTGAGTAGGCTCAGCTTGCGGCAGTACTCGGCATCGTAGCCGACCTTGGTGACGTTATCCAGATCGTCGCGGCCCATGACCTGTGCAAGGCCCGAGATCCCGGGGCGAACCAGATCGGCGCCGGACCGCTCCCGCAGGCTCACCACGTCCTCCTGGGTCGGCAGCGCCGGGCGGGGGCCAATGAAGCTCATCTCACCCTTGATGATGTTAATGAGTTGAGGCAGTTCATCAAGATTGGTCATCCTGAGGAAAGGACCCAGGCGGGTAAAAGGCTTCTCGGCCTGACGCTGCATGTCCTCGGTCGATAGGACGGGTGTTCCTATCTTCATGGTGCGAAACTTGAGTATCACGAACGCAATCCCGCCTCTGCCCATCCTCTTCTGCCGGTAGATCGCCGGGCCGGGCGAGTCGAGGCGGACGAGTATGGCCACCAGCAGCAGCAGCGGGCTGAGCAGGATGAACAGGACCAACCCGCCGACGATGTCGATTGCTCGCTTGATGGGAGGATAGATTCCCCCCGGCGGCGAGGCCTCCGATCGCTCGATTGTTACTTCGTGTTCCTGAGAAACCACTGTGTTATCCTGTTAGCCGCGCTATCGAGGCTGTAAGGCGGGTCGTATCCCGCAGCCTCTCGGAATGCCGCGATAGAGTATGAGACAGAAGAGGTCATCGTGTCAAGCCTGCCCCGATCCAGGAGCGGCGTTGTCTGTCGAACGGCCGCCAGCATTTCCAAACCTCGTGCCGCGGCATAGGCGATAGGTTTCGGCACGTTGATGATCCGCGGGTTCATGCCCATTCCCGTGGCAAGAGCAAGCACAATGTCCCGCAGAGGATAGGAAGCCTCGTCTCCCACAATGAATGTCCGCCCAAAGCAAGCTTCATTGCCCACTGCGAGCCCGACAGCGTGACAGATATTGCCGATGTAAGCAAAGGGAATCCTGGCGCTGCCTCCGCCTGGAAGCGGCACGGTTCCACGCCGTACGAGCGAGCACAGTGCAGCTGCGAGACCTCGCCCCTCGCCGAACACTGAAGTGGGCCTGAGGATCGTGATCGGGAGCTTGTCCGCGTAATTCGCGAGCAGCCTCTCGCCATCGAGCTTGCTCTGGGCATAAGGCGAATCGACCGGGACCATCATGTCCTCGGTGATCCCTTCGCCGTGCTGCCTGCCCATCGCCGCAACGCTTGAGATGTGTATCAACTGACCGACGCCCACTTCGGCGCAGGCATCGGCGAGGTTCCGAAGACCGTCCACGTTGATCGACTGGAAGAGTCTCTTGCCCTGTTCAGTCCGATCTGTGGCGTTAGCATAGCCTGCGGCATTGATCACGATATCGTCCGGCCGCAGCACGTTGCGAAGACTCGAGATGTTGGTGAGGTCGGCTTCGTCCAGCTTGGGGGCCACAATGCCGTCGATCTGCAGACGCTCAAGCAGGTTCGACCCGACAAACCCGCACTCGCCAAAGAGCACTACTCGCGCCGCACTCATCTCCGACCGCCTTCCTCGATAGCTGAGCTGTAGACAGCCAACGTTGCTTCGACCATTCCGGACAGCGTGAACTCCTCTTCGCAGCGCCGCCTCCCCGCCTCACCCATTCTTCGCCTCTCCTCCGGGCTTTCGACCAGACGTCGCAGAGCGGCCGCCAGGGCTTGCCCATCCCCGCTTGGAACAAGCAGGCCCGTTTCTCCGTCGACTACGGCTTCGCCCACTCCTCCGACGTCTGACGCCACCACCGGCAGGCCCGCGCGCATCCCCTCGAGTATGGTGTAAGGAAGACCCTCATAGCGAGAGGCAAGCGCATATACATCGCAGTCAGCCAGTAACTCCGGCACATCGCTCCTGCTTCCGAGGAATCGCACCCGGTCGTCCACGCCGAGAGCTGATGCAGTGGCCTTGGACTCCTCGAGTAGTTCACCATCCCCTACCAGCCACAGCTCGAGATCGTCCACCTCCCGCAGGGCTTCGATGAGAGCTGCCTGGTCTTTGGGCGGCGAGAACCGCGCGACCATCACGCATCTGACAGTCTGGCGTTCGGGATAGCTCGCGTGATGCTCCGACGCGGGAATACCGTTGTGGACCAGCACGATCCTGTCCGGGTCTCCAACCCCACAGCGCAATGCCAGCTCACGGTCGTATTGTGAGACGCAGATGATCCGTCGAGCAAGCGGGGCGACCATACGCTCGATAATGATAGCCAGCCGCCGCCGCTTGCTGCTGGCTCCCTCCGTGAATGCCCAGCCGTGAGCGGTGAAGACCGCGGGTGTTTGTGCCATGCGAGCGGCGACCCGGGCGATAACACCGCTCTTGGTAGAGTGCGCGTGGACCAGATCGGGTCCGAACTCACGGATCACGCGCGCGATACCTCGCACTGCCGACAAGTCCCGGAGCGGGCTAATCGCGTCTACGGGAGCTGGAACCACCCAAACCGGCAAGCCCATCTCACGTGCCCGCTCGGCAAGAAACCCCGACTCGAACGTGACAAGCCCCGCCTCGACCTCGTCTCTTGCATGAGTGATGAGGTCCAGCACGTGCGTCTGCGCCCCACCGGGAACTGCCCTGGCTATCGCGTAGAGGACTTTCAAGGCCCCTGCTCCAGAGTGGCCTTAAGGCGCGGTATCTGCCTGCGCAAGCTGCCTAGTCGCAGCTTCGCCAGCACCTCAACAACTACAGCCAACGTGATAGCGCCAACAGCCCACTGTAATGTGAGAGCAAGCTCGCTGGTGAAGCCGCGAAAACAGATGTACGCAATGAAGACGTCGGACGGTGAGATCGCTCTCATTCTGCGCATCCACCTGTCGGCAAGGAAGAGCAGGAAACCGGGGACGATGCCCAGGATTAGACCCAGGGGACCGAAATTCAGGAACAGCTCATTGGCAAAGGTCACATTGAAGCCAAAACTGAGATCGTAGTAGTTGGCACCATAGAAGTAGTCGTTGACAATATCACTGCCGGTTAGGAATCCTGAGTCCAGGCGGAACTTGGTGCTGGCAAACCTGGCTGGAACTGCCAGGAAGCTGCGGCCCCCGAGCCTGTCGTTGTCATCCACATAGTTGATGACAACCGGCCAGGAATCAGCAAGGTCCAGATTTGTGGTGTACAGAAAGAGTGCCCTCACCTTGTCCAACGGACTCATTCTCTCTGCAAGGGCGGATGCTATCGCGAACCTGGCGTCGCTCTCGCCCATAAGATAGCGTGCGGCGACGAACTTGCCCAACGGTCGGAGCATCTGGCCAATGGTGAACAGCACCAGCAGGCCAATCAACAGGTGCTTAACCCTGAGCTTCCCCTCCTTTTCGGCTGCCCAGAAGATTAGGAGAACTCCTGCTATCACCATGCCTCTCATGAAAAGGAGGCTGAGCGCACTCAGGGACAGTAGACTGGTCAGCAACACCAGCCACCACGGATAGCCCGCCTTCTTCATGTATCCGATGACCCCAAACGGTATCAGGAGCGAGAACGACATCACCGCGATGGGGAATATGTACTTGCCCCCCGGGACAACGGAGTTGATGGTCCCGGTTCGTGCGCCTGGCAACCAGCCACCGCCAGACAGCACGTGCAGAGCCGCAATGCCCACTAGTCCAGTCGCCAGAAGCACGTAGAAACCTCTGGGTCGAACCACGCGTAGAAGCGGTCGTGGCTGGCGACTACTGTAGCGGTAAGACAGCAGTATGTAGGCGATGGACACACACAGGACGAAGAGAAGCTGGTAGAGCAGTCCGTAGTTGTAGGCGTACCAACCTATGCCGGAGTCATAGTTCGTAAAGCCCCCTACTGATGCCGCCAGCGCCGGCCTTATGCCAAACGCCAGAAACGACGTCAGAAGGAACCAGTGAAACGTGCTGATCAGTGGCCGCGCCGTCAGGGCGAAGGCGAGGGCCGTAAGCCCGACGTGGGCAAACGCCATCCAGTATGTGACGTCGAATGAACCCACTCGATCTAATCCTCAGTCGTGACGTGTGTGATGACCCAGTCAGGTACCTGCTCAACCGGCACATCCGCCGGAACGGTCAAGCGGTGCAGGTCGCCGATCTTATCATAGGCTTGCTTGTGAATCTGGTAGGTCTTCCCGAAGAAGTCATCGCAGTCGAGCAGCCCAGACCCCAAGAGCGCGCACATGGCTGGCAGTCGAGGCCCAGCCACTTCCATTAGCGTCACGCTCGCGCTCATGGATGCCATCTTCTCGGGCGACATCCTGTTCATCGGCTCGGCCACCTCTCCGATAGCTCGTTCCAGCCACACAGCTCGTTTGGCCGTTGCATGTGTGCCGATGTTCGACTTGCCGAAGATGTCGAAGGGCGATACCCTTCTTGACTGCGGGTTGTGCCGCCTGGCTAGTGCCAGAAGACCGGGCGCCATCCGGAGTGCGGGCTTGACTACCCGGCCGACCTTAGTCAGCAAGTCGTTGGTGGACTTCGGAGAGATAGGCCCCTTGCCCTGGCTGAACAGTTCGGGAAACAGCGGACGATGATACGGGTATATGACGAAGTGCTTCGGCAAGCCCATCACTTCGGCGTCAGCGCTGATGAGCACGATATCGTCACCGAGCAGTTTCCAGCCGTGCTCCTTGATCAATCTCGTGACACACGCTGTCTTTCCGACTCCTCCCCAAGAGGGCATCAAGAGTGCCGTATCCTCCTTACACACCGCTGCGGCGTGTATCATCGACAGGCCGCTTCGCAGGAGCATGGCCTGAAGGAGTATCATGAACCACTCGTCGCACTCTTGTCTGGTTTCCATGACAACGGTGTTGCTGTCCGGGAATGTCAGCCTGATGCCGTACTCGTCACTGATGAACGCGCTGCTGCCTGTGTAGATCCTGTCGGCCACCTCGCGACACTCTGATTTCGCGATATTCTTTGTGTAACGTACTACAACCCGGCTGTGGCACTCCTCGAAGGACCCCGTGCTGTTCCCTGCTATGCCGCTGGTCGCCAGCAGCGACCTGTCCCACGGGTAGGCGTCGTCAAGGTCTACTCCTACCCTGTCCGCGACCACGTACTTCATGTCTCGATCCCCAATCCTTCATTAGAACGTCCGGCACGCAGGAGTATGAGCCAGTTGCCGACGAGCTGCACAAGACCGGATGCCGCTATGGCCATGCCGGCGCCGTTGATACCGTACTTTGGTATCAACAGCAGACAGGAAAGAGCATTTGCTCCTACTACAATCACCCACAGAGAGAGCTGCGGTGCGAATCGCCGGGCAGAGATGCACCCATATCTGAGAATCACCGCAACGCCTCCAATGCCTGAAGCCGCCATGACCCAGACAAACAAGTCAGCCCCGGCGGCGTATTCCGGCCGGTAGATGACAGTCAAGATCTGTCGCCCACCGAACAGCGCAACCAGAACGCCAAACAGGCTGAGAGCGGCGATCAAGCCGCTTAGCTTAACCAAAAGCGAACGGAATGCTCGGCCGTGCGGTTCCTCGCTGTAATAGCGCGCGAGTCTTGGACAGGCCGCCTGCCCGAGTGCGTTCACTATTGTGCTGACTGCCACCATAAGATACGAAACAGCCACAAAAAGCCCAAGCTGACGCTCGCCAAAGTAGCCTTGGATGAAGTACCGTGGAATGTTGACGTTCAGGGACACCAGCATCATCGTGCAACCCAGTGGCAGCGAAAGCCAGGCGAGCTTCTTGAGAATCGCCCGATCCCACTTCGGGCGCATGGAGTCGCCGGCAGGTGATGACAGTGTGTTATCTGATCGCAGCAATCGCCGCGTCGAAGGGATGTCGTACAGCGCCAAAACGACTGCCCACGCTGCCGCGAGTGCAAGTATGCTTGTCAGGATGTCCCGCGTCAGATACAACGTTGTGCTGAGTGCGGTCAGCCCGAGCAGTCCCTTGATGACCATCGAGACTGCAATACGATCCATCCGCTCCCGATTCTGCAGGAAACCATAGAGGACATCGCTGATGGACTCCACGACCTTGGACGCTCCAACCGCCATGACGACGGCGGCTGCCGCGACGGACCTGCAACTGATGGCTGCCGTAATGGCTATCGTAACCACGGCAAGCGAGGAGGTCACGATCCGCAGGCCCAGATAATGGCCGAGCCGGTACTCATTGCGTGCGTCGGTCGCCTGCACAGAGCGCAGCTCAAGATTGAGGAACATCAGGATGGGAGCCGTGATCGCCAGCGCCAGTCCGAACATCCCGACCATCTCCGGCGTTCCCAGCTTCGCCATCGCCACAAGAATGCCCCACTGGCTTGCCGTATAAATGGAGTTGCCTGCGAGCGTCCAAGAGCAGTTCCGACGCATGCTCGGGGTCTTCTCGGTTCCGCAACCTGCTGCCACAGAGCTATCCGGTATCGGTTCGCTATCCGCAACTGTAGGATCGATGCGCGTGCGCAGGTCTTTCATTATCACCATTACCGGCAACCGTTTCGTAGGGCAGAGGTAGACAGATTATACTCAGTCGCGGGCTCCACGGTCAAGCGATTCCAGGAGGTGGGGCTTGGATAGAAGAGGGCTGTCCGTTCGTTCCGTGCGAGGTGTCAGGCCGGCGTGCTAGTGCCCTCCGCAGCCGCAGCCGGCGACGTGTTGCGCATCGCCGCCGAGTACGCTGATCCCCCACAGGGCGCCCGCCGCGATGACGGCTATCACAAGCCACTTGATGATGATAGCGAGTTTCAAGATGGTTCTCCTGTCAGCCCGTTAGTGCCCACTCCGCGCTCCAGAGGCTGGCACTACTAGTATAACTGGTACCGCGGGAAATGCGCCAAACTGCGTAGGCAGAGGCTGTTGCGACAGGGCTGTAGCAGGCGTCTCCGACGCCCTGATCTCCTGCCACGCCATAAGGCTGTAGCGGGCGTCTCCGACGCCTTGATCTCCTGACACACCATAAGGCTGTAGCGGGCGTCTCCGACGCCCTGATCTCCAGCCACACCATAAGGCTGTAGCGGGCGTCTCTGACGCCTTGATCTCCAGCCACACCATAAGGCTGTAGCGGGCGTCTCTGACGCCTTGATCTCCTGCCACACCATAAGGCTGTAGCGGGCGTCTCTGACGCCTTGATCTCCAGCCACACCATAGGGCTGTAGCGGGCGTCTCCGACGCCTTGATCTCCTGCCACACCATAAGGCTGTAGCGGGCGTCTCCGACGCCCCTGGCAGGCGTCATTATGAGCCGATGGGAATAGCGGCTTAGCCCGGCCGGTGCGGGGTCTGACGACTCACTCAGGCAGCAGCTTGATCTCCTGCCACACCAAGGGTGAAGCGTCGCCAACCGGATGGCCGGCCGGCGGATTGTAACCGAGCTTCGGCAGATGGGGCAGTGCGACGTTCGTGAAGTTAACGGAGTAGCAGAGCCAGGCTGTTCGACCATCCGGGCTGATGAACTTGGACGGGATGTTTACGAAGTAGGCCTGCTCGCCGAAGTCGCGCATGTACGTGACCAGCTTCCACGGACCCGTGATGAGGTCGGACTCTAGTACGTACGTGTTCATCTTCGAAATCGTGTTGCCCCCGTCGTTGATGCACAGCAGGTACTTCTTCAGCCCTGGGTTATAGGTTATCGCCGCTCCGCCGCAGTTGTTGTTCCAGTCCACCAGCGGCTTGATCTTCGAGAAGTCCTTTGTCCAGATGGGCTGCCCCTGGTCGTCGTGGCCGGCGAAGAACTCGTACTTGGATGCGTCGTTCATGTTCTCCGGGCCGGGCAGGACTCGAGCCATGTAGACCTGGTCTCCCGTGCACCAACTGAGGTTCGCCTCCCGTGGGTTGGGGTCGGATTCCATCGCCCCGTGGGCGACCAGATAGACCTTGCCGTCGGGCGAGTACTGCATGTTCTTGCCGAAGTCGACCACGTGCGGCGCGCCCATTTTGATCACGCCTCCAGCCTCGGCCGGCTCGTCGAAGAGCGGACGAGCGGGCGTATGCGGGGTGTCGGTCCAGGTCTTGCCGTGGTCCTTGGAGTAGCGGAATCCCACAAACGGCCCCAGAATATCCCAGTTGAGTCCGGTGTTGGGGTCGCCATCTGAGTCGTTCAGGCAGTAGGTTCCGACATACCAGATGCCATCGTGGAAGAGACTGGCGCAGGGGTAGCGACCCATGTATGGGGCCGCGCTGCCGGGATAGATGCCCGCGTAGGTGAAAGTCAGGTGCATGGGATCATCGCCCACAATCGCGGCGTGTCCTGTTGTAGCACCTTCGCCGCTCCACGACCCGGACTTGAAGCCGTTCAGGAATCCATCCGTCCACGGCGAGTATAGTTTTCCATCTTCCGCCCAGGAGGGGTACCAGGTATCGCCGATCATGTGCTCCAGGTCGTTGGCGTCATCGTTGTAGGTAATATACTTGCCTGTGAAAGCCAGCCCGGTGATCGCTTCAGACTGCGGGAATGGACAGCCTGCCGGAGGCTCCGAGGGCCAGATCCGATGAGCGGGCGACGGCTGCCCTTCTTCTTCGTGCGAGCGGTGAAGCTGATCCATCAGTAAGACTCCTTTAACAGCAGATGGAGGAGAACGCAATCGACCTGTGTAAGACACTTACAGCCAGCAATGTACCACATCGTTTCCGGCTTGTCAATTGGGCCCAGAGGGACTACAATCATGGCGATTGGTCGTTCAGTGCGTTATATGGCAGGGAGTGAGGAGCAATGATGACATCACGTGAGAGGGTATCAGCCGCCCTAAACCATATCGAGCCCGACAGGTTTCCCGTTGACCTGGGTGGCACTATCGTTACCGGAATGCACGTGTCTGCGGTCACGCGCCTCAGACAGGCCGTATTGGGGCATCCTGACTATCGCGTCAAGCTCATTGACCCCTACCAGATGCTGGGCGAAATCGACCCTGAGTTGAGGAGCGCCCTCAATATCGACGTCGTCGCCGTGTCTGGAAGTCGCTCCCTGTTTGGGTTCGAGTTCAAGAACTGGAAACCGTTCACTCTGTTCGACGGGACCGATGTGCTTGTGCCAGGGGACTTCAACGTCACCACTACTGAAAGCGGTGACCTGCTGATCTACCCAGAGGGCGACACTACCGTTCCACCCAGTGGCCGAATGCCCTTTGGGGGAGTCTACTTCGATTCCATCATCCGCCAGGGGGAGATTATCGAAGAGAATCTCGACCCATCAGACAACACCGAGGAGTTCCAGCCCCTGTCGAATGAAGAGATCGCCCACTTCAGGGCCAGAGTGGACGAGGCTTATAACGGCACAGACTGCGCGATCACGCTCTCGGTGCCTGGCACGGGTTTTGGCGATATCGCCCTGGTTCCCGGCCCGTGGATGAAGCATCCAAAGGGCATTCGGGACGTTCAGGAATGGTACATCTCCACGGCAATGCGGCGAGACTATGTGCGGAGCGTCTTCGAGAGACAGTGCGAAGTGGCGCTCGCGAACACCACGCGGCTGATAGACGAACTTGGAGACAAAGTCCAGGTGGCATTCACCACAGGAACTGATTTCGGTACGCAGCGGGGGCTCTTCATGTCCCGGGCGGACTACCGAGACCTGTTCATGCCGTTCCACAAGCAGGTCAATGATCTCATCCATCAGAAGAGCAACTGGAAGACGTTCACACACACGTGCGGCTCGGTCTATGATCTAATCCCAGACTTCATCGAGGCCGGCTTCGATATCCTGAACCCTGTGCAGTTGTCGGCGGAGAAGATGGACGCGCTCACCCTGAAGAAGGAGTTCGGCAAGGACATAGTGTTCTGGGGCGGAGGCGTCAACACTCAGCGCACGCTGCCCTTTGGAACGCCGCAAGAGGTCTACAAGGAAGTGAGAGACGGCGTCGAGATACTCGGTAAAGGCGGCGGATTTGTGTTCGCGGCCGTACACAACGTGCAGGCAAACACCCCCACAGAGAATCTGCTGGCGATGTTCAAGGCGATAGCCGACAGCGCCGGCTCCTGATCAGTTAACCAGGCAACCTGGCTGGCGCGAAGTATGGGCCACGGCAGAAATCGCCACGCCCGGCACCATCGCTTCGCGCCCTCCCCACAAAGCTCTACTCCTGCCGGTCAGCGCCCACTGTTGCGCCTTCTGCCGCAGGCACAGACTGCTCGGCATCGCTGCCTGTTCTGACTGTGCCGTCGTCGCTGATGTCGCGAGCGGCAGCCCGAAGCGATTTGAGCAAGAGCCGGATGTCCATCGTGCCGCCGACCGCAAACCAGATGGCGATCGGGACGCTGATGATGAGCTGCAGGATGATGTAGTAGTACCAGAACTTGCCCCAGGCTGCGTCCGAGAGCGGGATTGTGAAGTTGAGGACCGTAAACACAGCAAAGAACAACAGCCAGGCGACATTCCAGAGAACGAGCACAACGGCGAGGATCCGGTCGCTCTTGCTGAACTCCTTGGTGATACCAAACAGCCGGCTGATCACGCTTACTTTCTGCTCCTCGGTGCCTACCTGGTCCGCCTCCACCGCGTACTTACCTCTATGGAGGAGTCGCTCAAGCTCGTAGGGTTCCTTGCACGTGATGAGCGATACGACTACATAGAGGGTCGCCGCGATCACCATGGCGACCGCGTTGACATACATCGTGTTGTTGAAATAGTGCTTGTATTGAGGCAGGAAGCCAAGGTAAATGACCGATGCGCTCAGAATACCCGTGAGCACACCCACTGTGAGCGCGCAGTAGGCGCCTGCAGTGGTGGCCCGCCTCCAGTAGAGGCCCCCGATGATCAGAGCTCCAGATCCCGCCACCCAGATGACACCGGTCAACAGGAAGAAGAACCATATCTTCTGAATCGTCGGGACGAACACGCCAAGAAGGACCGCAAACACCGCGACAAAGATGATCGACCACCGCAGCCAGCGGACGTGGGTCTCGGGATCGACGGGCTTCTTGCGCAGTGGCATCACGACGTCCTGGATGAAGATACTCCCCCAGGAGTGCATGTAGCTGTCGTGGCACGTAAAAGACAAGAACAGCA
>CAZFYZ010000003.1:0-4140 GCA_964523735.1 uncultured bacterium | reverse complement strand
AGCATTATCGTGGCGAGGATTCCCTTGATTCCGATCGGCAGCACCATGGCAAGCGCAACCGGTATCTGCATCTGCCCTTGTATGATGTTGTTTGGATCGCCGGGGATACTCTGCAGCGAGCTGCGCACGGTCTCGGCCACGGGAGCGAACTGGTGGAGCTTGAGGACCACGAGGCCGGCAAGGGGCAGGAGGGCACACATCAGGTTCTGCGGAATGAGTCTCCACGACGAGATGATGTTGCCCATCTTCTGCTCGTGAGGGGTCCGGGCGGAGCTGTAGAAGCCCTGGGTTCCCTGCCACGACTGGTAGCAGTAGAACGTGCTGAAGACAAATATCAGGTAGTACCATAGCCCGAACTCGGTGTTGGCTGTGGTCTGATACGGATTGAGCATCGACTTGCCGGCGGGAGCCTGGCTCATCATCTCCATCATCAAGGGCCACTTGAACTGGATCATCAAAACGACTGACACTACAACGAACATCGCTGCGCAGAAGATGCCCTGAACGCACTCCGTGACGATCACTGATATCTGCCCGCCCATAGTCACGAATGACAGCGCAAGCGCCATGTCGATGATCATCACTACCGGGAAAGTCGCGAGCTGGAACTCCAGACCGGGAATCGGGTGGAAACTCAGAGGCAGGCCGCAGTAGAACACGAAGAAGTGAGCTGCGGTGGCCGGGAACACACCGAAGTTCAGAACGCCGGACACCCAGCAGACGGAACCTGCATAAATACGGAGTCGCCTGGAATACCGCTTCTCGAAGAACTGAGCCATCGTGAGGGCGCGGGTCTCGCGGAATCTGTAGAAGACCCAACCGGTCAGGGGAATGATGACCATCATCATCGGCCCCGTCACGATGTTCCACCAGCCCGGAGTCAGCCCCGCGCTCGCGGCAATCTCAAAATACGCCACGAACGTGACCACACCGACCCCGCCCATCTGGGAGGATATCGTGAGCAGGTAGCGCCCAGCCGAGCGGTTAGCGGAGAGGAAGTCCGCCACGCCCCTCATGAACGATCGCGTAGAGAGGCTGATGAGACGAAGCACTACGACGGAAACAACTATGATCGCCCAGTCAACAAGATGCAGATTGCCCAACCCCGGGACTCCTTTGGGTGCGAGTGCCAGACTCGCAGTCAGATTTGTAGGCATACAGCCCGGCAGCGGTTACAGGAGAAAGCCAGGCCGGTTGTGTAATAGACTTACACCTCTCGTAGTATGTCACACCATCTGCTGCCTGTCAATAGAAGCCCATCATTGTAACAGCTCACTCTTGCCCACAGTCATTTCGAACGCAGTGAGAAATCTGCTTTTCGGCATCTGCCAAGAGCCCCGCAAAAAGCAGATTCGATATACTGATGTAATGAAAACTGTGGTTGGCCTCCTTGTGTAGCGCGAGCTACACTAGGGTTGTAGCAAAGACCCTTAGTCAGGAGGCCATGGACATGTTATGGATTGGGATCGATGTACACAAGAGGACGCTGCAGATCTGTGTATTGGATGAGTCGGGGCAGAGGATTGCCGAATGCCGGCTAGCGAACCAGCTAGATATGGTGTTGGGCTGGTTTTCGGCGATAGAGGGGGATGCGAGTGTGGCTCTTGAGGCGAGCCACAATTGGGGGATGCTCTATGACGTTCTGAGTGATCTAGGCTTTGATGTGCACATATGTCACTCAAAGGAAGCGAAGATGATCGGGCTTGCATCTGTGAAGAACGACAAGGTGGATGCGTACAAGCTGGCGACCCTTCTAAGGGTTGGTCTGCTTCCAGAGGCTTATGTTCCGTGTCCCGGGAGCCGCGAATTGAGGGGTTTGGTGAGAGGTAGAGCAAGTCTCAAGGGTCAGAGCACGGCGATAAAGAACCAAGTGCATGCTATCTTGCGAGCGAACTGGATACACAGCCCGTGGAGCGATACTTTCGGCAAGTCTGGGCGGACATTTCTCAAGAGTGTCCAGATAGGTGAGTGCTACAAGCTGGTGATACAGACAAAGCTGGCGATTCTGGACAGGATTCAAGAGCAGGTGGACTTGCTCGACGCGGAGATCGTGCATCGTGCTCATTTGGACTCACGAGCGATGCTGGTTACGACCGCTCCGGGCTTTGCGGAGTTTCGTGCGGTGATGCTGCTTGCGGAGATTGTTGATATCTCTCGCTTTGAGAGCGCTGAGAAGCTGGTTTCGTATAGTGGTTTGAATCCACGGGAGCATTCGAGCGGGGAGAAGACTCGACGAGGCAACATAAGCAAAGAAGGCTCTAGTTGGTTGCGGTGGATATTCGTGGAAGCAGCGCATCAGGCGATCAAGGAAGATGGCAAGATTAGAAACCTGTATCTGCGGGTTCTTGAAAGGAAAGGACATAACAGAGCTGTGGTTGCGGCAGCTCGAGAGTTGGTAGTCTCTATCTTCTGGATGCTTAAGAGAATGGAGCCTTACCGGCCGAGCGGCCGCAAGCCATCGATGGTTCCTGCTAGCGAAGTCGGATGATTTGGGGCGAGGTCGTGTTCCCGCATGACGCTTGACGTCGATATGCTGATTGACCGGCCCCAGGCGTACATAACATCCTGCTTCTCTAGAAAGCGAATAGATGCTTGCTAATGTAGCCCTAAGGCCAGCTCGCCAAATGGCAAAGCAAAAGACGGGAACGAGAACCCTAGCCAACAGACTGCGCCTGCAACAACAGCACAAACTGGGTCTTGACATCAAACGCGTTTTCATAGATGCGGGAACGAGGCATTGCACGAAGTAATAGACTTGGCACGAGCCGGAGTTCCCTGCAGCAGGCGGCCTGCCCCGCCCCCGGTCTTGGATATCCTGCGGGAACGAGGCATGGCACGAAGTCCCACACTTGGCACGAGCCGGAGTTCCCTGCAGCAGGCGGCATGCGGCGTGCAGCCAACTATCCTGCGGGAACGAGGCATGGCACGAAGTCATAGACTTGGCACGAGCCGTAGTTCCCTGCAGCAGACGGCCTGCTCCGGTGGCATTGGCCCTGACCATAGATGCTACTGCAGCTTCGCGGCGCCGAATGCATTTAGGGTGGACGGAGCTGACGAGGGCGTCCACGCTCCCCGAGCGACCGCAAAATCGCCGGTCTGGAGCGAATGGCCCGCGAGCCGAACCCTGACCGGCGTCCCGGAACCATCGTCGAGCTGGAATGTGCTGACATCCAGCCGGGTCACCCGGCCAAACGCCGCAAACAGATGCCTGGCCGCCGCCGCCTCCGAAAGATGGGTCAAATCCCTGTTATTGATCGCAAGCACGCGGAACGAGGAGTCAAAATAGTCCTGCCCGGCAAGGCTCGACTGGATGCTGACATACGAGCGGGGCGGCGTCGAGAAGACCACCCCCTGCTTCAAGGGAGTCACGGTTCCCGACCAGCCCACGGGCACCGAAATGCTGTAGAACCCATCCACTCCGGTCGTAACAGTGCCCCCGCTGTTGCTGGCGGATATCGTCGCCCCGGCGATCCCGCCGCCGACCGTTCGAGTATAGCCGGTGATCGTGCAATACTGCGCGCTCCACTTCCAGTAGTCCCCGCTGGATGCGACCTGCCGCTGAGCGTAGATCGTCCCGGAATCCGTGACCCGCAGCACGCCGAAGTCCCGATACTCGTTCGTCGCGCCGTCGTCGAACACCGGAATAGCGTGCCAGACGTAGCTATGAGCCTCGTGAGTGTGCCCGTGGAGGATGCACACCACCCTGTGCCCCACCAGCCTCGCCGCCAGCGCCTGTCTCTCACCGTCGGTGTACCACAGTGTGCCGTCGTCAAAGGCATAATGCAGGAAGATGACGATCGGAGTCCCCCTCGGAGTCGCCGCAAGATCGGCTCCAAGCCAGGCGAGGACCGCGTCGTCGGCATACCTGCCCACGCAGGCGAAGTGAACCCCGCCCAGGTCGACCGAGTAGCAGACGTTGCCCTCCTGGGTCCCGCCGGTGCCCGAGCCATATCGGCCCATCAGGTTCTGCGCGACGACGTATGATGGCGAGGGGTTGAGCACCAGCGTGCCCAGCACTCTGTAGTAATCGTGATTCCCCGGCGCGGCGTAGGTCGGGTAGTGCAGGCGATCTGCCGCCGGATCGCCGAGCTTGGGGAAGTAATAGTCGAACCCGCTCCACTGATTGCGGTAATCTGTGTC
>CAZFYZ010000002.1:92499-101807 GCA_964523735.1 uncultured bacterium | reverse complement strand
CCAGCTATGCGGTAGTGATCCTTACTGACAGCACGAACTACCGCGTGCGCGTGGCGACTCTGGGCCAGTTGGGCCAGAACGGCGTCATCACCAAGCAGACCTATACCACAGGCGTGCTCCTCGAAAGCTCGAACGCCGAGACGTGGACTCCGTTGAATGGCTCCGACCTTGCGATGAAGATATACGGCTATGACTTCGCGGCAAGCGGGGAGGTCAGGTTCCAGCCGATCACCGGCGTGCAGTTCTCTGACCTAAATCTCGATGAGTATTCGGCGATACCACAGGGCACGGCGCTTACCTGGGAATACTCGACCGATGGCGGCACGACCTGGGATGCGATAGTGCCCGCCGAGGAAGAGAGGCTGCCGAATATCGCGGCTCAGGTGCTCGTGCGCGCCAGGTTCGCGAGCAGTGTGGTGAACGACTCACCCGCGCTAAACTACAAGGATGTGAACCTGATTGGCTACTTGAACAACCCCGATGGCACATACATCTCACGGGAGAACGAGCTGACGCAGGGGGTCGAGTCCACCAAGGTCTATGCTCAGATGAACATCCCGAGCGGCTGCTCCCTGAACTGGTTTGCTTCCAACGACGGCGGCGCTACGTGGGAACCGATGACGCTCGATTCGACAAGGGAGATAGACCAGACCTGGACGGAATACATCCTACTCTGCACATTCACCAACCCGGCCGGAAACCGCGTGCGCTACAAGGCAGTAATGACCGGCAACAACCTGATCTATCCGCGCATCCACTCCCTGGGCGCGACGCTGAGCTAGGGAGGTTGCGCAGATGATAACAAGACGCAGCGGCGGGATGACTGAGTTCATCCCGTCGCCCTCCGAAAAGCGGGATGGTGTCATCCGAAACCACGTGCTCGATCTGCTCGCCAACCTCGATGAGCGACTGCGGCGCATTGAAGAAGCGGCTGGTCTGCCGACCGATCTTGCCGATTCCTTTGCTGATGCGATGGCCCGAATCACCCATGAGGAAGCGCATGTCCGGCGACTGAATGAAGCCCTTCTTGACGCTGGTCTGGATCATGGCGAGGCCATTCAAGGCTGATCCAAGCCCTCCTTGGCCGCTCTGAAAAAAGAACACCAGATTCCTCGGAAATCCGCCTCATTGGACTTGATGTTTCCTGGGGTTTGAGGCATTCATTGAACAGCAGGAACACCAAACATGTGTTCTGCTAGTCTGCAAACTCGGAGGTAGATAAGTGAAGCTCCAGGAACTCAGGTTCGGAATCGAGATCGAGACCATTAAGCGCAGCCGTGGTGACGTCGCTCACGCAATACAAAGTGTAGTTGGCGGCAGCGTTGAGCATGTCGGAAACCCAAGCTGCTACGACCCCTGGCATGTGGTCGATGAGCGTGGTCGCAAGTGGATGGTTGTCGCGGACTCCTCGCTAACAAGTGTGCCCGCCAATCTCAGGGCCGAGGTGGTATCGCCGGTCCTCAACTACGACGACATCGACACCCTGCAGAATGTCATCCGGGCGGTCCGCAAGATCGGGGCGACGGTTGATGACAAGTGCGGCATTCACATCCACGTTGACGCATCGGCCTTTGATGGAAAGACCCTCGGCAATCTCGCAAAGATCGTCCACAAGCAGGAGCCTCTGATCCTGACGGCGCTCGGCGTCGAGGAGTCGAGGCTCAGGAACTACACCAAGCCGGTTAGCTCGGAACTGATCGCCAAGATAGAGCGCAGCCGTCCGAAGACGCGCGAGCAGATGAACCGCATCTGGTATGGCTACCACAATCACCACCCGCAGCACTACGACCAAACCCGCTACCACGGTGTGAACCTGCACAACGTCTGGTATCGAGGCACAGTCGAGTTCCGATGGTTCCAAGCGACGCTGCATGCTGGCAAGGTGAAAGCCGCAGTGCAGTTAGTCCTTGCCATCGCAGCGAAAGCACTGAACAGCCGGGGAGCATCCAGCCGAAAGCGTGAGTTCGATCCCGCCAGCGCAAAGTATGATTTTCGAGTCTTTTTGCTCCACCTTGGCCTCATAGGGGACGAGTTCAAGAGCGCTCGCAAGCACCTCCTGAATGCGATGCCGGGAGATGCCGCATGGAAGAACGGCAGGCCGAAGCCGAAGAATCCGAAGCCGGTCGCCGAGACACTGGAGGTGGGCAATGGAGCCAACTAAGGTGAGAGTCCCCGCTGACGTGCTGGAGGGTCTGGAGGCCGTCAGGCTCTCCGGCAAGACCAACATGCTCGACGCGCTTAGAGTGATCGAGCTTGCACACGAGATGGATTACTACGCGACGGCGCTCTGGGTGCACGAGAACAGGAAGCAATATGCCCAGGGCATCTTCAGGGGATTTGAGGCAGCAGAAGGGAGTGATGCGGAATGTGCGGACAGGTAGGGGTCATACTGGGAACCAAACGGCGAAGGCGCGATGAGATAGACTACATCACGTGGGCGTTCACCAGGTTCCTCGAACTCAGCGAGGAGCGCGGTCCTCACGCTACGGGTATGGCCTGGGTCAACAAAGCTGGCGAGCACCGGCTGTTCAAGCGCCCGATTCCGGCAAGCGAGTTAGTGCGGGACAAGGCTTTCGGCGAGGTACTGGGCGATGCAGATAACAGCGTCACGGCGCTGATGGGACACACCCGCTTCGTGACGCGGGGCAATGCCGCTGTGAACGAGAACAACCACCCGCTGCGGACCGGAGACTGCCTGGTCACTCACAACGGCACGATCTTGAACGCAGACTACCTCTTTCATCGGTTGGGCTTTGAGAGGCATGCCGAGGTGGACAGTGAAATCCTTGGGCGGATTGCGGACGCCTGCATAGTCGGCGACCGCATAGATGTTAAGGCGCTGCGGGACAGGCTCGCTTTATGTCGCGGCCAGATGAGCGCGGTCATTGTAGCAAAGACAGACCCCGGCACCGTGATTGTCGCCAAGGGCAACAAGCCCCTGGAACTGGTCTATCACCCGAAGCTGCGCGCCGTCTTCTACGCATCGTCGGCGAAGTATCTTCGCGCAGCGTTGCCCGACACTAAGGGCTGGGAGTGTCTGCCTCTACAACCAATGACGATCTGCGTGCTCAACTGCTCCAATCTTGCCGATCCTCGGCGAATACCATTCGATTTCCTGGCTCAGGCCAGAGCAGTGACAGCGAAAGGGGGTGTATCGATATGAGCAGCGACCATCTATTCCGGCTGTTCGTCTACGGCACACTGAAGCGCGGCTACTGGAACCATGAGGCATTCTGCAGCAAGGCTGTTTCCATACAAGATGCAACTGTGCGAGGGAGGCTCTACGAGTTCCCATCCGGAATACCGGTTCTGGAAGTCCCAGAGCATGATGTCATAGCCCATGGCTCCGCGAACGTACTGGGTGATCTGGCGATCCAGCTTGGCCTTGAGGTCAGCCTTCCCGAACATCTCGAATGTGACGGCGAGACCTGGCGGCAGATCGAGGGCGAGCTTGTCAGCCTGCCGAATCCCGGAATATCGCTTCCGCCCATAGACAGACTTGAGGGGTTCAATCCGGATGGCGCGTCTCTCTACCACCGTGTTCTTGTACCAGTGACGTCTGGGTACGGCGTTACAGCCGCATGGTGCTATGTGGCAGGCCCGACAGCGACGAGGATGCTGACCTCAACGTCTCTTACCCGCTGGGATTAGCATATGTAGCGGGGGCTGGCGTCGTTCACTGTCAGCCCTCCAGGCTTGTAGAATTCACGATCTGCTGAAAGGCGTTCAACATATCCGGATGGTTGCTCGACAGAAACCGCACAACCCTGGCGTTCTAGCACCTTCGCGAGATAGCCCCGAAACCTATGGCTTAGGGTCTTGAGGAATGGTTTCTTCGGTCGTGCCAGCAAAGTCTATGAGGTCGCTCGGGGTAGTACCAAGAGCCTTAGCGAGCCTGCAGATATTGACGAGTGAAACATTGCGCTTGCCGTTCTCGATCCCGCCGATATAGGTGCGGTCAAGACCAGCTTCAAAAGCTAAGTATTCTTGAGACCAGTTCTTCTGCATTCTCAACTCTCTGAGTCTGCGGCCAAAAAGGACCTTGGGATCTTCGTTCACCCCGATGTTCCATTCTGATGGATTCATACGACATGGAACCAGGGTGTGGATTATGAGTCTACGGACTATGAGTCACATGCACTGAATGCTTGCCGTCCCTTGCCGTCCGAGGCTGTGAGGCTGTGTTGACAATCGTCCACATGCACGATATACTTCAGATTGGATATCTAGCGCGCGAGCACAGGGATGGCCATCGCTAGACTGATCGTCGCTGTTCATATCGGAGATGATCATCACACAGGAACGGATTCTTCTGAAGCCCGTGTAGTTCTTGGGCTGCGACTGCAGTACCGGAAGTGCACGGGCTTTTTATATGCTAGGAGAGTGGGCTATGTTCAGGACACCATTAGCTGTGCAGCAAGTTGCCAACCGAACGAGATCGGTGCGTCACGTGCTGTCAGTTGTTTCTCTGTTACTGTGTGGTCTGTGTTCCCCGGTGAATGCTGGGTCAGATGTGATATCGCATTCTAAGCTGTTGAATCCAACCAAGATTGAGCAGGGATTCACCAAGGGGCCGAAGGTGAAGGTCGTGGTAAACCTCGATTCTTCAAGTGAGGTCGCAACCGAAGCCGATTTCGCCTCGCGTGCATCGCTAAGCGCGCTACAGAGGAAGGTTAGGGACAAGCAGCAGAGAACGATTGACGCCGTAGCTGGCAATGAGGTGAAGGTCCGCTTCCGCTTCGACAACATCGCCGCTTTTTCGGCAGAGGTCACAGCAGAGGGACTTGCTGCACTCCAGGCCCACCCGGGCGTGTCCTCAATAGAGCCGGTGTTTACACTTCAAGCGCACCTCGCTCAGGGCATGTCGTTGATGGGTGGAATGGCCTACCGCAACACCTATGCAGGAGCAGGAATGGCAATAGCCGTCTGTGATACCGGCATCGATTACAGTCACCCTTACCTCGGCGGCGGGGGTTTTCCTAATGCCAAAGTCTTAGGCGGGTATGATTTTGGGGACGATGACTCAGACCCCGCTCCGAATGGACAAGCCCATGGAACTTGTTGTGCGGGAATCGCCGCCGGAGATTCTGGAACCGTTGGGGACTACATCGGTGGGGTGGCATATGATGCAAAGCTATACGCTCTCAAGATATCTTATGGCTCTACTGGTGAAGCTGAGAGCGATGCCATGGCTGCGGCCTGGGACTGGTGCGTCACGCACCAGAACGATGATCCCGATTATCCCATTCTTGTCATCAGCACCAGTTTCGGCGGTGGCCGCCACTACTCGACTTCAGATGGCGACAGCTACTATCCGTCAATGACCACGGCGGCCAACAACGCCATAGCGGCGGGCATTACGGTTTTGGCGTCTTCAGGCAACGATGGCTATTGCGATTCGATCTCTTGGCCAGCCTGCATATCTGGCGTAATATCAGTTGGGGCTGTCTACGACTCTTCGTTCGGCACCTACTCCCCTTGCGTTAGCCCAGACTCCTGCGCACCGAAATCGGCTGGCGGTAGTTGTGAGACAGGCTACTATGCAACCGACACAACAGCAGCTGACCGGGTGACATCATACTCGAATACTGCATCATTCCTGACGCTTCTGGCCCCATCGAACAGGTGCTACACAACAGACATAACTGGAACCGCAGGCTATGCGGCCGGAGACTTCGACGATTCCTTCGGTGGAACATCGGCCGCGTGTCCATACGCTGCGGGAGCAGTGGCATGTTTGCAGTCGGCAGCACAGTCCCGGTACGGTAGATTCCTGACTCCGCAGGAAGTTCGCAACATCCTGACTACGAGCGGGGACGCCGTTACCGACAGCAAGGTGGCAATAACCAAGCCGCGTGTGAATCTGCAGAAAGCCATCGAGGCGTTGGATAGCCTGTCTGGAACGAATCCCCCAGGGCAGTCAACTATCTTCCCATATGTGGTCGGTGCCAACGTCACCAATATCGCGTTCAGCGTGACGAACAGTGCGCAGGCGTGGTCGCATCTCCTGCTGAAGAAGGGAAGCACACCCACCGACAACGACTATGACTTCATCTCCCAGTTCGACGGACGGAACAACTCTATCAACATAGAATCGCCGGAGGTGTCTGCGGGGACATGGTACCTGCGCGTACGTACGCCTGCGGCTTCGGCTACACACAACTTTACAGTGCAGGTCAAGACGAATGTCAGCGGGATACGCTCATCCACCTATCCGGTCAGCAAGCCGCAGGCATTCCAGAGCAGTGGAAGCATGGCGGTGGGTCAGTGGCACTACTACAGAGTCGAGATACCAGTCGCCTCACCTGGTTGGAGGCTGGTACTCAACTCCTCAGGCACCGGTGTCCCCAGTATGTACGTGCGCAAGGATAATCTTCCGACCACTAGTTCCTATCTCAAAGCGGTCACCGGAACAACAAATGGCACCGTCATTCTCACTGCATCGGAAGCCACAGCGGGTTCCTACTACGTGGGCATATATCAACCGAGCGGAGCATCAGACTATCAGCTATACTCTGAGGTCGGCTACTTAACAGTGCTAGATTGGGACCCCGGCACGACTCACCTCGGCACCAACGTCTTTGCAAACACAAGTGTTACCGGCGGGTTCTACTACTTCAAGATCACCACGCAGAGCACCACGGTGGGCGCGTGGCGCACAGCCCTCAATGTACTCGGCGGCGAAGCCAATGTCTACATCAAACAAGGATCGCTTCCAACCACTTCCAGTTATGGGTTCAAATCGGACCGCGTCGGCTCCGACGGCTTCGTGCTGTCGACATCGCAGTTCTCGCCAGCTCAGGATTGGTACATATTAGTTTCGGCTACTCCAGGTTCGCAGTGGAACCTGGTGACCGGCGAGGCATACGTCCAGAACCTCGGGGTGATGGCTGCAGACGACAGCAGTTCCAGTGGGTCGGTTGCCATTGGCGCTGAGGGGATGCGCTTCTTCAAGACCACAACCACGCCGGAGGCTCTAGCATGGCGGCTATGGTTGAACGGGGCAAGTAACACCATATACGTCAAGAAGAGCACGGTGCCATTCTCGACGTCATACGACCTCTCTCAAGCCGCTCAAATGCTCGTTGTGCCAACGTACCTCGACGGCAATGGTGTTACGTACTTCGTCTCAGTGATCGACAATCCCGGGGTGTCCATCAATCTGGATTCGCGCAGACAGGCAATCACTGATCTATTGTTCAATGGCTCCACAACCATTCACGTCACTGGCTACGGGTATCAGACATATAGAGTGCAAGTTCCGGTTGAACAGATAGCGTGGCAGACGACAGTATCCCCGCCCCTCGGCAACGCGAACGTCGCCATCCGGCGAAACGTCGTACCCAATGAACGCGAAAACGACGCCTACTCCGAGGTAAGTGGATCTGCCGAGGATAGCGTGACGCTGGTGCCTCCTAGTCTCAGCGACGGCACATTCTACATCACAGTCTATGGAACCGGGGCTTACGACTGCACCTTGGTAAGCGGAGAGCCGCCGATCACCGATATCGCATTCTCGAGTCTGACCACCAACGACCGTCCTGCACTTGCGGGCTGGAGATACTATAGAGTAGTGGATATTCTGTCCCAGCTCGGGTGTCTGGGATGGCAGTTGTCTCTCACTGATCAGGCGCTTGGAACCGAGATTGCGCTTCGTCGCAATGCAGTTCCCGGCCGCTGGCAATACAGGCAGAACGGAAGCTCTTACAGTAACACAGGACACGTGGACTACTCGGGAGTTGGCTATCTCAATCGCCCTGGCCATCAAGCTGACATCTGGTATGTTGGCATATACATGCCATCAGCAATGCTCGGCAGTTTCAGGTTGTCAGCGCAGCCTATACCAGCGCCCTCTGTTTCCTTCGATGGTGGAAGCATTGATGTAGCAGGCCAGGAGGCTGCGACCTGGAAGTATTTCAGGGTTGATGTACCGGCTGATACTCTGGGGTGGGACCTGCGGCTAACTAACGTGACATCCGGCAGCCCATCTATGGTGGTGCGAAGAGACTATCTGCCGAACAGACTGGCTACTGACCAGGGCGCATCCACAAGCAGTTGGCAATATCCCTACTCATACAGCACATGGCCGAGCGGTTACCAGTGGGCTGCGGGTTCAGACTGGACAGGGCATCCTTACAATCCCGCTGGTTCTATGGAGTCCTACGGCATGCTGACGATGGGCATGGGCAATCCGCTGGAGCCTGGAACGTACTATATAGGCGTGTATAACTCCTCCAGCACTGCCGCAGCCAGCTACACCATCCTAAGCCGTGGCATCGGTGATGGAATGTCCATTCCCGTTGTGGATCTAGCATTTGACGGAAGTGCTTCGGCAAGCGCGGTCGTACCAAGAGAGGCTGTCTATTATCGTCTGACCATTCCCGCGAACACCCCGAGCTGGCAGATGCGGCTTTCACCGACTGTGGGCGAATCTCTGATGAAGCTCCAGCAGGGAAAACTCCCGTGCATACTGGATAGTTCTTCTCCTCAAAGCCCGCTTAGCTCTGGCGGCCAGAAGATGCAAAAAGCTGGCAAAGAGCAGTGGGTGCTTTTGCCAAACAGCAGTCAGGATTACATCACTGCCGGGACCTACTACATCGCGGTCATCAGCGAGGGCCAGAACCCTTCAGGCAGCCGAATAGGCACAGGCGACTGCTCTTGGACTCTTGAGAGTCAGGGAGTAGTGGAGATCAATAACCTTGGCACGATAGGCGAGACTGATACCGTGCAATCTGACACGCTGGAAGGTGGATCAGCCAAGGCATATCAGTTTACGGTGCCTGAGGGGATGCAGAGCCTGGAGGTGAGGCTTGAGAATACTGTAGGCTTGCCGATACTCAAGTTCGTGCAGGGAAGCAGGCTACCCAGAATTCGCTATGCACCTGGCAGTACTACCTATGACTACTATGGCAACTACGGAGGGCAGTCCGGCTCGACCTACAGCACTAGTCTGGTGACAGTGACAAACCCTGCTGCCGGCGTCTACAGCGTGATAGTTAATGCCACGAACAGCACATCGGGCAGCGGCGCAGGAACAGACGCAAGCTATGACCTGAAACTCCGGGTATATCCGCCGGTCGAAATCCCGGTTGTGCCGATTTCTTACGACGGTGGCAGTAGCAGTGTGACCGATCAAGCCTATAACACCTGGCGTTACTTCAGGGTTGATGTACCGGCTGATACTTTGGGCTGGGATTTGCGGCTGACTAACGTCACATCCGGCAGCCCATCTATGGTGGTGCGAAGAGACTACCTGCCGAACAGACTGGCTACTGACCAGGGCGCATCCACAAGCAGTTGGCAATATC
>CAZFYZ010000002.1:74674-92399 GCA_964523735.1 uncultured bacterium | reverse complement strand
CTTCGGCAAGCGCGGTCGTACCAAGAGAGGCTGTCTATTATCGTCTGACCATTCCTGCGAGCACTCCCAGTTGGCAGATGCGGCTTTTGCCGACTGTGGGTGAGGCTTTGATCAAGATACAGTCAGCGAAGCTTCCGTGCATACAGGATGGTTCTTCTCCTCAGAGCCCGCTTAGTTCTGGTGGTCAGAAGATGAAGAAGGCTGGTAAGGAGCAGTGGGTGCTTCTGCCAAACAACAATCAGGACTATATCACGGCGGGGACCTACTACATCGCGGTAGTCAGTGAAGGCCAGAACCCGGTTTCAAGCAGCCGCATAGGCACCGGTGATTGCTCCTGGACTCTAGAGAGCCAGGGAACGATGGACATCAACAACCTTGGCACTGTGACGGAAACCGACATCATACAGGCTGACACGCTGGAAGGTGGTGCTACCAAGGCTTACCAATTCACTGTGCCTGATGGCATGCAGAGCCTCGAAGTGCGGCTTGAAAATACCGTGGGCACACCAATACTCAAGTTCGTGCAAGGAAGCAGACTGCCCAGAGTTCGTTATACATCTGGCAGTACTACCTATGACTACTACGGCAACTACGGAGGGCAATCTTCCGCAACATACACCACCAACTTGGTAGCGCTGACAAACCCCGCTACTGGTGTTTATAGCGTGATAGTCAACGCGACAGACAGCGCAAATGGCACAGGAGCAGGATCAGATGCAAGCTTCAATCTCAGAGTGCGAAGACACACTATCCACGAGCTGAACTTCACGTCTTCGCAGAACGGAAATGGTCACTCCAACAGCCATACCGGCCAACTTGCCAACGCTCAAAGCGACTTCCTGAAAGTAGTGGTACCAGCTCAGATAGACGGCGCTCCCGTCCTTGGATGGCGACTTAGTCTGGCATCACTGCAGGGGAGTGCCTACATGAGGGTGCGCTGTGGCGCTCTTCCAGATTCCAGCACTTCCACGACGCCATTTAAGACAGGTGCGATCTTGGTCACCGCGCCGTTCCTGACGCCCGGCACTTGGTATATCGAGGTGAACGCTTCTGGCAACACAAGCTACAGCATAGCGAGCCAGAACTTCGCGCTGGATCGACCAGCGTGGACAATGCCGCAGGCCGGCCAGCCCATCGCGACGCCCGGACTGGAATCCGGCCCGTACTTTGCTGATACGGGGACTGATGTGAACGGCAATCCGTTACCAGGGGATCACGGAGTCGATTTGGACAACGGCTGCTATCACTACTATGCCGTTACTGTACCGGCCGACAACGCAGTTCTCATTCGCACCATGCTCGAAGCCATAAGTGGCAATCCCGACTTGTACATTCGATTGGCCAACCCGCCGACCCTAGACCACAACAGCACCGGCCAGTCTGGGTCTCTGTACGATCGTTCACTCACTGGAACGGGTACGGAATACGCCAACTGGGTGCCACTGGACGGGAAGATCACACCGTATCTGCCAGGCGGCACCTGGTACCTTGCTGTGAGGGCCGCAGGCAGTTCGAACAGCCGGTATCGACTGCGGATGTCGGCTGGCGACGTTCAGGAGTTAAGTCTGAACGGCGGTAGTCTCACCAACCAGACCCTTGCGGCCAATGACTGGCGCTACTACAAAGTAAGTGTGCCGTGGGATGCTCCTGCCAACTGGAACGTGGCATTCGCTCAGCATCTTGGAGACGTGGTAATGTACATGCGTGACACGTCGCCTCCGGGTAATACCACCAACAGCACTAGCTATGTCGATTGGGGCAGCATCTCCCCTAGTTATCTTGACAGCAAGAACAATGGCCCGTACGCCAGCTATGACCTAGCTGGCACGTACACGTTCAATGTGCCCCCAGTCCGGCCTGGCCACACTTACTACATCGGGTTCCGCGCAATCAATGACTCGACGTTCTCTGTCAGTTCGTCAACGAATGGAGGGAGTTTTGCCAGCCCCACGGTCGTCTCGTTCTACGGCGGTAGTGTTTCGACAACTATACCGGCCAACAGTTCCTTGGTGTTCCGTTTTGACGTGCCCGCCGATGCCGGAAGATGGCTGCTGAGCAACACCCACGCTTCGTCAGTCTCGGTCTATATGGAGCAGGGCACAATGCCTAAGCTGGATTCCACTGCGGATTGGCGAGTAACAAGCTCTACAAACAGCTCGTTTGATCGAAGCTTCGTTACAAGCACAAGTTGGCCATGGCGACCCGGGTACAGCTACTATATGGTAGCTGTGAACACTTCGGCGTCGCCGCAGACATTCACAACTACGTCCACAGGCTACTCCTACGCCGCGGATCTGGGATTGACCATGACCGACTCGCCGGATCCGCTGCTGGTGGACTCGAATATCACCTACACCATCACCCTCTCGAACAAGGTGGCCGTCGCAGCCAAGAACGTAGTTGTCACCGACAACTTGCCGCCGAATGTGACCTTTGTTTCCGCCACGTCGACGGTCGGCACTTGCACTGGTTCCGGTCCAGTGATATGCACAATACCAACGCTGAACCAGGGCGCGACGGCGACGATCACAATAGTTGCGAAAGCCAATGCGGCCGGGACGCTGACAAACACAGCATCGGTTGTCAGCGACATGCCTGAGCGGAACCCGGCAGATAACTCTGTCTCAACAGACACCACTGTGGTGAGTCTGCAGGGCGGCGGCACAACTGCGGACCCGTATCTGATTGCCACTCCTGAGGATCTGTATTGCATTCGCTACCAGTTGGGCAAGTGCTTCAGGCAGGTCGCCGATATCAACCTTGGGGTTGCTCCATGGAACACGGGAACGGGCTGGCTGCCGATAGGAACGTACTCGGGCAGTCCGTTTGCTGGGACCTACGACGGCAATGGCTACGCGATAGCCGGTCTGACGATAAACAGGCCGACGACAGACTACATCGGCTTGTATGCCTATACCAGCGGCGCGCAACTCACTGACGTCCATCTGACACAGATGAGTGTGGTTGGCCAGGATCAGACGGGTGGTCTGGTCGGCAGGCAGAATGGTGGCAACGTCACCAGTTGTATGGCTAGCGGATCGGTGACTGGGCGGAACTACATCGGCGGCCTGGACGGCTACGCGAGTAGTAACGCAGCCATCTCTGGCAGCGGTGCGGCGGCTACAGTCCAGGGAACGGCATACGCAGGCGGACTAGTAGGATATAGCACAGCCAGCTCGATTTCGTGCTCGTTCGCCAATGGAAGTGTCTCCGTAACGAGCAACTACGCCGGTGGGCTTGTTGCTTACAGCGGCTCATCGTCGAGCTTGACTAACTGCTACGCTGCTGGATCTGTGGCCTCCCCAAGCGGTTACGCTGGCGGATTAGTCGCCTATAACGTAAGCCCTTCGACGGTTACGAAAGCGTACTCATGTGGAAACGTCACTGGGGCTGGATCATACATCGGTGGCCTGATTGGCAGGAACACTGGTACCGTGAACCAGTCATATTGGGACACAGTTACCTCTGGACAAGCCGCAAGTGCTGGTGGTACACCAAAGACAACGGCCCAGATGAAGCAGCAGGCGACGTTTGCCAACTGGGACTTCAATACCATTTGGGAGACTGAGGAAGGAGTGACATATCCCCACTTCCAGTACGAACGAGTCTACGACGCCGTGGACGTGTGTAGTGCCAAGCTATCCCAAGACGAACGTCCTGTCCTGCTGACGGGAGCCATTGTGTCTGCCGCTTGGAACGACTTCTTCTACGTTGAGACAGACGATAGAGCCGCTGGCATTCGCGTGGAAAAGGCGTCGCATGGTCTGACGGATGCCAATGCGCGGGCGACTGTGAAAGGTGTTGTCAAGACGAGCGTAGACGGCGAACGCTACATCAAAGCTTTCGTCGCCTACTCGGACGGAACCGGCACTGTCGACCCGCTCGGCATTCCCCTCAAGTCACTTGGCGGTGGAGCGCTGTATGATCCGATCAGCGGTTTCGGACAGATAGGAGTCTCTCAAGGGATCGGCCTCAATAACGTGGGTCTGCTCGTGCGCGTTTGGGGACGCGTAGTCGATGTCGAGCCTGTGACTCCACCCACACAGCCGACTTGGTTCAAGATAGATGATGGTAGCGGGATTGCCGTCAAATGCGTGGTTCCCGATGGGGTGACCATCGATCAGAACTGGACATATGTCAGCGTCACGGGCGTTTCCTCATGTGAGAAGATCGGCGACGAGGTGCACAGACTACTGCGAGTCCGGACGCAAGAGAGTATTCAGGTTTACTAGAGAGCGGCCAATGGTGGATACTGATGACCTAACACTCGGCCCTTTCTACTCGAACGGTGTCGAGATTCTACCTTGCACTACGGAGGCGACGGACGCCGCCATAGAACAGGTCATGGGCAGCTATCGACTGATCTCGAATGTGCGCGGGTTGGGCAACCGGGTCATTTCAGTTACGCCGCGTGCAATGACTGAGTTCATACAGGCTGACTGGGATCGAGTGATGGGGGATAAGTCAGACGAGGGTTTCCTGTTAGCGTATCTGAGTTCTCAGAAGGCAGTCGGACGACTCGCAGAGCAACTGATCTGTGCGGAGTTATTCCGGGGCGACGTTCTGCCGCAGGATACGGTTCAAGCGGTAGTGCCGGTCAAAGAAGCCATCCAGCAGCGGCTGTTGATGCCCGTCAAAGAGGGCGTCAGGTGCGATGATCTCCTCGTACTTGGCACAAGCGGCCGGAAGTATATCGCGGAAGTCAAGGCCAGCTTTGTTGGCCGAAGTTATCTGCTTCGATGCCTGCCAAAGGCGGTGTCGCAGTTGCAGAAGTTGCTGGGGACTAACTCAGGGTTGCATGGCGTGCTGCTTGTGTTGGCCAGTATCAGGCAGAAGACCATAGCTATGCTCTGTGCGTCTGCCGAGGACGTTCGGTCGAAGTCTTGGGCGCACTGGGCTGAAGTGGCAAGAGGGCTTCTTGATGGGTAGTGTTCTGATCCCGAGAAGCAAGAGAAGCGCTGGTTCCTGGCGTTTGGGAGAGGTTAGAAGAACATGAAGATTCGTTGGTTCATAGGTGCCGTTCTCATATTCATATTAGTCTGCTCCGCGTGTACCGCCGCGACAGTCGACGAGCGCGTCAGCAACGTGCAGCAGAAGCTCGGACTGACAGACGTCAAGACGGCTTACCTGAAGCAAGTCCTGCTTGAACCCATTGGGAACGGATTGACAAGGCTCGATGAAGCTGAACTACTTGTGCAGGTCGCCCAGCAGAACGCTGCCATCATCAACCAGGAATACTTTGACATGGTCAACTACTGGTTGGACTATATCACGGGCAAGACAGTTGGCGGTGTTCAGGATATGGCTTGTACGCTTCTGGGAATCGGCCCTGTCTGCGATCTCATCGGCAACCTTGAGACGATGAGGGACATCAGCAAGAACACTCATCCCGCCCTTGTGCTCTGGAACCAGATCATCACCAGAGCGACCATTGCCAACTATCTTGAACTCGTTACGAACAGCAGTGATGAGGAGGACCAGGAGGTCTGGAACGAGATCATCGAGCCTGGCATTGCCAACCAGTTGGCGGGATACTACGATGTTGGCTCCGATGGTAAGACGAACGGTGAGGCGCTACACGAGTACTGCCGCAAGGTGTGGCTGGCAAATGAGAACCTCAAGGCGGCACAAGCCAAGATAGACGAGTTCAAATCCTACATTCGCTCCCGGACAAAAGGCGAGGCCATCATCAAGATTACACCGACCGGCAGTAGCACTCCGATAACAAGCGCCTACGCCCCGTGCCGAGTGACATTTGATGGTTCTGCATCACACGCAACTGTTGGTCATTCATATACGCTGCAGTGGACGCCCACAGGTAGTAACGCTGCTACACTGGATAGGTACTACTCAACCCCTGGTCATTATACGGTCAGTCTCCTCGTCACTCAGGATGATGGATGGAGTTGGTCAACCAGCGTTGACTTCGTTGTGCGAAGCCCTCGCATCATTGTTACTCCGGATGCTGCAGACTACCACAAGTTTGCTCTTGGCACCGACGAGAGCGCCGATATTACGGCCTACAGCTGGGATTTCGGTGATGGCACTCCTGTCTCAAACCTAGCTGCACCTGCTCACATCTACGCTGCCGATGGTGACTACACTGTCTCCCTTACGATCACAACTAGCTCTGGAAACCTATCGGTATCCAAGTCGATTCACGTGGGGAGGACTGGTCCAACACGAATAACAGTGGGGACCATTACCGGTGATGAGGTATGGAATGCTGGTGGCAGTCCATACCTGGTATCATCTGGCTTGACAATTGCACAAGACGCTTCGCTCACAATCGGACCCGGCGTTGTGGTGAAACTTGCCAATGGTGCCGGGCTGTTCTGCCAGGGCAGCATTGAGGCTCGCGGCACGGCTGAGCAGCCGATCTATTTCACTGCTTACTCGGACGACAGCGTCGGTGGCGACACGGACAGTGCGGTAGAAACTCCGTATCCGGGCTATTGGCGATGCATCGGCATCGGCGGGATAGGCTCAAGCGGCGTGTTTGAGCACTGCGTGGTCAGATATGGTGGCAACGGTGCCTCAGGTGGCCCTGCCAACATATACTGCTATGAGGGAAGCCTGCAGGTGACAGACAGCACGATCACTCAGAGTAACGGCGACGGCATAAACTGTGTAACCAGTTCGGATACTTTGGTGGCTAACAGCGTCATTTCAGAGTGCTGGGGATCAGGTGTCACCTCGGGAAACTACCCCGGCGGCCTAACTGTCAGGAATTGCCGAATAAGCAACGCGGCGTATGGCGTATGGGCTTGGCGGTGTTCATCGGTGACGGTAACTCAGTGCCGGATAGCCGACAGCCAATACGGGGTTGCGCTTACCGATTGTCCCACGGTGGCTCTGACTGACACAGCCTTTGACAACAACAGCATCAATGCGGCCAGCATCAATGGAGCAACCGGAGATCTCAGCTTCAGCGGAGTCACTGCCACAAGTAGTGGTAATAACGCGCTGGCCATGGCGAACTGCACTGCCAGCATCGACAGCCGCTGGAGGGCGAACAATGGGCTGACGTATGTTGTGGCCGATGTCACCGTCGCCATCGGGAAGAAGCTCACTATAGAGCCGGGCGCAGTAGTGAAGTTGGCAAGTGCCAAAGGCCTATCCTGCCAGGGCAGCATTGAGGCTCGCGGCACGGCTGAGCAGCCGATCTATTTCACTGCTTACTCGGACGACAGCGTCGGTGGCGACACGGACAGTGCGGTAGAAACTCCGTATCCGGGCTATTGGCGATGCATCGGCATCGGCGGGATAGGCTCAAGCGGCGTGTTTGAGCACTGCGTGGTCAGATATGGTGGCAACGGTGCCTCAGGTGGCCCTGCCAACATATACTGCTATGAGGGAAGCCTGCAGGTCACGAGCAGCACTATCACTAGGGGCCAAGGGGCCGGGGTCTACTGCTGTTACTGCAGTGCGGTCGATCTCAGGAACTGCATAGTGGCGCGGAATCAGGTGGGCATATGGTCCACTACCCCGGGTGATGTCACGTACTGCGACGCGTGGTCCAATGCCTCGGGCGACTACTCCGGTGTGACACCAGGAGTAGGTTGCCTCTCAGCAGATCCGATGTTCGTCTCCTCGTCAGACTACCGCCTGCAGGGCAGTTCACCCTGCATCGACACAGGCGATCCTTCACTCTTCGATCCAGACGGTACTCGGAGCGATATGGGTGCCTACCGCTTTGCAGATCACACACCACCAGGGTCAGGTGACGCAAAGAACAGAGACAGCGGTCAGCCTGTGTCTCTTGGGACTATGTATATCACTGCTACGTTTGAAGGCTTCTTCTACGTGGAGAACCAGAATCGATGCAGCGGCATCCGGATTGAGAAGCCGGGTCACTCATTCTCTGTTGGCGCAATAGTGAATATATCGGGTACATCCGGGGAGACCACTGGCGGGGAGCGATGTGTCCTGGCTGACATCATAAGTCCTGTCGGCAGCGGAGCGATTGGCCCGCTTGCGATGAGCAACAAGGTTCTGGCCAGCGGAGCATTTGGCTACCAGCAGTCTTCTTGGCAGTGGCAGTGGATAGAAGACCCTACGGACAGTATCACCGACTATCGTCAACGCAAAGTGGTCGATGGCAAGATCATGAAGGAGTGCTGGCGGCCGTGCGCTGGTCTGAATACCACAGGTCTACTCGTTCGCACATGGGGAAAGGTCGCTGATCCTGATCCAGTGAACCACGTCTTCTACATAGACGACGGGTCCACCTTGACGAACTATGACGGAACACGGCACGGCATGAAGGTCGTTTGGAACGGCACGGTACCAGAGCCTGGAGCGAATGTGATCCTCACGGGCGTCGCGTCCTGCGAGTGGGACGCGACTTGTCCCAGCGGGCAGAATACGTTGCTGCCAGTGATTCTGGCAGCATCAGTCGGGACACCGTAGTGAGTCACGGATTAGCGGGTGCGAGAGGAGCTGTTCGGAGGTGTCTGCATACAGAGATGGATAGGATATACCCAGTAGAGTTCAAAGGGCCTCGAGCTTACTTCACCGCCTTTGATTACCGGATCGTTGCGCGCACGAGTAACCTCGACAGACTCAGGAGAGAGGTCGAGCGGAAGCTTAAGGCTCTACTGCTTCTCAAGAGCACCATTGTGTGCGCTGCTTCTCACTTGGCTTCCGCCTTCGCATACGACATTTTCCGGGGTTGTCCACAGCTTCTCTCGGAAGGTGTCATCATTCCCGCGTTCCGTGAGGATAAGAAGGAGCTTGAGGAGCTGTTCCGAAAGAAGCGGTTTGCCGGAAAAGACGATGCCTTGCTGTTCTACGAAGAGCACATCGTGAAGACGGTCAACTGGGACTTGAGAGAGAACTCAGGCTGGTTCCGGGAGAGGTTTGCCGCCGAACTGGCTGATGAAGCCTCTATGATCCGCCGCAACCTGGGTGACATTAGCTCCCAGTCAGTGTCTGATCTACTGGAAGTTGTTCAGTCGAGTCAGATCCTCACGCGTTCTCAGGTTGACCGGTTTGCTTCTACTCTGCCAAGGCATCAGAGACGCCTGCTACTGAACTATCGCGAACTCATATACCACATGTCTGGTTCGCGTGTTGTCAACTGCGAGAGCTCGCTTCCTCAAGAGAATTACATTGACTACGACCTTGCGGACCTATCCCAGCACCGAACCAAGCTATCGGAAGGCCAGATACTTTGGAAGCTGTTCATAGAGGCAGTGCTCGAATCATTTCAGCGCGCGATGCTGCCAGTTGAGCTATTGGATGCTCTATCATTTGAAGACATTCTGTTGATGCGGCGACCTCTACTTGATTCATCGTTTCAGGAGGAGTATGATCGCCTCATTTCGACGGCAGTGTCCGCAGTTGCAGAACCAGGTGAACGGCTCCTCGATCTCCAGCAGTTGGAGGAAGTACGGACGAAGCTCAGTAGCAGTTTCGCAGCGGTTATCGAGCAAGAGGCACCAGCCTTCATGAAGAAGCAGTTCCACGAGTCTACAAAGGAACTCCGCAGTGTCTCCTCGTCAGTGGCTCTTGGCCTCTTGGGATTCATACCAATTGTCGGTCCTGCCTTTGGCGCAATTGGCGTGATCAAGGACACACCTTCCCTGATCTTCAACGTCGGGCAGGCTTACCACTCGCGGGACTCAATATCCAGTGTCCGGGAATATGTGGATTTCAAACAGCAACTGCTTGAGCACAGCATAGAGCATTCGCAGATTACAGACAAGTCGACGATGCTGGATATGGTTCAGATGCTTCTGTCTATCATACGCCAGCGGATGGAACTGTGACCGCCGGGATGGCCTGGAAGATCATGTGAGTGATCAGACGTCGTCTTGCCCACGTTGCTTGATTGAGTTCCGATAGCACCGATGGATTAGTCGCACACTGGCTCAGTCTTGTTGGTTGTTCCCTTGGGCTACCTGAGCAAGAGCTGTGAATACGGAAATGCCCGTTCTTTGGAGCGCGCTGCCATTTGGGCCCCGTTTCGAGTTCAGCGGCAGGTTGATATACATGAAGATCATGCGACCGGGATTTCGACCCAAATGTGGACGAGTTCGTATTCCCAATCCTTGGCCTACCACATGAATGACCAAGTCCAGAGTCCATTCCCGGCTGCGGGAGTGGGCTTTTGACTTTTATGAGGATCTCCGATACCCTAGCAAGTACAAAGCGGAGAACCTTCTCTCGGAGGATTCTCCGCTTTTGTCGTTTTTTGAGCAGTTGTCGGGGTGATACCCGTCTGCAAGCACTTGATCACGACAAGCACACTGAATATCACCACGTCAGAACTGACCCCTAGTCATCCTGCACTGACTCTGTTCCAGGGATAGCTGGGCGGTTAGCAAAGTTTGGGCCTTGCCAAATGGCAGGGTTGTATGTAATATGCTTCTACGTGCATTGCACAACTAGCAAGTGCCAATGCCCAACAAGATCGCCTTTGTTCGAGAGTCTGCAGCTGACCGAATGTGGCAGCCAATTAACTAAGACTTCGCTCAAGAGCGGACATGGTCGTCGATAGAGATCCTCGGAAGGTATGTTGATGAAGTGCAATGTGGCGGTGCTGGGCGCATCGAACAACCCGGAGCGTTACTCATACAAGGCGGTACAGGTGCTCAAGGAGGCTGGATATGACGTTTTCCCGGTGCATCCTTCGGCAAAGCCGGTCGATGGCGTCCAGTGCTATCCCACCCTTCGTGCCATCGCAGAGCCTCTGGACACCATCACTGTCTACCTCTCCGAAGGTAACTCAACACCACTTATCCACGACGTGATTCAGACGGCTCCTCGACGCGTGATACTGAATCCTGGCGCCGAGAACGATAACCTCAAGCGCCAATGTGAGTCAGCCGGCATAGAGGTCGAGGAGGCGTGCACCCTCGTGTTGGTGAAAACCGGGCAGTTCTGAGGGCAGGTTCAGCCTTGGAGCTAGTTGTGCGAACTCGACAGAAACAGATGAGTTGGGCGAAGCAAATCTGGGTAGAACTAGCGCAGCAGCTAGAACCCATAAGGAGGCATCTATGGACGAGACAAGCAGCGTTTCCGGACTGCGCGTGCCCCTGATCGGTGAGGACGCGCCGGCCTTTGAGGCCGAAACGACGCAGGGGATGATCAAGTTTCCCGACGATTACAGGGGCAAGTGGGTCATACTGTTTAGCCACCCGGCCGACTTCACGCCTGTCTGCACTACGGAGTTCATGACATTCGCCAGTATCGAACCTGAACTCAAGGCTCTGAACTGCGAGCTGATTGGTCTCTCCATCGACAGCACCTACAGCCACATAGCTTGGCTTAGAACCATCAAGGAGAAGATCAAGTACAAGGGCATGGAGAACATCGAGATCAACTACCCTGTGATCAGCGACATCAAGATGGACGTGGCCAGGAAGTACGGCATGGTGCAGCCGTCCTCCAGCGACACCCACGCCGTGAGAGCGGTGTTCTTCATCGATCCCAACGCCAAGGTCAGATCGCTCTTCTTCTACCCGGCTTCCGCTGGAAGGAACTTCAGTGAGATCAAGCGCCTGCTGATCGCGCTCCAGACGGCCGATTGCGAGGAATGCGCGACTCCCGCGGATTGGCAGCCCGGGGACGACGTGATCGTCCCGCCTCCTGGTTCGTGCGGTGTCGCCAAGGAACGCATGGAAACCGCCAGCGATGATCGCTACTGCCTTGACTGGTTCATGTGCTTTAGAAAGTTGGCGAAGAAGTAGTGCATGCGGCGGTGGCATTGGTTCGTGATTACTATGGGTGGATGCCGGCGGAACGGCTTTGGGTAAGGCGTTCCGCCCTTCGGCTAGAGCCAGACATCGGCTGTGTGTTGGGCTCCCACCGCAGAACGCGCATGGAGTTTGCGATGACTGTAGCGCTGCTGAAGAGCATAGCCGTCGCAGCTATCAACGGATGTACGTAGCCAAAGAACGCTCCGGCCATTGCCGCGCTGTTGTATCCAAACGCCCACCAGAGGTTCTGCCTGATCACTCGGTAAACAAACCGAGCAAGCGCAAGCACTTCTGGTATGCGTGAGACATCGTCACCCATCAAGGTGACATCGCTTGATTGTTTGGCAAGTTCGGTACCGCCGCCGATGGCTATGCCTATATCGGCCTCGGCCAACGCCGGCGCATCATTCACACCGTCGCCTACCATAGCGACCACACCGTCAGTACGCCGCTTCTCTAGGCGCAGCGCTGCCATTTTCTCAATCGGACTACATTCGGCAATGCTCTCGACTATGTTCAGTTGGTTGGCGACCCACTCCGTTGGCTCCGCTTGATCGCCCGATACAACCATGGTCTTGATGCTGGCGGACGTAAGCCCCGCGATGGCTAGCTCGGCTTCCGGCCGTATTGTGTCCCGCATAATAACACTTGCTTGCACGCAGCCGTCCCAGGCGATATAGATGAGGGTGGACTCAGAGCACTCCTGGCATGCTAGTGTACCTGAAACAGACTCACGATCTGAAAACAATGCAGGAGACCCTACGGTCACGTGTCTTGTAATGCCGTTCATCTTCACGTCGCCCTCGGCACCCCGACCTGGGATAACCCTGAAGCTCAGAAGCTGACCCTTGGGTACTCCACGAGATCTCGCCTCTGCCACTATGGCACCGGCAATGGGATGTTCACTTCCGGCTTCAAGGGTTGCTCCCCAAGCTAAGACTTCGTCAGGAGTCAGCAGAGGTGACGCCGGCACCACTCTCTGTACAGATAGTAAACCGGTTGTCAGCGTTCCGGTCTTGTCAAACAGCACTGTCCGAACAGCCGGCAGCAGCTCAAGCGTTTCCCCAGAGCGTATTTGTGCTGCTCTGCCAACCGCAAGTGACGTGGCGATGGGAGTGGCGAGTCCCAGAGCGCAAGGGCAGGCGACAACGAGCACCGCAAGTGCGGAGAGGATTGCACGCTCGGCGTTGCCGTGGATAACACCCCAGTAGATCGCAGCTCCTATGGCGGTAAACCAAACGGTAGGCACAAACACAGATGCAATACGCTCAGCAACGCGCTCAACCGGCGCGCGCTCTTGCTGCGCGCGCTCGACCATTTGACGAATCTGATGGAGAAGAGAATGTGATCCTACGGCAGTGGCTTGAACGTATACCAGGCCATCGCAGTTTATGCTGCCGCCAAACACTGTATCACCGACCTCACATGAGCGCGGCTGAGATTCGCCCGTGAACGCCGACTCCGTTACTAGGCAATCTCCGGAGGTGATCTGGCCATCCGCTGGAATATGTTCTCCAGGCTTTACTACCATCAGATCACCCTCTTGAACCTCATCTGTTGGAACCTCGATCTGTACTCCATTGCGAGATAGGCGGGCCGTGCTGGGAATGAGAGACATCACATCCTTTACTGCATTGGACGTCCTGCTCTTTGCGGAAGCCTCGAGAAGCTTGCCCAGGGTAACGATCAGAAGAAGCATCGTTGCGGTGTCGAAGTAGACGTGTCCAGTGCCGCGAATCGTACTGCAGGCGCTGACAGCGAATGCCGAGATGGAACCGGTGGCCAGGAGTATATCAATACCTATTCTTCCGCGCCTGAGTTCTTTGAGCCCACCTATTGCGAAGGGGCTACCAAGAATCAAGAGGACCGGCGTCGATAGCGCAAGCATGATCCAGCGCATGCTCTGCGTGTCGGTTGCTCCAAGATCTGCTTCTGGAGTGGTATAGAAAACCAGGCTCAACATCATCACGTTCATTGCAAGAAACGTTCCGATGCCTAGCCGCAACAGAAGCCATGTGGCGAGACCCTCTTCACACTTTGCGTGGACTATCTGGTGTACTAGATGACAGCCATAGCAGCAGTAGTGGCGTTTACCATCAGGGCAGTAGCCATTTCCACTGAATGGTAAACCGCAATATTCACACGTCTTGCCTGAGCTCATGAGTGCCGCATCCCCCCGGCGTCGAGATGTGGAACTGGCACGACCCCGACTACCTTTGCGAGGGTCAAAAGGCCTATCAAGATAAGAACTGCCCCGGCTGCTCTCATTCCCACTTGCGCAAACCGACGGTCGAGTCCGACCCCAAAAAGCCCCACAGCCAACAGACCCGGGGCAGTGCCAATACCCATCCCGGCCATGAGCACCATTCCGTGAGGCACGTTGTGCGACAGCGCGGCAATGGCGAGAAGCCCCATAGGCAGTGGGCAGGTAAGAAACCCAACACCAAGGCCTAGGGTGAACGCCGCAGTCGGACCGGGGCTGGAAAAGAGCCCTCCAAAGAGGCTGCGGATGAATCCGGCTTCGGATATGCCCTGAAGTGCTTTGAGGGATGGCAGCTTGACCCCAACCATAAGAAGCCCGAACGTGATAGTAATCAGTCCCGCAGCCACTCGCAGCACCGGAGCAAAGGATGCAATGGATGTGTCTTTGAACACCACAACTCCCAGAGCCGCGGCCATAGCTCCGAGGAAGATGTAGGTGAACGTCTTTCCTGCAATGAAGAGCAACTGTCTGAGAGTAACCTTGCCCGTCTTAGATGATTTGGCAAGGTGCAGTGGAAAACCTCCGCACATACCCAGGCAGTGGGGGGTGTTAAGAACTCCTGCAACAAGACCTGTCAGAAAGGCAGCGAGCATAGATATCCTCCTCCCGATCACCGACAATATCTATGCCCGCCTGATAGTAGATGTAAACTACATGTAGCAGATGCTAGTTGTTTCTGCCTCCTCGATAGCCCCTGGTACCCATACCGTCTAGTAAGTAGCAATCGCCACCGTTGACTCCACAGCCAAGGCCGAGACCATATCCCATTCCGAGTCCAAACCCCCTGCGGTTCTTGACTAGGTCGCGCAGTTTCGTCTTCTGGGCCGCCGTCAGGACGTTCATGGCTGCGAATGTCCTGTCGATCATCGCGTTCCGGATCTGAGCACGGGTCTGATCCACTTCAGCGACCTTAGCCTCAATGGCCGAGCGGTCAGGCGTCTCCGTAGTCCAGAGCTGTGCCAACTCGTTTAGTCTGGTCTGCAGTTGGGTGCGAAGCTGCTGGGTGTCGGACCTATACTGGTCCGTGATCCTCTGGAGCTGTGTGACCTGGTCTGTCGTAAGGCCCAGTTCGCTGATGATACGTGGACCCACGCCCAGTCCCAGACCTAGCCCGCAAGGACCGCCTTCGCCTCTGCCCATTCCCAGTCCTGAACCACCGCGCCCGCGTTGCGCAAGAACCGATCCACCCACCAACACCAGCGCGACGATCAACGACCCGATAACTAACTTGGCTCTCATGATCGTACCTCCTTACAGGGATCCTGTGATAGATTCCCCAATCCTCACCAGCCAATGCATTATCTACCTGTCCGTTCCATCACACCCCCCTTGTGCAAAAGCGATGTAGACCAAGCAATGCAGCCGCTCCAGCTATCGTTACGCCATAGAAGACAGTGTGGCACTTGAGGCCCATAAACCGGTCTATCGTCCCGTTCACTATGGTGCTGCCGGTCACGAGCGCGATGTCGCACCAGTCGAGTACCTCGTCCGTGTTATCATCACTCTCAATCTCGATCCCGTTCACCGACTTGCCGATGTTGTCGGGGTCCAAGTCGGTTACTCTCAACTGATAGCAAGATGAAAGCGCCTCGAGCACTCTCGGCTGGCAGCCGATCAGAGCGATGCGGGAGTCATCCGGCGAGCCAGCGCTTATGACCCCCAGCAAGTCCTTCGCGCAGTCCCTGGGACCTTCGTCGCGACAGTGGATGGTCTGCCCTGCAATGCCGAGATGCATGCAAAGTGCATTGACGGCTGCGACGAACACGCCGCGGTTGCGTAGGGCTGTCTCATCGTCGCCTGCGAGATCCAATGCCAACACATGCCCGAGTTCGCCGCTGAAGCTGGAGGGCACGGGAGAGTAGGCCTGCCCGACGCCGTCGAGGAACCGAGCCTCCACGATGCCTTCCTTGCCCTTCCAGATGGGGTAGTCTTTTTCGGCAGTGTTGCCTATCGCGGATTCCGGCGGCAGCTTCGTAACATCGACTGCAATAGGAGTGTCAAGAAGGCCCGCTTCCATGGCCACGGCTCTCGCGCTACCACGAAGACGCTCAATTAGTGGAACCCGGTTGTCAGCACTGTCTATCCTGATTCCAAGATGATCAGCGATGGCATACCGCAACGCACCCACGCCAAGATTGGAGCAGTGCACCTTCTCCCCCGGCAGACCTCCGAGAAAGTCGGAAACGATCTCCTCGGTTATCTGCGCCGCTTCGTGTACTGTCTTGCCGAGGGCCAGTTCGCAGGTGGCGCTGCCGCTCGCAATCGCCGCTGGGCAACCCTGGCAGAGGAAGGAGATGCCTTGGATCACATCGCCATCCATTCTGACGTACACTCTGAGGAAGTCGCCGCAGGCCGGATCGCCGATTGTTCCAACGCCACTGGCATCCGCCAGTTCGCCTAAGTGCCTGGGATTAAGAAAATGATCCGTGATGATCTCGTTATACATTGTTGTTGCTCGACCAGACGTCTTGATTCATGAACTTGGCCGATGCCGTCGCCCTCACCCTACCGCCCTGAACTACCTCGGCTTGCAGCACGAACAGGGGTGTACGAGATCGGACCAGTGATGCCCTCACCACCACCATACCGCCGACCCTTACTGGCTCCTGATAGTCGATCTGCATGTTTGCGGTTACCGCCGCGATGCCTCTCATCAGGAGGCAATTGGTCATGGCGCAGTCGAGAATGGTGGCAGTAATGCCTCCGTGCAGGATGCCGGGGTAGCTCTGGTATCGGGTCTCGCAGAACCACTCGGCGGAGACTGTGTCGTCGCCGGTCAGGTCGAAGGTCAGACCTAAGCCATCGTTGCCCTGCCCACAGGCAAAGCAACCGTGGTGGAGACTGACGACGCTGTCAGCTTCCTCCGCGCACGATTGCTTCGCAGTCTGCGCCGGTGCTAGTGATCGCACAGGTTTGTTCCTGTTTCAAGTGTTCCCGCCAGATATGCGGCGACGATCTCAGCTGGAGGGGCGACCGGAGCGCCCACGCACACCTGTATGTCGTTCTGTGCGAACAGGCTCTGTGCGCGACCGCCCATCCCTCCAGCGATGATGACCGTGGCTCCCATCTCGTGCAGCCATTTCGGAAGCAGCCCGGGCTCGTGCTCGGGGGCAGGGATAGCCTGTGTGTTCATTATCTCCTTGTTATCCGGGTTCACGTCCACTATTGTGAACTCGTCGCAATGCCCGAAGTGAGGGCAGAGCAGGCCATTTGCTGTCGGTATAGCTATCTTCATGTTGTCTAGATCATCCTTTCAGCTAGTTGCCGGCGGTTGATGCCAGCTTGTGCGTTACGGCGTCCCACAGCGACCTGATGTCGCTCGATGCGGGACATTCGTCGTACTCCACGACGCTCTTCTTCTGTATCTGAGCCCGGGTGACCGCCGTGTCATAGCGAATCTTGCCCAAGACGTCCACGCCTCTGTCCTCGCAGCGCTGAGTGATCTTGGCGGTCATCTCTGGATTGATGTCGCTCTTGTTCACGCAGACGGCAATCGGGATCTTGAAGTGCTTGGCCAGGTCGGCAACGCGATCCAGATCATGCAATCCCGAAAGAGTCGGCTCTGTCACGATAAGCACAAGGCTCGCGCCCGTGATCGACGCTATCACTGGGCAGCCGATGCCAGGCGAGCCGTCGATGATGATAAGGTCGAGGTTGTCCAAATCGAGGACATCCACAGCACGACGCACCATGTCGCTTTCGAGATGGCAGGCACCTCCGGTATTCACCTGAACGGCAGGGATACCATGAGCCTTGA
>CAZFYZ010000002.1:68627-74664 GCA_964523735.1 uncultured bacterium | reverse complement strand
CTCGGCTAGTCGCTTGGCTTCTCTTCTGATCGTCGTGACGAGCTTACCCGAGTTCTCCTCAGCGATGCCCAGCTTGGCGTGGACCATCGGGCCGTGTCGAGTCTCCGAGACAAACCACTCGCCGTTGACGCTTGGCGATAGAGCAATTGCATCCACAGGGCAGACGTGGGCGCAGACACCGCAGCCCTCGCAGGCTATCGGGTCGATCCGATAGGTCCTGGAGATCAGGTCGTTGGGCGGGCCATCGAGGCTTACCGCGTCGAAACGGCATACGGACGCGCATTTCCCGCATCCCATACACTGCTCTGCCGCGATTGAGGCACTCTTACCCCCGCTGAACTCCTCGCGGCGGATCACTTCAGGCGACAGCACGAGGTGCAAGTCAGCGGCGTCAACGTCGCAGTCGGCCAAGACCTTGTTTTCTGCCAGAGCGGCAAACGACGCAACGACGCTGGTCTTGCCGGTCCCACCCTTGCCGCTTATGACTACCAGTTCACGTATCGTGGCGATCCTCCGATCATATCTCCCAGTGATCCCCTGCTTCGCCCTGCACGACGCGCGAGCCGAGCTTCGACCTGAGATACTCGTATGCGCTTGTTCCAGTGCAGTGGCAGCAAGCGATCTGCCTTACCGCGATATCGCGCAGGAAATCGGTAAGCGCGTTGAGTCTGTCTTCGTCCGTGTTACCAAGATGGAATCCCCCCACAAGCAGGTCAATCCTCCCGATCCCCGCGATATCTATGGCTGCCTGAACGTTGTTCTCAACGCCCCTGTGAGCACAGCCCACAAGCACTGCAGTCGAGTCTTCACTTCTGATGATCACGCACTGTTCGTCCTGAAAGGTGTCCTGACGAAACTCGTCTCGTCCGGTCTGGAACCGAGTGTCGATCCGGATTTCTCTGCTTGTCGGAATCTCCCCGCTCAGAACCACACCCGGTAGGACTTCAACAGCAGAGGTATTGAGTGTAAACGCGGACACACGAGATACGGCCTCATCAGGCATCCCGATGTACTTTGCGTCGTTCTCAGATCGTGCGTGCTTCGGCTCGAAACATGCCGGATGGGCGTAGTAGCGTGCATGCGGCGCCTCACGAAATGCCTCCGCCAGACCTCCCGTATGATCGTAATGGCCGTGGCTGATAGCTACAGCCTTGATCGACTGGGGGTCGCGGCCCAGGACACTCAGGTTGTGCAGCCACGCGCCGCTCTGTCCGGTGTCGAACAGGACAGAGCCATCATCCGTCTCGACGAGGAAGCTCAGTCCGTGCTCCGACCGCAGGCCCTCTCTCGCCAGATTATCAACTACAAGTGTTACACGTATCACACTTAGCGCACCCACCACACGCTGCACCGCTCTTGGCGTGCTTCACCGCCATCAGTCCGTTCGTGAAGAAGTCAATCTTACCAGCAAGAGGGTTCGCGGTGTATTCCTCAATCGTGCCGGCATCGCAGCGCGCCGAAATCTCCGGGTCGATTGGCATGTCAAGAAGATGGGGGATTCCCATATGGCGGGCAAGGTGCTCTCCGTTAGCGTTTCCAAACGGATAGATCACATCGCCGCACTTTGGGCATTTGAGCCACGCCATGTTCTGGATAAGACCGAGAATGGGCACGTTCAGCTTGCCGCACATGTCCACGGCCTTTCGGACTACCATCGCGGCCAGGTCCTGCGGCGACGTCACGATCACGACAGCATCAAGAGGAAGCGACTGCATCACTGTAAGCGGCACATCGGCGGTACCCGGTGGGAGGTCTACAAGCAAGTAGTCGAGCTTGCCCCAGAACACATCCTGCCAGAACTGCTTGACCGTGTTCGAGATCATCGGCCCGCGCCAGATCACAGCGTCACCAGGTCGCTCCAGGAACAAGTTGATTGAGATCGCTCTGATCCCGGAGCGTGTCTTTACCGGGAATATCCCCAGTTCGCTCATGTCCGGCCGGCCGTCTATATCGAACATCTTAGGTATGCTAGGGCCGGTCACGTCAGCATCGAGAATGCCGACCTCATGCCCGGCATTCTTTAGCGCGCAGGCCAGTAAGCCGGTAACGAGCGACTTGCCCACGCCTCCCTTACCACTCATCACGCCCACCACATGGGCTACCTCATTCGATTGCTCGGCCAGCGTCGGCTGGTCGATGGTTTGACTGTCCGTCATCCTATCCTCCGGTTACATTACGATAGTAGGGATCTGCATCCCCTGTCTGTTCGACAAGTCCCTCCGCGACGAGACGCCGGAGGTGCTTGGATATGTCGTGAGCATGGTGGCCCGAGACGGCGACTATGTCGCTCAAGGTGCACGGCCTCCTTGAAAGCATTCGCAGAAGCTCGTCTTCCAGCTCCTGCCACCGCGATTCAGCACCGGCGACCTCGGCGTCCGCAATGATATCGGCCCTTGGCCCCAGAACGGCACAGGCTCTGGAAAGCGTCTCGTCGGATACCCGCTTGGCGCAGCCGGATCTCGAAGGCCTCTCGACTGTATTCACCTGCAGCCTGTCCGGGCAGATGCGTCGGGCTATCTCGCTGATCGCGCGCAACTCGGATTCCGAGTCGTTCACTCCCTCGACGAGCATCACCTCAAGCCAGATGTCTTTGGCAAAGTCCTGCGCGGTTCGCACCAGGCCCTCCCTCATTCCAACAAAGCTTACGCCCGGCGCGGGCCTGTTGACGGCCGCAAATGCTTGCTCCGTTCCGGCATCCAGCGACGGCAGAAGCACATCGGCCGTCGATACGGCGTCGAACACATCCGGTTGGCCCAACAGCGAGCCGTTCGTGATGACAGCCAGCGGAATGCTGGTGAGCCGCTTGGTCGCCTGGATCATCTCGCCCAACTCGGCGTTGAGTGTCGGTTCGCCGGAGCCCGCAAACGTGATATAGTCTGCTGTTCCGCCGCCCTTGAGCCACTGCTCGATCTCATGAACCACATCTGCCGCGCTGATGAGCCGTTCGGGCTTCGTGGTCAGCTTAGTTGTCCGACCAAGCGTGCAGTAGACGCAGTCATAGCTGCAGACTTTGTACGGCACGGTGTCGACGCCCAGCGACCGGCCTAGCCTACGAGAGGGAACTGGTCCGTATAGATAGCGATACTTCGCCGGGTCTGCCGCGCTCATCGTATCACCGCCTGCCTGGTCTAGAAGTATAGATCACGCTCGCCCGCCTTGACCCGCTCGATGCGCTCCTTGACGGCAGCACGTCTGGCTTCTGTTGGTATGTCGGACAACATCGATTTGATGAGCCCGTAGCCGGCCTCACGGGTCCCGTTCGATGCGTAATCCTCCAGGTACTCCTGAAACGTCAAGATCGCGTTCGGCAAGCAGTACTGCTGTATCAGGCCGGGTTTCGCGAGATCCATGAAATCCTGGCCGGTGCGCCCGAGCCTGTAGCAGCCGGTGCAGAAGCTTGGGATGTATCCTTGCTCGACAATGGCTCGAATGACGTCCTCAGTCTTGCGAGTATCGCCCAGCGAGAACTGTTCGTCATCCGGCGAGTGCTCCTTGCCCGCGTGATAACCGCCAGGGTTCGTCCTCGATCCGGCGCTGATCTGGCTGATGCCCAAGTCAAACACCTCATGTCTGAGCTTTGGGCTCTCGCGTGTGGACAGAATCATCCCCGTGTAAGGCACCGAGAGCCTGAGCACAGCCACGATCCGCTTGAACTGATCGTCAGTTACAGGGTGCGGCGGCGAGAAGGACATCGGCGCGTTCTTCGCCGGGTAGATTCTGGGAACCGAGATCGTGTGTGGGCCGACTCCAAACTTCTTGTCGAGATACCGCGCGTGCATGAGCAATGCAAGCACCTCGAACCGGTAATCATAGAGACCAAAGAGAACCCCGATGCCTACGTCATCTATTCCGCCCTGCATCGCCCGGTCCATGGCCGTAACACGCCAGTCATAGTCCGCCTTTCGCCCGATAGGGTGCACCTGGCCGTATGTCTCGTGATGGTAGGTCTCTTGAAAGACAACATACGTCCCGATCTTGGCCGACTTGAGTCGCCGGAAGTCATCAACCGAGAGCGGCGCTATCTCGACGTTTATTCTGCGAATCTCGCCCCTGTCGGTCTTCGTCTCATACGCGGTTTCGATGGCGGAGATGAAGTGGTCGAGGGTGCACTGCTTCGAGTCCTCACCCATCAGCATCAGAAGTCGCTTGTGACCCTGGTTCTCAAGCAGACGGACCTCATCGGCCACTTCCTCGAGTGTGAGTGTACGCCTGACAAGCCCCGCATTGTCACGTCGAAAGGCGCAATAGAGGCAGTTGTTGGAGCAATGGTTGTCGATATATAAGGGCGCGAAGAGCACCAGCCGCCTGCCGTAGATAGCAAGCTTTGCGTCCCTGGCTGCCTGGAAGATCTCCTCCTCGAGGTCCCTGTCCTGAACCATCAGAAGCGAGGCAGCTTCATCGAGCTCCAGACCGTGCAGCTCTCTGGCCTTGGCAATGATATCCCGCACACGCGCCGGCTCCAGTTCAGCGTGCGAGATCGCCTCGCCGATAGTCTGCTCGTCAACTACATTCGAACCACTCATACTGCCCCATTTCTCTTTCCAGACGCGATCCACGCATACGTGATGCCGTGCTCCCTTGTCTTGATTTCGCCGAAGTGCGATCGCAGGTAGTCGTCAATATCCTGAGTGCTCATCTCACCCCTGGGATGCTCACCCTTTCCCTGCATCTCGTGGTGGAGTTCCATTAGCTCGAAGCCTTGTGAATTGAACTCGACCACAAGCAGCTTCCCATCGTCCGCCAATACTCGCACGATCTCGTCCAGCGCGCCTCTGGGGTTCTCGATCTCGTGCACGGCGTTCACAAACGTGATCGCGCGAAAGCTGCCGCTATCGAACTGCATCGCGTGCGCGTCCAGGATCACCATTGTTGGCTTGTCACTGTTGTCGCCAAGTCGCTCTCGTGCTCTGTCCAAAGCAGCGGGATCGACGTCACCGGAGACCACCGAGTACCCTCGCTTTACAAGCTGCTCGAGCATGCGCCCCGAGCCAGTGGCGACGTCCAGTATCGTGTCATGGGTGTCGAAGTCCGCGAAGTCCAGCGCCGAGCTGTAATCAGCAGTCAGCACGGCCTCGCGTTCCCGAAGCATCTGCTCTAGGTCACACTCTATCAATGGCAACTTCCTTCAGGAGCGAGTCAAACGCCCCTTTGTATTCGGGCAGCGCATCGGCGACAGGCAGCCCTCGTGAGTATGCTTCGGCGATCCGCCTATCGTCAGGTATCCGGAGCAGCACACTGATCGACTCATCGCGGCAATAGTCGAAGACGGCATCGTCGCCCATGTCGGCGCGGTTCACGACTACACCGAATGGCAGCTTCAAAACCCGGAGCATCTCGACCGCCAGTTTCAGGTCGTTCAGGCCGAATGGCGTCGGCTCCGTTACTAGCACGACATAGTCCGCCCCCCTGACCGACTGGATCACGGGGCACGATGTGCCGGGAGGTGCATCAATGATCGTGAGCCCACTCTCGCGCGTCCGCTTCTTGACCGCTCGTATGAGGGGCGGCGACATCGCCTCGCCGATTCTGAGCTTGCCGTGCACAAACCTGACTCCGCCTGCCATACCCTCCTCAACGACTCCGATGTCGCGGCCAGTCTCGGTGATTGCGCCGGTCGGGCAGACGAGCATGCATCCGCCGCAAGCGTGGCACAGGTTTGGGAACGTGAGCACCGTCTTGCCAAGTAGTGCGATAGCGCTGTACTGGCATATGTCCGCGCACTTGCCGCAGGAGGTGCACTTCGCCTCGTCCACGACCGGCACGGACACGTTGACAGGCGTCGTCGTCTCGATCTCCGGCTTCAGGAATATATGGCCGTTCGGCTCTTCGACGTCGCAGTCGAGATAGCTGACATCGAGCCCCTGGCTCGCGGCGACCAAGGCAAGGTTGGTGGCAATAGTAGTCTTGCCTGTGCCGCCTTTGCCGGACGCAACAGCGATTCTGAAAGCCAGTCCGTCGCTCACTTGCCTTGCTCCTCCTGCGCGCAAGGCATGCAGAGGGTGCATCCGCTGCGCATAACGGCCCGTGTTGCCATTAC
>CAZFYZ010000002.1:29313-68617 GCA_964523735.1 uncultured bacterium | reverse complement strand
AGAACTCGCATACCAGGGTATCGTGAATCCGCGCCAACTGTGGCACGGCGACTGTCACTTCCCTCACATCGAACAACTCCTCAATGGGCGCGGTAAGAACGTGACAAGTCCCAACATCGCGATCCTGATCGACCGGCAGGCTGTGGGGCTTGAACGCAATCCGAACGGCTTGGCCATCCGACCGGGCAATGAACGTAAAGACTTGTTTGCCATGGTCACGGAATATCAGGTTGCCTTTGCCAAACGTGCATCCTGTCATCCATTGCACGGCATCTACTGAACAGGAATCGTTCTCGACAATGGTTACCAACTCCTCGTCCCCTGCCCTTGACGCTAAGAGCCGCTCTATAGCAGCCCTCGACGCTCGATAACCAATCGCCAACCCTGGGCACATGTGTCCGTGAAACCTGACGGCTTCCTCCAGATCTCTGTTGCTCCCTACCAACTGTCTCAACTGGTTGTTGTTACTTGCGTTCATCACACCTCAACGCATCAGCTCCCGGTCTGGCGCCGCCAGTGACACGTTCCGGTTTGCTATGTTTTGGAAAACTGTATTGAACAGCGTCCACCGGACAGACATTCAGGCACCGAGCGCAACTGAAGCAATCTGGCGGCAGCGACTTCTGTTGGATCCTGGCCAAGGCCGCTTGCGACGGACACGCGCTGGCGCATGCCCCGCACTTCGTGCACTTGGTCGGATCAATCCGCACCCTGGCCAAACTGATCCTCTCCGCGATCCACGATATCAGTCCAAAAGGACAGATGAGATGACAGAATGGTCGGTAGACCACGAACGCCAGAGTGACGGAGGCAAGCACTGTGATGATTATGGATGCTTGCTCGAAATCGTGGTCGAAGAGATTGAACGGGTTCAGCCCATGGTAGACTACGTAACCTCTGTTGTTGCCCACAACTCCGAACAGAAGAGCGAGAGTCGTGAGAAAGAGGGTGACTCGGATCGCGTTGCTAATCACGAACGGCAGCTTGCGTCTCTTGAGTTTGCGCATTATTGGCACGCTATACGCCAACTCTTGGATTGCGCCAAAAGGGCATACCCAACCGCAGACCAGTTTGTTACCAACGATCGCCAAACCCAAGAAGAAGGCGAGCCCAAGAGACTTCTCCCATACGGATGGGTAGAGGCCCACCATTGCCTTGAATACCTTGACCACTCCCTCCATGGGATTTGGGGACTTGCCAGTCACAAACCCTGCCAGAACTATGGCCGTGAGGAGAGCGACAACATAGGGGGTGCGGTTATACCAGTATTTGCGCTCACTTGCCTCGCTGTCGTCGGGCCGACCCAACCTGCACATATACAGCAGCCCAAAGAGGACTAGCGCAACGTAGATGAAATACGCCAGATTCGAGGGCTCGTGGGATTCCAGATGCTTTGCAACCGCATCAAGTTTGTCTTGGGAAATGCCTAGAGACCGCAGATGCTTCTTCTTGGGCGCATCCAACGGCAGGCCCAGCTCTCTTGCCAGCGCTTTACCAGTAACGCCCAAACTGGGCGCTATCTGCCCTATGCTCTGCGCGGTTGAGAAGCGACCTTTGCTCTGCTCGCCATCCCCTTGCTCTACCGCATAACCAGCAGTAACGATGACAACTGAAACCGCTACCCCAACCGCATACCACAGCTTCTGCGCCTTCGAGAGGCGAGAGTAGTATTCATTTGCAAAACGCACTGTCTCAACCCCGCATCAGATCACACCTGACGACTCTGCCGCAATCTCTCAAACCCAATGCCCCTCGACGTCAGCCGCATCGGTAGGAGCGAGCTTGCCCACCTTGAACCCCTCTACGGCTTGCTTGACGGTTCCCTGAAGACCTGTATACACCTTCACTCCGGCGGCAGACAGCGCCTCAAATGCATTGGGCCCGGCGTGACCAGTGAGAACAGAAGTGACATTCAGCCGGGCCACGTTCTGCGCAGTCTGTATCCCCGCGCCCTGCATGGCGTTCAGGTTTACCTCATTGTCGTGGACCTGCGTCTCTCCCGTTTGGGTATCGACGACGATAAGGTAACGGGCCCGCCCGAATCGCTGATCAACGCGACTTTCGATCGACGCTTCTTTTGCCGTAACAGCCACTCGCATCAGAAGCGTCCCCTGCCGCGTCCCTGACCCATTCTGCGTCCACTGCCCATGCCGCCGCCCCTGCCCATCCCCGGCCCTTGTCCAAAGCCCTGTCCGGGACCCGCGTTCATACCAAAATGCGCGTCAACAGTCGGCGCGCCGATCTCCCGCAATGCCCCTGCGTTGAACAGGTTTACGGCATTCCTTACTGTCTCGCCACCGCACGCGTATACCTTGAGCCCGGCTGCTGATAGCGCCTGGTGGGCGTTCGGGCCGAGATTGCCCGCTATGACCGCCTCCACTCCGAGCGACGAAACCACCTGCGCGGCTTGGATGCCTGCTCCTTGTGCGCACGTCACTCCTGGGTTCGGCACCGCGCCGGCTTCGAAGGTCTCCGTATCCACGATAACGAAGTTCGCGCATCTGCCGAACCTCGGGTCAAGCGGCGAATCAAGCGTGTCTCCTGTAGAGCAGACTAATACCTTCATCTGAGCTACGCTCCTCTAAAATGTCAACTTGCTCACGGCCTACAGAAGCCGGGCAGGACGTCACTATCGAGCCCTGCCCAGCGGAGTCTACTGCTCTTGAGTCTTCACGTCCTCGATCTCTCCGAGGCGTGCTCTCACGGCCGCCAACTGCTCTTCGAGAACCGACAGGTGAGACTTCAGGGCTGTCTCTTCATCCGGCATAGCGGTTGGAAAAACGCCAGCAACCGGAGGTGCGAACCCTGCGTAGGGTTGAGCGAATCCACCTCTGCCTCGGCGTAACGCGCGGCCACGACCACCGCCGCCTCCGCGTCCCCAGGCCATCCCGCGACCCAGACCGGAGCGAACAGGATTGGCAAAGCCCGGCACATTGTAACCGGCGCAGTATCCGAACCCGCCACCGGTCATTGGGCCCATACCCGTGGGTCCAGTTCCGTCACCTCTTGGCATGATGCCCTCCTTTCCGCCGCCCACTTTCAGACGGCTAATTGTAGCATATAGCTGTCACTTACATCTAGCTTAGTGCACAGCGGCCCCACTGATGGCTTCTCCGCACCGCTCATGCGTTTTGGGTAGTCTAGATCGAGCCTCAGTCAAGCGGCTCGCCGGCGTGCTCTCCCGGAGTCTGGATATACACCTTGTCAACGCGCAGTACAACCACGCCTCTCGGGCGCGTTCCCGGCTTCTGCTTTTCCATATGCGCAGCTGCGGCGTCCATGTGAAGTCCTTCAGAGAAGTACTCCGCGGTGCCCTTCAGTTGGTAGCCTTCGCCCGACTCTGCATTCCACGCCGAAACCGAGACTGTCCCCGAAGCCTTGATATTGGCCTTGGTCGCCTTCATGTAGTTGTCCAGCAGAAGCAAGGTATTCTCGTCATACCAGAGCTTCCAGAAGATGGGCGCCACGTTTGGCGTTCCATCGGACGCCGACGTGGCCAGAGCGACTATCGGTTGCTGCTCCACAAGGTTCTTCACGCTTTCGGGTAGGGACATCGGTCTACTTATCCTCCTGTCTGGCACTAGATGCAAGTTACACCTAGAGTATACCTCGAATGTTGACGCGGGTCAACCCTATTCTGTCTTTTTGGCTCGAAAAATGTGCAGCAGCGCTGAAAGAGCCACAACCACAGCCGCATAGCACCCGATGATCGCAGGTCCGGTTGGCAAGTCCCAAACGTAAGATGCTACGAGTCCGAGAACAGTGACCAGAAGACCGAGGCCCCAGCCGATCATCAACTGACTGGACAAACGATCTGTGATCGTGACCGCCATTATCGCGGGCGCGACCAGGAACACAAACACGATCAGAACCCCCGCAACGTCAACCGACAGCGTGATCACGATACCAAACAGGAAGAAGAACAGGAAATCCCACGCACGGACGTTCAATCCCTTCTGCCTGGCGGTTTCCGGATCGGCTGATATCAGCATAAACCGGTCGCGGTAGATATAGTGCACGACGCCGACCGCGGAGTAGACGGCGGCGGCGATTGCTATCGACTTCCACTTCACCCAAAGCAGCGAGCCGGTGAGGATGTCCTTCAGTTGCTCGGCGCCGTGCGGAGCCTTGTCGATCAGCAGGATAGCCATCGCAGCCGCTATGGCGTAGATCAGACCGATCACAGCCTCCTGCGGAACCTTGCTGTCGCGGAATCTGCACACCGCGAAGACGGCCGCGCCGATGGTCGCAAGACCAAGGGAGAACCAGTAAGACCCCCACGTATGAGGCTGTATTCCGAACAGAAACGCCACTAGCGCTCCCAAGGCTGCTATCTGCGCCAGGGCGAGATCGACGAAGATGATCTGCCGCTTGATGACGTGAATCCCCAGGTAGGCGTGAATTCCGACAAGTACCAAGCATTCGAAGAACGCGGGCATCAGTATCGCGACTATGGACCAATCGAGCATGTCGGCCACCCTAATCCTTCACCAAGCCGGCCCGCTCGCCCGCCCTCAAGAGGGAGTTGACCCACCGGTCTACCAGTTCGAAGTAGTTGTCCACGCCGGAAGCGCCTTCGACGTACAGCGGCACGATGACGGGCTCGGCATTCACCTTGTCGGCGATGTCCTTCACCTCGTTCTGGGGGAAGTAGTTCTCAGCAAGCAGGATGCGTATCTTTCGCTCCCGCATCATCTTGATCAGCTCCGCGACGTGCTTCGCTGAAGGAGGGATGCCCGGCTTGGGCTCCACTGTGTCGGCTTCCTTCAGCCCGAACAGCCGGCAGAAGTAGACCCAGCTCTTGTGGTAGGTCACTATCTCCGTCCCGTAGAGCGGAAGCATCTTTCCCATCCATCCTCCGAGCTGGCCTATCATCGGCTTGCCTTTGTAGTCCTTTGACTTCAGGAACGAGACGAGCTTGCCTTTCTCCGCAAGGGCGCACAGTGTGTCGCCGCCAACTATTTCGACGAGCTTGTCACCGAACAGCCTGCGGTCCAGCTTGTCCTGAAGCTTCTCCAAGTTCCGCTGATAGAGCTGCTTTCCCTTGGGGTCGTTCTTGATGAGGCCGGTTGCTATGTTGCGCGCCGCGATCTTCATCATTACAGGGCTTCCGGTCACATGTGGGTTTCCATAGATATGAAGCCCGCCTTCCGACCGCGATAGCTGCTTTGGCTTATCGAGCAGGCGCATTCCTTGAGAGGCTGACACATAGCCAGGCTGTCCGCTGCGTACGTTTCTGTTGCCTGACGTGTCCACGACCGTCGGCAGCCACATCTCAAGGTCGAGGCCGGTGTCGATCAGCACGTCAGCCTTCCTGACCATCTGCGCAAAGGACGGCTTTGGTCGGATGAAGTGCGCGTCTTGATCGCCCCTCACAATGTAGGAAACGGAGACCCGGTCGCCGCCTATGGCCTTGGCAAGGTCCGCATAATCCGGCAGTGTCGTCACGACACTGAGTTTCTCGGCATAGACGCCCGAACAGAGCGGCCCGAGAAGGGCTATTGCAGCCAGAAGATGGCATAGTGTTTTAGTCACAGTTAGATCCTCCTTTGTCAGTACCGTTCGTGCTTGTGGGGTCCGGCGGCAAAAGTGCATTGCATGAAGAGCCGGTCATCGCCGGGCAGGCCTTTGCCCCACCGGTGGTCGTATTCCAGCCGCCACTTCACCCATGGGCTCTGCCACCAGGTGATATATGGAGATACCTGCCACTGATGTGCATCCGGTGTGGTGACTGCGAGGGGGCTTAGGGACGCGTCCGCGCAGCTCTTCACGTCGGGTTTGTAGTAGTCCGCGCGAACTCCTATCTCCGTGGTGCGTGAGATCAGGCTCTGGAAGTAGGAGTAGGCTCCCCAGGCATTGATAGTATCTGCGCCCGAACCGTTGGGAGTGAGCAGCCTCTTCTTCAGGTAGTAGCCCTCCGTTCTCCATATCCAGTTCTTATAGCGCATTGCGTCCGTCGGCTCCCACAGGTACGTCAGGTCGAAGCCATACACGGCGGTCCAGAGCCTGCTCGTCTCGGTGAATGCTGAACCGCCAAAGGGACTGATCTGCCACTCGTCGTTTCTGCCCACAAGCGCCGTGACACCGCACTCGAAGTACAAGTCCTTGGAGACATCGCGGTAGTTCTTGTAGTGCGCGAGCAGGCTCGGGAAGTTGGTCGAGTTCTGTGCAAACACACGGTTGTTCGATCCGTTCGTGAGCTGAACGGTCAGCATCTGTGTGCCGGTGCTGAACTTGGGTATCAGGTAGTCGAAAGAGACTCCGGTGGACTCCAGGGGACCGCCGAATATCTGCCTCAGCGCGAGAGGGTAATCAACCTGATCCAGGCTGGGCGCATGCCAGCGGTTCACGACTCCGAACTGCTGGTGGAACTTGCCAAGGGTAAGATTGAGGTCCTTGCCGATGTCATATCTCGTCAGGTAGCATTCCCCAAGCTCAGCGCCCTCGCCGCTAATAGGGACACATGCTTTGAGCTTGCTGTATGGGTCCAGGTATGACTCGAAATGAACCCCCAGAACGCGCAGCCCGAAGTCGGAGTGCCGCCTGCTTCCCTCAGTATCACCGAACCAGTTGACTGAGTCTCCGACCACACTGATCTCCGGATTGAGCGCCTGCAGCCCGAGCGCGCCGGACTTGAAGGCATATCCCTCCGGGGCTTCTTCGGTGGTCTCTTCCTCTTCTACCGGGCCGAGAGCATCCTCAGCGGCTTTGCGGATGTCATCGTCCTGTTGTGATTGATTACCTTTGCTCAGCTCGTCGATTCGGCTCTGCAGTTTCTCTATTGCGTCTGTGTATTCCTTGCGTAGTTCCTCCAACTGCTGCTGAAGAAGCTCGACAGCCGTGGGTTCTGAATCCGGCGGTTGGTTCTTATCGCCGCTTGCACCCTGGGCCAGCGCCAACTGCGCAGCCAGCAGTACGCAGATGATCGCTAATGTGAATGATCGCATACCAGAATAGCCTCCCTGTGATTGGACTCAGAGTGCGTCAGGCTAACGATGTGCGGCAGAGCCGACGTCGGGCGCTTCGCGCACTCAGGCGGTTACGGGACAATAGGAATGGAGGGAAGCTAGGCTGTTGGTGGAGCGCGTGGAAGTATCCTGTGCTGTTTCAGGGGCTCCGCAGAAGCTATCGCGGCAGCAACAAGTGGAGTCACTACGCGAGCGGGTAGCACCACAATATGGACGTGACTTATGCCAGCCGTAGACTTGCACCACGAGCAGGCAGCACAAAGCTTGTGGTGCCCTTTGTGCAGAGCGTATCGTGAGGATATGTGAAACCGCGCCGGTCTCGATGAGTGCAGAGTTCCGACTGACTGCCCTTGTTCCGCGTGCCGCACCTCAGACTCGTCATCGATACAGGTGTGCAGAAATGGGCTGCCGATGGACAGCAACAAGTACGGCAGGCACAGCAGGGTCGTCCACCGCCCCAGCTTCCATAGCTGAGCGATGAATCGGGGTGATCTATATTGCTGTGGGCCTCTTTGATGTGAACTTCGGCTTATCATGGCAGACTGCAAGTCACTGCTAAGTGTCACATACAGCTATATTATCAGTGTCGAGCTTGTTGTTGTCAAGCTTTTGGGATGGCCAAAAGATGCAAGCATCCTGAGGCGTAATCTGCAGGAAGAGCCTGTAGCTATTCAGTCGCCAATGTAGCAACTGGCGGAAGTGGAAGCTGAAGAGTGAACTCGTGCTCGTCGTCGGTTAGGTAGCCATTCAGGTACGGCGAGTAAGTCATGAACCTGACGGACTTGCCGTCAGTGGAGAACTCCATGAGGCAAAGATATCCGGACCCGCCCTTTTCCATCATCTGGCAGTTGATGAGTATCTGATGTACCATGTTGCCTTTTGCCCCGGGGCTCGTAAGTCTCCCCGCTCCGTCATTGAGAACGTGGCCGCAGAGGACAAACACCACGTTGGGGTTTGGCGACACAAGCTTCTGCCACATCTCCTCGCCGTCATTCGCGCTTAAGGAAGAGTCGTTCATGTAGCGATGTGGATTCCAGTGCTGATCCCCGCGAGATGTGTGGTCGTAGCGCGTGCTGTCGCTGTAGAGGTAGGCGTGAGTCACGATGATCGCCGAGCGGTAGGCATATGTCTTCAGTACCTTGTCTGCCCAGCGAAGAACGGAATCCCTCGGGCCAAACTCAAGCGCAATGACCACCCACTCGCGTCCACCGGCACTGAAAAGGTGGTAGCTATTGTCAAGCTTGTTCCGTTCGTACACGCCGCCGAAAGTAGGCAGAGACCTGTACTTCTCCACAGGAAAGTACCGGCTGAGCGCTGAATCGGTGACCCTCGGGCGGATATCCTGATAGTCATGGTTACCTGGAACCAGTGCGTAGGGAACAACTCCATCAAGAATTGAGAGGCTGCGACGTGCGTTCTCCCACTCCCTGTCAGTGTGATTGTTTGTTATGTCACCCTCGTGGACAACAAATGAGATATTGCGGCTCTGGACGTTCTCAGCTATCCACTGCGTCTGGCTCGTGAAGATATCAGGGTGGTTTTCGGAATAGTTCTGCGTATCCGGAAGTACCACAAGCGTCCACGGGACAAGCTCGCAGCCTGGCACAGACTTCGCCGCCGAGACGGAAGTGCAGGAGAACGCCAAGAGGGTAAAGATTGCCAGCTTAACTCCAAGAGATCGCAAGGGACTGCCTCCAATGAATGCGCTGATATTCGTACTATACACTTGTGCTTGCTATGGACGCAAGGGTTTTTGGGGTGCTAAATGTAACTCGCATCTATAGGGGGCGCGTGGTATAATCTGATTGCACGTGTTTCAGCACGAAGCAACACTCTGCAGATACCTGCATTTCAGGAGATGTGAGTCGAATGGCGCGAGGACACTGTCACCGACACGGAGGAGAACGTCCGTGTACATGCGCGATGGGCAATCTGTACCGATTCGTTGAGCCTGTTGTCCTTTATGTGCTTGAGCAAAATGGCCCCACCTATGGCTATGAGCTCGGTGGCAGTCTTCAAAGCCACGCATTGACGGACGCAGAGATCGACCGCGGCGCATTGTATAGGACTCTGCAGCGCCTTGAGACGATGGGCCATGTCACGTCCGACTGGGACACGAGCGGCTCCGGCCCCGCGCGCCACATCTACAGCATCACCCAGAGTGGTAAAGATCACCTACGCGAGTGGGCAGTCGTATTGGGCAACCTCTCCAGCTCCATGAAGTCGTTCGTGCAAGACGTCGATGCCCTTAGTGACGCTGATTCGAACCCCGCAGGTGCAACCGCTGGAAGTCGGCCCTAAGCTGTGGCCCAGGAGCCTGCTGTCTGTACCTGAAATGACGCTGCGGGAGTGGGCTTTTCCAGGTGGCTACTGCGACCGAAGAGCTCCAAAGCACCGCTGCTCGGAATCGCGGGAATTCCTGGAACGACCTGACGCATTTTCCCGTCTTAGTAAGAGCGGATACCTGTTCCGCTTACGACAACCAAACGCCGAGTCCCGCGGATGCGGGAGCGGGGGAACCAGCATTAGGGGCTAATCTCTGAGTAGTCTCGGAGAGGGGTCGCTCTTCCGATCCCAGCCCGTCAGCTAACCTCGCAGGCGTGGACGGAAGAGCCGCTGCAGCTTACGCGGTTCGGGCACCCTCGTCCTTGTCGCCATGCGGCAGCACGAGGGGACAAGCCGCTGGCCGCTATCCACCGTTCTTCCTTCCCACTCCTATCGGCATCAGCCTTACTCGAAAGGGTTAGAGCATGACGCTAAAAGAAGCAGTGTCGATGGAGAACAAAAGCTTCCCGAGATTCGCCGTCCTTGGAGCAGGGCACGGCGGAACAGCCATGGCAGGCCACCTGTCTTTGATGGGGTTCGACGTGTCTCTTTACAATCGAAGCGAGGGCAGATTGCATGCCATCAAGTCGGCAGGCGGCCTGGACATACTTGCTGACTGCGGAGACTCGATGCCTCACGGATTTGCGAGGTTGGAGGTCGTCACCACTGATGCCGGGCAGACAATATCCGGCAGGCATATACTTATGGTGGTTGTACCCGCAACAGCGCACAGGTGCATCGCGGAGCAGATGGCGCCGCATCTGGTTGACGGCCAGATCATTGTGCTCAATCCCGGTCGCACAGGCGGAGCCCTTGAAACCCTCAAGACGATAAGGGATAACGGCTGCAAGGCAGACGTGGTTGTGGCCGAGGCCCAGACGTTCATCTATGCCAGCCGGTCAGTCAACCCAGGGCAAACCAAGGTGTTCCGTGTAAAGAACAGCATCCCGGTAGCGGCGTTGCCTGCTCATCGCACGCCGGAGGTGGTAAAAGCCCTGCGGACGGCGTTCCCGCAGTTCGTGCCTGGCGACAACGTGATGAAAACCAGCCTCGACAACATCGGCGCGATCTTTCATCCAGCCGTAACTGTCCTCAACGCCGGGCGCATTGAGAGCACCCAGGGTGACTTTGATTACTACACTGAAGGCATTACCCCCGCAGTCGCCTTAATCCTCGACGCGCTGGACAGGGAACGCGTACAGGTGGCAGAGGCACTTGGCTTCCGAGCAATGTCCGCGCGCGAGTGGCTCTACATTGCGTACGACGCCGCCGGACGGACGCTCCACGAGGCCATGCGGGCCAACAGGGGTTACGACGGAATCAAGGCTCCAAAGACCGTCTATCACCGCTACATAAGTGAAGACATTCCTATGAGCTTGGTACCGATAGCATCACTTGGGGAGCTAGTCGGTGTGCCGACTCCAACTATCGACTCGATCATTCTGCTCGGTTCGGTCCTTCATGAAGTGGACTATCGGGCTGCCGGAAGAACTACAGAGAGTCTCGGCCTTGCCGGGAAGAGTCTCAAGGAGATCCGTCGCTTCGTGCTCGACGGCGAACAGGTGGCAAAGGAGGACGAGCAATGCCTGGTACCATCGTTGCAGGAGCACTAGGAAACTGTGTGCACGTCGCAGGCGCCGCCGGCTTCCTGAACATCGCGGATCAGGTTGGGTACAAAGCCGTTTTTCTTGGCGCTGCGGTGGCGATTGACGTGTTCGTCGACGCCATAGATCGCCACAGGCCAGAGATCGTCGGTGTCGGATATCGCCTGACGCCGGAAGTCGGTGCAAAGCTGCTGGTCGAGTTGAAGCAAGCGCTCGAAGCCCGAGGGCTAATGGACACTCGTTACGTCTTCGGCGGGACGCCCCCAATGTGCAAGGAGGCAGAGAAGCTGGGCTGGTTCGAGCGTTGTTTCGATGGCTTGGAGAGCCCAGAAGAAGTCTGGGCATACTTGCGCGGAAAGACCGTCGCCTCTGGCTCAAAGGATTCTGGCGATACGCTCATGGATCGGCTGGCCACGAAGCACCCCTACCCGCTCCTGAGGCATCACTTCGGCCTTCCGAGTCTCGCGGACACCGTGAACGGCGTGCGAAAGATCGCCGAATCAGACAGCCTTGACGTAATATCCCTTGCGCCGGATCAGAATGCTCAGGAATCATTCTTCAGGCCGGAAGAGATGAACCCAACACTGGATGGGGCGGGAGGGGTTTGTGTTCGCAGCGCTGACGATCTGAACGCCATCTACAAGGCAAGCCGTTGTGGCAACCATCCTCTACTGAGGATCTACAGCGGGACTCGCGACCTCATCGCCTGGGCAGAGGTCGCAAGCAAGGCGCTTGCGAATGCGTGGGCGGCGATCCCGTTGTGCTGGTACAGCGCGTTGGACGGACGGTCGACGCGCACACCCGAGGAAGCCATTCGTGAGAACCAAGCCGCTATGAGGTGGCACGCGCTGCGCGGTATACCGGTCGAGGTGAACGAAGCTCACCACTGGGCGCTGCGCGACTCCCACGACGTGATATCAGTCGTGATGTCCTACCTGGCGGCCTATAATGCCAGGAAGATGGGCGTAAGCCAATACGTTGCGCAGTATATGTTCAATACGCCGCCGGGCATATCGCCGGAGATGGACTTAGCGAAGATCCAAGCTCAGATAGAGATGGTGGAGAGCTTGCACGGGCCGGAGTTCCACTCGCTGCGCCAAGTTCGGGCGGGGCTCTTGCACCTGTCGCCCCGTCTGTCTCGAGCAAAGGGTCAACTGGCGGCTTCGACCATGCTCGCCCTCGCCGTGGCCCCGCACATAATTCACGTCGTTGGCTACTGCGAAGGAGATCACGCGGCCACAGCCGATGAGGTCATCGAGAGCTGTGAGATCGTCAATGGTGTCCTGAGGAATAGCCGCGCCAGCATGCCGCATCTGATCGGTAGCCACTCTGTGGACAAGCGGAGGCGGGAACTGCTTGCGGAAGCCGAGCTTGTGTTGCAGGCCATTTCCAGTCTGAGAGAGGGCGATGACGCCCCATACTCGAGCCCGACGATCATCGCGCGAGCGATAGCTGCCGGCATTCTGGACGCTCCGCACCTCAGAGGAAATAGCCACGCGCTGGGCGGGCTTCGGACGAGGATCGTCGATGGGGCAGTCTTCTGCGTGGATCCGGCGACGGGAGACCCGACTGACGAGCGCAGACGACTGGAAATGCTCTCGTCGCGAACATCGCGCGAACGCCTTGCACGGGTGTGAGGACAGCTTATGGAGGTAACCAATGGCCGGGATAGTCGGAATAGCAAAATCTCATGAATGGCGTCTCGTGACGAGATCACTGACGAAGCTGAGACATCGGGGGGATCGCGTCCACGCGATGGTAGAGGAGGATAAGGCGACTCTCGGGGAGTCTCACGGTGCCCCGATGGGGATGTGGCTAGGCCGGAGTCTCTCCTGCAAGGCCGTGTGCGACGGGGCAATCTACAACTGGCGCCATCTGGACGAGGAAGCACTCGACGTGGATCAGGCACTGCAGAGCCTGTTCGAACGCCAGGGCTCAACGTTTGTCAAGGATCTGGATGGACCGTTCGCGCTCGCAATAGCCTGCTCCGATGGCCTTTTCATCGCTCGCGACACACTTGGAGTGTGCCCGCTCTATTACGGCATTTCGGACGGATCTGTCTGCTTCGCTTCGGAGGTGAAGGCGCTGCTTGGTTGGGCGACGGAGATTCGCGAGTTCCCACCGGGTCACTACTACCATCCAAGAGAGGGTATCACCCGATACGACGAGTTCTCAGTGAGGCCACACGGAAAGATAAACCCAGAGGACGGCGCGGCAGAGCTCAGATCTCGCTTGTCCGAAGCTGTCGCCAAATGCATCCACCTTAGCGGCGAAGTCGGATCCTGGCTATCCGGCGGGATCGATTCGAGCGCTACGGCGACTCTCGTCAACGCTCATTCAGGGAAGGTCGATACCTTCGCAGTGGGCGTTCCGGGCTCGCCCGATCTTGAGTACGCACGTGCAGTCGCGCAACACATCCACTCAAGACATCACGAACTCACTGTCACGGCAGACGACATGCTCCGGGCGCTGCCGGAGGTCATCTACCACCTTGAGTCGTTTGACGCTCTGCTGGTAAGATCGAGCATCACCAACTATCTGGCCGGCAGAATCGCCTCCGACCACGTCGCGGCTGTGCTGTCCGGTGAAGGCGGCGATGAGCTCTTTGCGGGATACGAATACCTGAAGCAGATCGACCCCTCGAAGCTGCCGGACGAACTGGTCGACATCACCAACCGGCTCCATAACACGGCGCTTCAGAGGGTGGACCGGTGTTCGTCCGCTCACGGTCTACTGGCGCACACCCCGTTCCTCGCTAGGCGCGTGAGGGATTACGCCGCAGTCATCCCCGTGGACTGCAAGCTGAATCGCAATGGAGACGCAGTTGAGAAGTGGATACTCAGGCGCGCCATGGATGGGATGCTGCCCCCGTCAGTTGTAGACCGACCAAAAGCCAAATTCTGGGAAGGCGCTGGCGTAGTCGATCTCGTGAAGCAGCACGCGGACGGAGTGATTTCAGATCAGGATTTCGCTAGAGAGCGCAGGCTGCCTGACGGCGGCATGCTCAACTCCAAGGAGGAGCTGTTCTACTACCGCCTGTTCAGAGAGCATTTTGGCGATCTGGACAATCTATCCTTTGTTGGCCGCACAAAGGGCGCGCCGGTAGAGTGATGCTGGCCAGAATGGACAGATACAGAGGACATAGAGGTGGGAGAGGGTGATCGTTGGGCGGGTACGGCGCCGGCCGACCTTTATGGCGGCGTGGTCTTCGTAGTTCACGACGCACCGACGGATTATCCGCTTGCTCCCGCAGAGCCTCTCCAGATCACTAACCATCTGGAGAGGCAAGCTCCTCGTCCGGCCCACATCAGGCATTTCGCTCACCTCGATACGAATATACCCGCATGTGGCTGGAGACAGCCGAAGGTGTGACGCCACAGATCCCAGGGGTAAGAAGCGTCTGGTCTAGCACCAGTTCAAACGAATGGAGCGAGAGCATATGGCGCAACAGATGCAGAGTACACTGGATCAGACGACGCAGGACTGCGTTCAGCAATGCAACGTATGTGCGAACAGCTGCAATGAAATGATCGTCCACTGTTTGCATCGTGGAGGCGAGCACGCAAGACCGGACCATATTAGGATCATCACCGATTGCGCTGAGATCTGCGCCTCAGCGGCATCGTTCATGTCCAGGCAGTCTCAATTCGCGTCCGATGTTTGCGATGTATGCGCAGAAGTTTGCGACAGCTGCACTCAGAGCTGTGCCCAGTTTCAAGACGATGCGATGATGATGGCCCACGCTCAGATTTGTCGCCAGACGGCCGATCTATGCAGGGATATGGCGGAGTAATCGGTGGATCTCCCAGCACCAGATCAGCAGTGTTGACCGCGTTCGCTGCCGCCGCCTCTTCGCGAGACGTGGACAGGGGCGGCAGACGCACAAAGGCAGTATGAATGGCAGGCAAAGACTTGGAGCGGCTAGATTTTCATGGCCGAGTCGATCTCGACTTCGATACTCTTGGCTTCGTCGTCTTGTCGAGTATCCTCGCCTGCGTGGCGTTGCTCAGCAATTCCGTGCCTGTACTCATAGGTGCAATGATACTAGCACCGGCTTTCGACCCCCTCGTGGCTATACCGTTTGGCATCTTGAACAGAGACTGGTCGCTGTTGCGTAAGGCTCTGGTTAGTACACTAGTCATGTTCGGGCTCTCTTTTGCAGTGTGCTTGGCTAGTGCTTGGCTGCTGGTATCTGCCAACGCAGTGCCACCGATTTTGGGAGGGACGGACGCAGAGTTGACCAGGGAGCGCCTGATCGTGGGCGTTCATTCTGTCATTGTAGCCTTGTCCGCAGGAGCCGCAGGCGCGCTGGCGTTAGCGTCAGATCGGCAGTCGAACCTTGTTGGTGTTGTCGTTGCTTTGGCACTAGTGCCTGCACTAGCTGCAGCCGCCATTGGATTTCAGGACAAGCAGATGTCCGGCTGGGGCGGCCTCGCACTCTTCGCCATAAACGTAGTCGGCATAATGCTAGCCGGACTAGCAGTCCTGTATCTTAGGTGCGGTGTCGGCAGGATCGAGGAAGAAGCGGAGAGCAGACGCGATAGCGCTAGCTAACCCACCAGCTCAACTAGCGGAATCTGTAGGCTCTTGATCGAGTCTAACCGTCAGCTTCGGAAACCCCACGATCTCCTGGTTAGCTGACCCGAGTTGAACTCGCCCGTCCGATTGGTCTATCGCATTCAGGATGCTGCTGAATATCGGGTCCTTTGTGCTACGTCGTTTCTTGTAGTCAACTGCGTATCAAATGGTATACTCCACCCAGTTGTCGTTGGCGGTAAGTGTAACCATCGGCTCGACTCGCGCATCCTCCACTCTGAACCGTCGGCGCATGTTCTTCCATTCTTCGGCGGCATCACGGGTATACTCAGCGACCGCCTCCTCCACAACCTTCATCATAAGGTCGCGAGCCAACTGCCGATCACTGTTGAAGTGGATTGGTATCTTCACCTCGTCCCATAGGAATGGAAACTCGCCAGAGTAGTTGAAGACCGGCTGTTGAAAGACGAAGCTGTTCGTTATCCTGACAACTCGGCCGTTGTAGAGATCCGCATCTACCCATTGGCCGATCTCCATGAGGGTTGTGCGGAGAATGGAGATATCTATCACATCACCCTTCTGGCCCGCGATCTCTATGCGGTCGCCAGCCCGATATAGCCCGCCCACAGTTATCGCCAGCCAGCCCGCGATACTCAGGATAACCTCTCGCAAAGCGACAGCGACTCCCGCCCCAGCAACACCCAAGAAGACGGCGAGTCCGGAGAGCCTTCTACGGAAGACCAGCAACACCACAACCAATGCAAGGAAGTAGGCCGCCAGCGTTATCAGTTTGCGAGCATGGTATCGGACGCTGGAGTCGTGGACGTACCGCCCAAGCACCACCCGCAACAGGCGCACGATCAGGTAGATGATTAGCAGGCTGGCAATTGTCGCGATCACCTGCACTGCGGTGGGGTCAGAAAGCCACTCGAGCACTACCTGCATGTCTGCAACGCCCCAATCCTCATCAGTTTGTGACAGCAAGTGATGCTCATTGGTACCGCAGGAGGGGTTCGCTCAAACGGATATCGATGTAGGTGATCTTGAGTCGCTCAGCGAGCCGGCCCAGAGCCAGCCTCGTCCTGCGGCCAGGCCCCAATATCACGCCCTGAAACTGGTCCAGAGCGCCGTCGCTGGCCCACAGCGCTTTTCTTTTGCCGGCTGTGAAAAATTACGGTTTGACAAGCACATCAATGTGGGATATACTCAGTATACCATACCCCCTGGGGTATCCATGCGGAGGAAGCGGCCACGGACACAAGAGACGACGTACAGGTAAGGCTTCGGCGGATTGAGGGGCAAGTACGCGGCCTTCAGCGGATGATAGATGAGGGACAGGACTGCGCGGAAGTCATACACCAACTCTGTGCGGCACGCAAGGCCCTGGAAAAGGTTGGCTTCATCATACTCACGCATAAGATGCAGGACTGTATGAACAGCGCAGGCGCTAAGAGTCCTGAGGCTTCTATGGAAGAGGCGATGAAGCTCTTCCTGCAGTTGGCATAGCGATGAAGTAGAATACCGGACAGCCGGTCAAGCTGTCCTAAGCAGGCGGAGGAATCCGCCTATCTTTTGATCCAAACCGTATACCCCCCAGGGTATATCAGACGAACAAGAAAGGATACACGATCATGAGTAGCGCACTTGAGGTGAGAGAGAGCAGCTTTGAGACAGAGGTAATCCAATCCACTGTGCCGGTCCTCGTGGATTTCTGGGCGGCCTGGTGTGGTCCCTGCAGAATGTTGGCTCCCGTGGTAGATCAGATTGCTGCTGAGTTTGTAAACAGGGTCAAAGTGGTAAAAGTAGACGTTGATAGTGATCCAGCTCTGGCAGCGAAGTTCGGCATCCAGGGGATCCCCACCCTATTACTGCTGAATCACGGGCAGGTTGTCGACCGGATGGTCGGGGTGCAGCCTAAGGCAACCATCGCTGCAAAGCTGAACGAGGTAATTCAGGGTTGAAGAAGATGCTGAACCCGGATACTATTCTGACTGCAGCGATCATGGCGATTTTGCCGATGGCTGCTTTGAGCCAGCAACAGCCACTGATGCTTGATCTGAAAGCGGCGACCCAACTTGCTCTGCGCACCAGTCCGCAGATCGGCAGCGCTGAAGCTGTTGCCGATATCTCAAAGGCACAGGTTGGAAAGGCGAAGAGCGCTCGGTATCCCAGCGTGGGCCTCGAGAGCGGCTATAGCTACATCACGGAGCCGACGTTCTTCGGCGACACACCGGTTCTGGAGAGGGACACAGTTATCAACCGGGTTGTTGCTCAGCAGATAGTCTATTCAGGCGGACAGGTCCAGGCGAATCTGAACCGTGCCCGGTATGGGTTCGCAGCAGCAACGCAAAGCGCAAGGGCATCGCGAGCCGAAGTCATCGACAGTGTCAGCACAGTCTATTTCCGAGGAAGGCAAGCCAAAGAGGCCGTTGCTGTCGCCGATGCAAGCGTCAGGTCTCTGGAAGCAAGTCGCGACGCAGCACAGAAGCTGCAAGAATCGGGCGTCGTCACTAAGTCCGACGTGCTCCGGTCAGAGGTCGCGTTGACGTCGGCCCGAGATGATCTCATCGCGGCGAAGAACAACTACAACGTCGCTCTCGCCGCGCTCCGAACAGCCATTGGGCTCACGCAGGACGCGTGCATAGAGCTGTCTCCGGATGCCAACGATACGGCGGCGGATCAGGCGTGCGCAGCAGCGCCCTCTGAGAGACCAGAGATTGCTGCGGCGGTCGCGTCGGCAAAGGCGGCAGATGCAGGCATAAAGGCTGCTCAAGCCGGAAGACTCCCGACGGTCTCTCTCGTAGCTGATTACTTCAACGAGCCAGTAGGAGCTCAGTTTCCCAGGTTGACCAACACTGTGATGGCGGGCGTGCTTGTCAAGTTCAGCGCTTTTGACGGAGGCCTCACCCGGGCGAGCATAGATGAAGCGAATGCGGTCTCGCGCAAGGCCCGGCAGGATCTTGAAAGTCAGAGGCGGCGGGTGGAGCTCGAGCAACAAGCGGCCAAGTTGGACTTAGATTCGGCCCTCTCACGGGTCGAGGCGACAGCAACCCAGGTTCAGTCCGCTGAGGAAAGCCTGCGATCTCTGCAGGTGGGGTACCAAGAGGGCATGACGCCTCTTACAGACGTTCTCTCAGCCCAGACTGCGCTGACAGCAGCGCGAGTCTCACGGCTGGCCGCGATATATGATGTCAAGATCGCTCAGGTCAACCTGCTCAAGGCGTACGGGCAGACGGATATTCTGACGCACTGACGTGGCCTGAGAGGAGGCAGTAAGATGAATGTAGACAGAGCACTGCGTTTGATAGCCGGTGTGTTCATAATGGGAAGCCTTGCACTGGGCCATTGGGTCAACCCCAACTGGTACTGGTTCACGGCGTTCGTCGGGCTCAATCTATTCCAGTCAGGCCTAACCAACTGGTGTCCGATGATGGCGATCTTGCGAGCATTTGGGCTCAGATAGGCGGAAGTCGGGATGATAGGAGAACGGGTCATATCCTTGCTTAAGCGGAAGAGGTTGTTGCTGATAGCTGCTGTGGTCGTTGGCGCTCTGTTCCTGATACTGGTCTTCAGGGGCAGGCATCAGACGCAGGAAAGCTCCGTCAAAGTACAACCTGAGATAGCGGTGCGGACGATCACCGTGGGGATGTCCAGCTTGGCCAACGAGGTTAGCGCGTCAGGCACAGTGCGGCCGATAGTCCAGGCAAACATCGCGCCGAAGATCATGAGCAATGTGTCAGCGGTCTATGTCCGCGAAGGCGATCATGTTCGCGCTGGACAGGTGCTGATCAGGCTGGAATCGCGGGACCTGCGGGCACAGCTTTCTCAGGCACAGGCCGCGCTGAACGCTGCCATCGCTGGATCTGGTCGAGCCAACACTGCCATTGATCTGCAGAAAGCCCAAACCAGCACAGGGATCGCGAGCGCGGAGGCCGGACTCAGGGCCGCAAAGGAGCAGCTTTCTCTCGTGAAGGAGGGCCCCCGCAAGCAGCAGCGAGCGCAGGCACACCTGGCAGTAGCACAAGCTCAGGCACAGTTCAAGAACGCAGAGATGGAGCTGGCACGTTATAAGAGGCTGTACGAGCAGGACGTAGTCCCGAAGCAGCGGCTTGAGGGAGTTGAGACCTCCTACGAAATAGCCAAGGCCCAACTTGAATCGGCCAAGGAGCAGGCAAGCCTAACGGAAGAAGGTTCCCGCGCCCAGGAGATCCAAGCGGCTCAGCAGCGGGTTCGGCAGGCGGAGGAAGCGCTTCGGATGGCGAAGGCTTCCGCGGTCCAGGACAAGATGAGCGTGAGCAACGCACGCGTGGCGGCTTCGGGCGTTTCCCAGGCTCGCGCGGCTGTGGAGTTTGCTCACACTCAGCTGGGATATGCCACTATTACCTCGCCAGTGGCGGGCGTTGTGTCATCACGCAAGGTGGACCCCGGTGATATGGTATCGCCTGGGGTTCCAGTTATCTCGATACAGGCGGACTCGAATTACAGGCTTGAGGCGTCAGTTCCGGAGAGCGCTGCCGGCTATCTGCGGGTTGGGATGAGCGTCGAGGTAGAGATCGGCAGTGACAAGAGAACCGGGACCGGCACGGTTGCGGTGATCGCCCCCAGCGGCGATCCAACCAGCCATAAATTCGTAGTAAAGGTTGCATTGCCGAACGACTTGGGTCCCCGCTCCGGCGAGTTCGGGCGAATCAGCTTCCCCGTGAGCCATACAGGCGGGCTGCTCATACCGCAGAGCTCGCTCCGAGACCAAGGGGGACTGCCGTCCGTGTTCATCGTTGATAACCAGAACCATGCAAGGCTGCAGGTAGTAAAGATTGGGCGAACCATTCATAGCGAGGTCGAGGTCCTCTCGGGGCTGCAACCCGGTGATCGCGTGATCGTGGAGAACACCGGTGTACTGGTCGACGGAACGCGGGTAAGGCTCGCTTCTGGTCAGATCAAGGGCGAGGTCCGATGATGGACAAGCATCTGGGCCTTGCAGGCAGAATAGCTCATTACTTCATAGACTCGAAGCTGACTCCGCTTGTCATAATCGCGTCTGTGCTGCTGGGAGTGTTCGCGGTCATAATGACCCCCCGCGAAGAGGAGCCGCAGATCATCGTGCCGATGGTGGACGTGTTCGTCCAGATGCCGGGCGCAAGCGCGAAGGAAGTGGAGAACCGGATCACCACGCCTATGGAGAAGCTCATTTGGGAGATTCCTGGGGTAGAGTATGTCTACTCCACATCTAGCCCTGGCCAATCCATGGCTATCGTGCGCTTCTATGTCGGGCAGAACATCGAAGCGAGCATCGTCAAGCTCTACAACAAGATGTACTCGAACTTCGACAAGATCCCGCCGGGCGCGAGCCAGCCGCTTATCAAGCCGCGATCAATCGACGATGTGCCCATACTTGCACTCACGTTCTGGGGCAAGGACTACAATGGCTACCAGCTTCGGCGGCTGGTTTCGCAGGTCGATGACCAGGTGAAGTCTGTCCAGAACGTCTCGCAGACGATGGTGATAGGCGGCCAGCGGCGGCAGGTGAGGGTGACGCTGGATGCTGCCAGACTTTCGGGCTACGGTCTTTCGCCGGGCGCGGTTCAGCAGGCCCTGAAAGGCGCGAACGCGCAGTTTCCGGCCGGTCACTTTGCCAACGGCAACTACAACTTCGCGCTGCAGACGGGCGAGTTCCTCAAGACGCCGGATGATGTCGGCAGGGTGGTGATCGGGTCGAGCAACGGCAGCCCAATCTTCCTCAACGACGTAGCTACTATCGATGATGGCCCGGAGGAGCCGAGCACCTATGTCAACATCGCGTTCGGCTCTGGGTCCAGCGAGGGCGTGCATGCTGATGCGAAAGGCATCTACCCGGCCGTGACTCTGTCTGTTGCCAAGCGGCAGGGCAAGAACGCGATCAAAGTCGCCGAGGCAGTGCTTGAGAAGGTCAAGACGCTTGAGGGGACAATGATTCCTCCTGACGTTCACTATACGATCACCCGCAACTATGGCGAGACTGCGACGGAGAAGTCGAACGAGCTGCTGCTGCACATGATGATCGCGATCATCTCGGTGACTCTGCTGATAGCGTTCGCGCTCGGAAAGCGGGAGTCGCTGGTTGTGGCCATAGCCGTGCCCGTGACGCTCGCGCTAACCCTGCTCGTGTTCTACCTCTACGGTTACACGCTGAACCGGATCACGCTCTTCGCCCTAATATTCTCGATTGGTATCCTGGTAGACGACGCGATCGTCGTGGTCGAAAACATCGTCCGTCACTACAGGATGCCCATCAACAAAGATCGCAACCTGATGGAGGTCGCGTCCGAGGCTGTAGACGAGGTAGGCAACCCGACGATACTCGCGACTTTCGCGGTCATAGCCGCCATTCTTCCCTTGGCTTTCGTAGGCGGGCTGATGGGGCCATATATGCGCCCGATCCCCATCGGCGCCACAGCGGCTATGATCTTCTCGCTGCTGATCGCGTTTATCATATCGCCATGGGCTTCCTATCGCATATTGCTCAACGAGGCCTGCGAAAACGAGCCCCAGCCCGAGCCTGCCCAGTTGGATGAGGATGGAGTCTGCGCACTGCCTGAAGGCTGGACGACGCGAATATACAGACAGATCATGAACCCGCTGGTTCTGAACTCGAGGAAGCGGCATCATTTCCTGGCGCTGGTGGTTATGCTGCTCCTGGCGGCCGTCGCGATGCTCCCGCTCAAGCTCGTCACCGTCAAGATGCTGCCTTTCGACAACAAGAGCGAGTTTCAGGTGGTCGTAGACATGCCTGTGGGCACAACGCTCGAACAGACGGCGGCAGCAACCAATGCAGTGGCCAACTATCTGCGGACTATTCCGGAAGTGACGGATGTTGAGAGTTATGTCGGCACAGCCAGCCCCTATAACTTCAACGGCCTCGTGCGGCACTACTTCCTGCGAAGAGGATGCAACGTTGCCGACATACAAGTGAACCTCGTGCCCAAGCATGACCGCAAGCGCCAGAGCCACGCGATAGCCAAGTCCGTCCGCGGCAGGATACATGAGATCGGGCGGCGATACGGGGCGAACGCCAAGGTTGCCGAGGTTCCACCTGGCCCACCGGTCCTGCAGACTCTCGTGGCCGAAGTCTACGGCCCCGATGACAAGACTCGCTGGCAGGTGGCACGTCAGGTTCGAGATGTCTTTGAGAGCACCGAGGGCGTAACGGATGTTGATTGGTACGTGGAGGCCGACCAGGTCAAATACGAGCTCATCCCCGATAAGGAGAAGGCTGCCCTCAACGGCATACCGACCGACCAGCTAACCCAGACAATCGCCTTGGCGGTCGCGGGCAGTGGTATCGAGCTCGCGCACATCCCAGAGGCAACGGAGGACGTTCCGATCTTCCTGCAGCTTCCGCTCTCTCAGCGATCAAGCCTTACGCAGATACAGAACATCCAGCTCCAGGGAGCCTCAGGCAACCTGGTGCCGCTTGGCGAGATAGTGAGAGTCCAGCAGACGACTCAGGACTTGAGCATCTACCACAAGAACCTCAAGCCCGTGGTGTATGTCACCGGCGATGTTGCCGGAGCCCAGGAAAGCCCGGTGTACGCCATCCTCAAGATGAACCGAACGATCAGTCAGATGAAGACGCCGTTTGGCTACGAAGTAAAGCACCACACGACGGCCGCGCCGTTCGACACGACGAAATACGCCATGAAGTGGGACGGCGAGTGGCACATAACCTATGAGGTCTTCAGGGACATGGGCGCGGCCTTCGCCGCCGTTCTGGTGCTGATCTACATACTCGTGGTGGCGTGGTTCAAGTCATTCAGGACTCCGCTGGTCATCATGGCGCCCATTCCTCTGACCCTGGTCGGCATCCTACCCGCGCACTGGATGTTGGGTGCGTTCTTCACGGCAACTTCGATGATAGGCTTCATCGCCGGTGCAGGGATTATCGTTCGCAACTCGATCATCCTTGTGGACTTCATAGAGCTCCGCCGCAGACAGGGCATGTCACTGGAGGAAGCGGTTGTCGACGCCGGAGCGGTTCGGTTCAGGCCAATGCTGCTGACGGCCGCCGCCGTCCTTGTCGGGGCATCGGTCATCCTAATGGACCCGATCTTCCAGGGGCTCGCAATCTCGCTGATGGCAGGTGAAGTCGCATCTACGCTGCTCTCAAGAATGGCAGTACCGGTGCTCTACTACATGAGCGAGAGCGGGAAGTTGTAACCTGGATGTACGATGACAGCCAGGAATCAGATCAATCCGAACCAGGAGTCAATATGAAGACTAGAGCAGTTGTTGTGTTCCTGCTTATTGTCGCGCTTACGATTGGGCTCTCGATGCTCTCCTCCCGGTTGTGGATGGAGAAGCCTGAAGCACTGGAAGCCGGCACAGGCGACGACATCACCATATCAGAACAAATGACCGTGCGGCAGATCGCCTCTGTCAACGGCCTCAGTCCGAAGGCACTCAAAGGTCCTCTTGGACTTTCCTCGCCGGCGGATCTAGACAAGACATTGGCGGATCTTGGACTGAGCGCGGATCAAGCGAAGCAGCGTATGCAAGGGGCCAGAGCTCTTGCCGCCGAGGAGTCGTCAAAGAACTGGTTCAAGATACCGCTGAAGTTTGCGCTGTGGATTGCGTTCCTGGCTTTGGTCTTCCGCTTCATGCGTTATGGCCGAATCACTCCGCCTGTTCGAAAGGTCTTGCTTGTGGTGGCAGTGGCGATTTTCGGTGTGGTCTTGGGATCCGACCCAAGTCCCATGGGAACGGTGAAAGACGCTATCGTGCTCTGGGGCAAGGAGCGCGTGATCTTCCCGCCGAGGCTTATTGCGCTGATCGTGTTCCTGCTGACTGTCGTCCTGGCCAACAAGTTCATCTGCTCCTGGGGGTGTCAGTTGGGAGTTCTGCAGGATCTGGTCTTCCGGATGAACAGGAACATCCCAGACACGGCCTCGCAGAGCCGTCAGTGGAAGCCGCCGTTCGTGCTGACGAACGCCTTCAGAATCGTCTTCTTCGTTGCCTTGTGTGTCTTCGCCGTAGTCTGGTCAACGGACATAGTCTCACCCATCGACCCGTTTCGCGTTTTCAGCCCGGGAAAACTGAGCGCTGTGGGAGCGGTGTTCGCGGGTCTGACGCTTGTTGCCAGCCTATTCGTCTACAGGCCCTGGTGCCATTTCCTCTGTCCGTTTGGCTTGGTGGGATGGATGTTCGAGAAGATCAGTGTATACAAGATCAAGGTCAACTATGAAACCTGCATCGCCTGCCAGGCTTGCGCCAGGGCTTGTCCATCCACCGTGATGGGCGCTATCCTGAAGCGGGACAGAGTGATACCGGACTGCTTCTCATGTGGAACTTGCCAGAGTGTGTGCCCTACCAAGTCTATTGACTTTGATCGGGGTGCTAGGACCAAGCCTCCCGCAGGCAAGTTTGCTGACCCCGAGATTCCATCAGCCTCCAGGTGAGATAGATAGAAAGGCGTACCAGGCCGCAGTGTGATTGCCGCTGCCTTGGTACGCCGGTTCATGTGGTTCTTGTCGAGAAGTTACGACGCGATCAAGCTATCTATCCACGCAACAACTGTTCTCCAGACGTTGTGGGTCTCACGCGGGACCATGACCCACTCCTTTTCTACATTAAGGATCGCGTCCGGAGTCTCAATCGTTCCCGCAACTGAGACCGAGAGCACCGGTTGGGGCCTGGTGGTCGTCAGATACTCGCCAGCGAGATTGACTATGGCAGCCTCTGACTCGCCTGTGATGGTAAAGCTTCCACCGTGGCCCGGATGCGCCGGGTCGTAAGGGACAACCGTAATCGTGTAACCACCATACTCGAACGTGCCCTTCTGCATTGCTGACACAGGCAGCACGATGGCGCCCATGACCAGCACAGCAATCAATACCGACAATGCCTTCTTCATTTTCGGGACCTCCCCTAGCTAGACGATTGCCTGCAGTTTATCAATGACGCTCAGATGCTGGACCTTGGCATTGCGCCATCAGTACATTTGCGCGTTCAATCGGGGCAAACACGCCTCCATGCGGCACGCATCTGTGCGCTCCGCATGGAGGGGTCGTGGCATTCCTCATACCAGCTATTGTGGCTATCTCGCTAGTGTCATGGAGAACGTGCCGGACACGTACGCGCCGCCCACTTCGGTGCAGCGCAGGTGGCCAGCGAATTCCTCTGCTATAATGCGAGTATAGGCGAATCGTCAATGGCACGTGCGGCGAGAATGTTGACCAAGCGGCCCTTTGTCCCAATCATACGCTTGAATGTCGCGAATGCGCAGGAAGCGGGCATCTTGGCGATATCCGATGATATACTTCACCTGTGCGCACGGGAAAGTAAGAACCGAAGTAGTCGGGCGAAGGAGGCAACGTAGAAAATGAAGCGGACAATTATCATCGCTTTCGTAGCTGCTGTGCTCGCGCTTAGCGCCGGGCAGGCACTCGCTCTGCAGACCGGAACCTGGACTTGCATGGGCTACACCATCACGGTGACCCCTGATGATCCGGACAATCCTAACCTGAGCGGAACCATCGAGATCAGCAAGGTCGACGACTATGCGACCGTCGATTTGGCGGGCACTTATGTGAGAGAACTGGGCAGAAGGCCGGCGACAGTTGTCAGCATCGCGGGGACAATCACAACCCCCGATGGCACGACTGACGTAGCTCGGGAGTTCACGTTCTCGCCTGGTCCCCAGAAGACAGTCTGGAAGACCGTTATTTCGTGGATCGAGAGCCAGATCGTCGGCTGATCCACAACACCGTAGGAGAAGAAGCGATCTGCGGGGCCCGTTTGGCGGCAATGCACGTGGCCCCGCATCGTGACTCCTCCTGGGTCCCATCAAAGGGGCAGGTGATCAAGGGCAGCGAGCCCTCACAGTCGGATGGCATACGACGATCTAGTAATCTCTTTGCAGAAGATATGCATGCTGGTGACGATCACTTACTTTGCCAGCAGAACCGATGCGTTCGCCAGGCTGCTGCTGCAGAACACCAGGCCGCGGGATAGAGTGTTCAGCTACCTGCTCTTCAGTTGTCTGTCTTTGGCAGAGGTAGTGCTTGCTCCACACAACCCCCTGATGGACGCGCGCATAGTCTCCGCAACCGCAGCGGGGTTGCTTGGTGGAGTCCTGCTGGGAACCGGCGTCGGCCTTACGACAGGCCTGATGAGCATGTTGCACTCGCCGTGGACCGCGCTCGACTGTGGGCCGGCGATCGTAGCAGGCGCCTTGGGTGGGCTTGTATGCAGGTATCGTCCTGCATTTGCTCCCAAGGTGCTGGCGGGGTTCCTGGTTGGAGTGTTGGGGCACGGCTTGTGGCTCGCCATCAGACTGCAGAGGGACTACCTGGTAGGATCGTGGGATAGTGTTGCGGTCCAGTATGTGCTCCCAATGCTCCTGAGCGGCGCAGGGGTCTCGTTGTTCCTTGTCATAATCGGCGACATGCGCGCTCAGCGACAGCGCATAGAACGTAGTGAGCTGGCGAAAGCCATTGGCCTGGAGAACAGGACGCGGCCGAACCTGAGGACAGATCTCGACGAGGCTGCGGCGGAGCATGTAGCACAGATGGTCCTACGCCTGACCGGTGTGCCGGCGGTCGCAGTGGCGGTGGAGGGCAAGCTGCTTGCCCATGTGGGAGAGGCGGCGGAGTACCACCTCAAGAGTGCCATTGTGCCGGACGTCGCAATGCTGGCGATGGCCGATGGCGAGCGTCATGTGACCGAGAAACGCGCGACATGGTGTGACCATCCAGGTTGCCCGTTCGGATCAGCCGTAGCTGCCCCTCTGCGATACAGGGACAAGATCGTCGGGAGTGTGGTCATGTTCGAGACGCGCTACCTGAAGTTCCGGCCGGAGGTGGTGGACCTTGGCGCTGAGGTGGCGCAGTTCCTTGTCAATAATCAGCTTCAGACTGCTGAAATCGCGAAACACGCCCAGGCAATGTCAAAGGCCGAACTGAAAGCCTTACAGGCCCAGGTGCACCCGCACTTCCTGTTCAACGCGCTTAACACGCTGGCGGGGATGTGCGAGGTAAATCCAAAGCAGGCTTCCGAATTGACTGTCAAGCTGGGCGAGTTCTTCAGGAGCTCGTTCCGATCCGATAGAGAGCCCATCTCGACCGTCAAAGAGGAGCTCGCTATTGTGAGGAGCTATCTGGACATCGAGAAGGCGAGGTTTGGTGACCGGCTGCGGGTTGTCGAGGAGACCGAGCCAGAGGCAAAGGCCTATAGTCTTCCGTCGTTCTCACTGCAGCCTTTAGTGGAGAACTCAATAGTCCATGGCGTGTCAAGGAAGGCGGGCGAGGGCATTGTCAACATAACGACGCGCATCAAGAATGGCCACCTCTACTGCTGTGTGACCGATAACGGACTTGGTTTTGATGCACCGCCCGGGAACTGGCGTAGAAACGGCTCGCATGCCCTTTCGATGCTGGTCGGACGTCTCGAGAGGATCTACCCCCACGACTGCCGGCTCATCGTTCGAAGCAACAAGGACCGAGGGACACTTGTATGCATACGGATACCTGCGATCAAGAGTCAATAGCGACCATACGAGCTATCGTAGTCGACGATGAGCCGATGGCGAGAGAGTATCTGAAGCTGATTCTCTCCCGAGTTGGCGGCGTCGAGGTCGTGGCGGAGGCACAAGAGGCTGCGGAGTGTCTGGAGAAGGTGCGGACCTCTGATCCGGACGTGCTGTTCCTGGACATCCACCTCCCGGGCGAAGACGGTATCGAGATCGCCAAGGTTCTGTCGGAGCTCAAGAGGCCGCCTTTGGTCGTATTCGTAACCGGCTATGAGGAGTATGCTCTGCCGGCATTCGAGGTGGCGGCCATCGATTACGTCACCAAGCCATTCAGCCAGGAACGCTTGGAGAAGACACTCGAGCGAGTCCGGTCCCGTCTTAGGGAAGTTGTCCAGGGCGAATCAGTGCAGCCCGTTGTCCTTGGGAGGCTGGCGATCAGAGACAGGGAAGGCGCCAAACTGATACCCGTCCAGGACATCTGCTACATCAGCACCCAGGGCCGCAAGGTCGTGCTGCACACAGTATCGAAGGCTTACCCAACGCACTATACGCTGTCAGAGCTTGAGCACAAGCTGCGGGGGTTCCGGTTCTTCCGGGCTAACGAAGGGTGCCTTGTGAACCTGGACAAGGTCAAGGAAGTAGTCTACGAAGGCGCCAGGACCTACGAATTGCTCATCAGCTGCGGAGAGAAGGAGATGTTCATTCCTCTCTCGCGCTCCAGGACGCAGAAACTGCGCGAGGTCCTTGATTTCTGACGACTGAGACGACAATGCACACGAGCCGATACGGACAATCAAATAGCGGGCGCTCGGAAGCGGGACCACGGCAATCTGCCGGTTTCACCCTGGTTGAGCTGCTCGTCGTCATAGCCGTCGTGACGATCTTGGTAAGTGTGATCGTGCCTGTCAGCATCCAGTCGCGCAATCGTGCCCGAAGTGTGGCGTGCCTTTCAAATATGCGGCAGTTGGGAGGCGCTCTCGTTGCCTATGGCCAGGATTGGCGCGATTGCTTGCCAACACTCAGCGGAACACCTTTCGCGGGCAGCGCGCCGAGCGACCAGTGGCCGGAAGGCTCATCGGCAACCCAACTGCGTGCCGCTCTCTCCAGATATGCAAGAAGCTCAGGCGTCTTCAAGTGTGGCAACGATCTTAGTTCGCCGGAGTTTGGGTTCGAACAATCAGAAGGGTCAGTATTTGCTCGCTCGGGCTGCAGTTACCTGCCCTGGAGCGCAGCCAGACCGGGTAGATACGGGATCAAGGTCAACGGAGCGAGGACGGCATCGGTCTCACCTGCGTCAAGACATCTGCTGATCCGAGACTACGGAAGTGACTGGCACGGCTTCCGCACGCGAAGCGGTCTGGACGTCGAGGCAACGACGGTAGCTAACGCCTGCTATGCGGATGGACACAGCGCCGCGGTTCCAGTCTACACGGTTACAGTCTCGAGCCACAGGTATGCCTGCTGGGAGTCGAGCGGGTCGGGAATTGTGTTCGTTTCCGGTGGCTCGGGTGAAGTGAAGGCGGAGTTGAGCGGCAGGCGCACGCTCGGTTCCGCCGGCGGGCATCTGAGCCTGAGCGGCGTGGTCTCGGGCGGTGGCGTCACGCACAACGTAGACAGGGTATTCGCATTCGGCGCGGACGCATCGCTCGAAGCGACTCTCAAGCAGGTGGCTGCTTGGGTTGATGGTCTGGTGGCCCAGTAGCCGCAAAGGCAAGTTAGATGGTGGTTTCATGAAGCGCATTCTTGACAGACTCTCTTTTGGCGTAGTCATGCTCCTCATGGCTGTAGCACCGGGTGCCTCGGCGGAGGTCGCGTGGCAGAGCAATGGCGCACCGGTGTGCGTCGTGAGCGGTTCCCAGGAGTCTCCATATGTCTTGAGCGTGGGGTCGGGAGAGACAATCGTGGTCTGGGCGGACACCCGTGATCTTGACTACGACATATACGCGCAGAAGCTCAACGCTGACGGACTCCCAGTCTGGCCAGAAGGCGGGGTGAAAGTCTGTGGGGCGACCTATGATCAGCAGTTCCCGGCCGCCATTGACGACGGCGCGGGCGGCGCGATAGTCGTCTGGCAGGACGGAAGATTGGGCGATGACGGTCTGGACATCTACGCGCAGCGAATTACTTCCAGCGGGACCGTGGCTTGGCAGGTTGACGGTGTGCCTGTCTGCTCTCATGAGAGTGGGCTCACTGACCCGCCCCTGGCGTTCTCGCACGTCGTCAGCGAAGACGGCAGCGGGGGAGTCGTGGTCGCCTGGAGAGACACCAGGAACGACCCGATCAACGGCAACACCGAGATATATACGCAGCGATTGGACGGCAGCGGTGTCGCGAAATGGACGACAAATGGCGTGAAGATACTGGGCTTCGAAGCGCAGAAATGGTCCACTCGCAACCCCGTGATAGCAGAGGACGGCTCGGGTGGCGCTGTGATTGCCTGGCAGGACGCTAGAACCGCAGCAACATCGGGAAACGACCTGTATGTTCAGCGTGTAACATCGACCGGGACACCCGCATGGACCGCCAACGGCGTGATCGTGTGCAATGCTGTAGGTGATCAGGGTTATCCGGATATCAGGGCGCTGACCGAAGGAGAGACGGCAATCGTCTGGGAAGACAAGCGCTCAGGTGGTTACGACATCTATGCTCAGCGTCTTGACGCAGTGGGCTCGCAGCAGTGGGGAGCAAACGGCCGCCTTCTCTGCAGCAGCGCGAACGATCAGCGAACACCGCGGATATGCTCGGATGGAAGTGGCGGATCTACAATCGCCTGGACCGACAAACGCAGCAGCACTCTGTATACCGACCTCTACGCGCAAAGACTAGACGCTTCGGGAGCCGCCTTGTGGATCAGCCAAGGAGCGCCGATCTGCACGGCAGCGGGGTCTCAGACCCGAATCCGAATGATCCCATCGGCATCCGGCCACACAATCCTAACGTGGATGGACACAAGAAATGAGACATTGCTGGGAGTGTATGACCTCTACGGACAGATGATAGACTCTGCAGCCACGCCCATGTGGGCGACCGCCGGTATCCCTGTTGCAGCGATCACCGGCAACAACCAGAGGATGCAGCAGGTCGCCGGTGACGGGGCAGGCTGCCTCTACGCTGTGTGGGAAGACGACCGTAACGCGGGCGGCTGGGATATCTTCGCTCAGAAACTTAGCCCGTGGACGCCCGTAACCAATATAGCCGAGGCGAAGTTGCTGCAGACAGGAGCCCTAGTGTCGGTACCTGCTCGTGTAGTCACGGGCTCGTTTGACAACTGCTTCTACATCGAAGAGACGAATAGATGCTCAGGAATCAGGGTGGAGTGTCCGTATGAACCTGCAATAGGCAGCTTAGTTGTCGTTTCAGGCACGACAGAACTCGGGCTGGAGCCGTTCATTAGGGCGTCGGAGGTCAGGTCCGTTGGGACTGGCTACGTGCCTGGCGGAATCGGCGTCACACCATCCAGGCTCGGCAGCACATCCATCGGTCAACTGTCGGGGCTGACAAACGTAGGCCTGCTCGTGCGAACTTGGGGGCGAGTAGTAGCACTGCCAACTCTAGAGCAACCTTACCTCGTCATCACCGATGGGGCAAAGGAAGTCCGTGTTTACTGCACCACGGATGCTCAGGTCGGTGACACTGTCATTGTCACCGGAGTGTGCTCGGGTGCGGACTCCATTTCCGGAGCAGTTGCGGCAATGCTTACAAGATACACCACCGACGTCCAAAGAATCATTCCCTGAATCAGCATTGCGACCGGACTCACACTACCTTCTTCGTGAACCTGAGGGTACTTGCCGTGATGAGCACGCCGCCGAGTATTAACAACGCCAGAGCCTGCGGCCACAGCACGGAAACTCCCACTCCCCTCAAGAAGATCCCTCGAATGATCTCCAAGTAGTATCTCAGCGGTATGATGTAGGTCAGGTACTGGATCAGCCGGGGCATATTGTCTATCGGAAACATGAACCCCGAAAGCAGAATCGATGGCTGCATTATAAAGAAGCTTACCATCATCGCCTGCTGCTGAGTTTTGCTGACAGTCGAGACAAATACTCCCGTGCCCAAGCTCGCGGTAAGGAAAACCGTGGTCAGCGCGAACAACAGGAGTAGGCTTCCCCTTATCGGCACATGGAACCAGAGCGTCGCAGCCACGACTATCATAATCACATTCACATAGCCAATAAGAGCAAACGGCACTATCTTCCCAATCACGAGCTCTACTGGCCGGATCGGCGTTACAATGATCTGCTCGAGGGTGCCGATCTCCCGCTCACGGACCACGGCGAGTGACGTCAGCATCATTGTGGTGATCAGAAGTATCATGCAAAGCACACCGGGCACCAGAAAGTAGACGCTCTTGAGGTCAGGGTTGTACCAGGCCCGCACATCCGCGCTGACCTGCGGCAGGGCGGCTTCGCTCTGCCCACGGTACTGGATCGCCCTGAAGGCAAGACGCTGGGAATACCTACTGGTGATAGCGTTCAGGTAACCGCCTACGGCAGATGCAGTAGCCGAGTCGGTTCCATCTATGACGGCTTGCACTTGCCCTGAGTGGCCTGATCCAATATCGCGCGCAAACCCTTTGGGTATCCACAACGCCAACTGCACCTTGCCCGAGTCGAGCAACCCGGCAATCTCTTCCGGCGACGACAGTCGATACCGTATGTCGAAGTAAGTGGGACTGGCTTCGAACTTGCTTACCAGCTCGCGGCTACGAGACGTGTTGTCCATATCCAGTACGGCTGTGGAGATATGCCGGATGTCGGACGTGATCGCGTATCCGAAGATCATCAACTGGATGATGGGCGCGACGATGATCAGTCGCAGCATCTTGGGGTCGCGCCGGACCTGAATGAGCTCCTTCTTCACGATGTGAAATATGCGCATCAGAGACATTTAGCCACGATCCTAGAGCACCTTCTTGAACTTGCGAGCACTCAACATGATGAGAATCGTCCCAGCGGCAAGCAGCAAGGCCCCCTGCTGCCACAATACCGAAGGGCCGACCCCCTTCAGGAATATCCCGCGAACGATGACGAGGTAGTACTTAGCAGGAATCAGGTAAGTGACGGCTCTTATCGGCGGCGGCATAGTGCTGACTGGATACATGAACCCGGACAACAGCACCGTCGGCAGCATTGTCGCGATTACCGCGATGGCCATGGCAACAAGCTGACTGTTTGATACCACCGAGATCAGCAGTCCAAGGCCGAGGGCGGCGATGAGAAAGAAGAAAGAAGCGACGAGAAGCAGCGGAACACTTCCCACCAGCGGCACCCCAAAGATGAGCCTGGCAGCAAGAATGACGATCACTATATCAAGAAACGCAATGACGACATAAGGCGCCAGCTTACCAAGCATGAGTTCGTGTGGCCTGATAGGCGAAACTATCACCTGCTCTATGGAGCCACGCTCGCGCTCACGGACGATCGTCATGGACGTTAGGAGAGATGAGAGCAGCATCAGAATGATAGCGATCAGACCCGGCACGATGAAGTTGGTGCTGTTGAGCTTAGGGTTGTACCAGTATCTGGTTCTCACATCCAAGCCCGGCACAGAACTACCAGCCTGAGCGCCTCGCTCTGCCACACTCTTCGAAAATGCCTGAGCGATTTGCGAAGCATAACCGATTGCCAAAGACGCGGTGGTGGAATCCGAGCCGTCAACGATGACCTGAATGTGAGCCTTGCCGTGAGACAGATCTTGGGCGAATCCCTTCGGGACAGCGATCACAATCTTTGCCCGGTTGTGGTCCAACTGCTCCGCAACCTCAGAATAAGATCCGAGGCGACTAACGAAATCGAAGTATTTACTCTGCTCGAACGAGGCTAGCAGCGCTCGAGACTGCCGGGTGGAGTCGTCGTCGATCACGGCTGTCCGTAGGTGCCTAACATCAAGATTTATGCCATAGCCATAGAGCAGCAACAGGACGATGGGCAGCGCTATGGCTACCCCGAGGCTTCTTGGGTCCCGCACAATGTGGATAAACTCTTTCTTGATGATCGCCCTGATTCGCCGTCTCATACGATGTTACCTGCCCGCCTCTTCCAGTTCGCGGTCAGCTTTTTCCACCAATGACACAAACACATCTTCCAGGCTCGGTTCTACGGGCGCTATATGATCCAGAACCAGTCCTTTATCGCGCAGATAGCCTGTCAGTGCAGCGGAGTTGTCCTGCGCACCTTCCGTCACGACGTGGATGCTAGTGCCGAACAATGCCGCGTCCATAACTCCTGGCGCTTCCTCGATTGCGATCAGCGCATCCAAGACAGGCGAGGCAGAGACCTCAAGCAGCGTATTGCCTGCGAAGTCTTGTTTCAATGCTCTGGGGGTGCCCATCGCGATTCTCTTCCCTCGATAGATCAGCGCCAACCGGTCGCAGTGTTCTGCTTCGTCCATAAAGTGGGTGGTCACGAAAACGGTGACTCCGCTTCCGGCGACCTCGTAAATCAGGTCCCAGAACTGCCGTCTGGATATCGGGTCCACGCCAGAGGTCGGCTCGTCCAGAAAGAGTATCTCTGGTTCATGCACGACCGCTGTACCAAGGGCAAGTCGCTGTTTCCAGCCCGTCGACAACTCGCCAGTGATGTTGTTCTCGCGGTCGCCAAGGCCGGCCATCTCAAGTATCCATGCCCTTCGATCTCTGAATCGGCTGCCTCTGACGTTGTAGATTCCAGCGTAGAACGCGATGTTCTCCGCCACGGTCAGATCCTCATACAACGAGAACCGTTGGGACATGTATCCTATGCGCTGCTTGATCTGCTCCGATTCTGTCATTATGTCGAAGCCGGCCACGCTGCCGCTGCCGGATGTGGGAGTAAGCAGGCCACAAAGCATGCGAATAGTCGTGGATTTGCCGGCGCCGTTTGGCCCCAGGAATCCGAAGATCTCTCCTTTGGCAACCTCAAACGACACATCATCCACCGCTCTGAACGAGCCGAATACCTTGACCAGGTGTTCCACCCGCACGACTATGTCAGGCATGGGGACCGCCTTCTTCCGATGTGCGCGAATGCTCGATGGTGGACACGAACGCGTCTTCCAAACCTGCCGCCAGCATTCTGATGTCGCCCATCTCAATGTTGTGGCCGTTCAGAGCGTCAGTGATCTGTGCTTTCGCCGCATCAGGATCGTCACACAATACGTGCAGCCGGTCCCCGAAGACCTGTACCGTGCGGACAGAGCTCAGAGTGCTGATCAGGTCCTTTGCTGCTCGTTGTGGCGCCGCCGAAAGCTCAATAAGGCTGCCAGGAACGCTGCGCTTCAGCGCCGCAGGACTGTCTATCTTGATGATCCGTCCCTTGTCCATCACGGCTATACGAGTGCACCGCTCGGCCTCGTCCATGTAGGGAGTGCTGATAACGATGGTCATCCCCTCAGCGACGAGTTGATAGAGAATCTTCCAGAAGTCTCTTCTGGACACGGGGTCAACGCCGGTGGTGGGTTCATCGAGAAACAACAACGAAGGCGTGTGCATGAGGGTGCAAGCCAGTGCCAGTTTCTGCTTCATACCGCCGGAGAGGTTTTGCGCTAGCCGGTCCTTGAAAGGATGAAGCCGACTAAAGTCGAGCATCCTGTTCTCCCGTTCGGCACGTTCCGAGACAGGCACTTCGTAGATCTCGGAGAAAAAGTCCAGGTTCTCGGCTACCGTCAGGTCGCCGTATAGACTGAACCGTTGGGACATGTAGCCGATCTTGGTCTTGATCTCTTCTCTTTTCCTGATCATATCGTGGCCGAGGACAGAGCCACCGCCATCGGTCGGATCCACTATTCCGACGAGCATCCTGATTGTTGTTGTCTTGCCCGCCCCATCCGGCCCCAACAGACCAAATATCTCGCCTGAGCGAACCTGCAGGTCAACTCCATCGACTGCCCGCAGGTCTCCAAAGTTCTTGCGGAGGCCTCGAGCATCTATGACCAGAGAGCGTTCCATTGGTTCACCTTTGGTTGGTACTTCCTGCTAGTCGAATGTCTGCATCGGCAGGCATACCGGGCTTGAGTTCGCGAGATTCATTGTCCAGGTCGATGCGCACCGCATAGACCAGCTTGACCCGTTCTTCAGTCGTCTGCACGTTTTTCGGAGTGAACTCAGGTTCCTCTGAAAGACTGCTTACCCGGCCCCTGTAGACCTTTCCCGGATAGGTATCGGCTTTTACTGACGCGGCTTGTCCAACCTTGATCTTGCCGAGAGTAGGAAGAGGAGCGTACACACGAAGCCATACACGGTCCAAGCTGGCGATCTGGACAATGGGAGTCCCGGGAGACAGGAACTCACCGAGTTCCCGGTACTTGACATTCACCACGCCGTCCGCAGGACAGATCACTGTCGTGTACGCCAGGTTCGTTGTGGCCGCGTTCAGAGCGCCCTGCGCCTGCTTTACCTGTCCTCGTGCAGCTTCGATTGCATCCGTCGTAGCTCCGGCCTCCAGCAGATCCAGTTGCGCCTTGGCGGCCTGCACCCTGGACTTAGTCGCTTCGTAGTTGCTTCTGGCACTTTCGAGTTGCCTGCGAGAATCCAGACGATCGGCGTAGATCTGCCTGGAAGAAGCCAATGATTCGCGCGCGCCGATCAACCTCGCCTGTGCTTGCTCCAGTCTGGCTTCTGCCTCCTCTATCTCCTCCGGTCTGGATCCTGCCACGGCTTCACGATACTTGGCCTCGGCTGCATCGGCTGCCCCACGCGAGGAGTCACGAGCGGCGAGCGCGTTGTCCAACTGCTGTCGGGAAACAGCGCCTTCTTCGTGAAGCTGAGAGTAGCGGTTGTAGTCGGCCTCCGCATTCCGCTGGTGGGCCTTGGCCTGCTCAAGGTTTGCCTTGAGTCTGTCAACCTCTTCTTTGCGTGGGCCCTGCTTCACAAGCGCCAGTCGTGCAGCAGAGGCGGCACGCTCCTTCTGGGCGGCCTTGTAGTTTGCTTCGGCGGTGGCGAGGCTTGCTTTCAGCTCGCTGCTCTTGGAATGGGATTCGCTGATCGTGCGGTAGACGTCCCTGGCCCCGTCGGCATTTGCCATTGCCTGTTGATACTCCGCCCTAGATTGGCGTATTTGCTCTTCCCGAGTTCCGGCCAGCAGGTCGGCTAACCTGGCTTTGGAGGTCGCCAGTGCCCCTTGCGCCTGTTCCACTTGGGCCCTGATCTCCGAATCATCCAGCACGGCAATGATTTGCCCCTTCTTGACAGTGTCTCCCTCATCGACTCGCAGTGATACGATCCGGCCGGCAACCCGCGGACTTATGTCCATCTCGATGGCTTCTATCGTTCCACTAGCTGTGACACTATGCTTCGCCTTAGAGGAATTGACGAGATTCCGGTAGAACCTCACCCCAGCTATGGTTGCGACAACGATCAGCAGCAGACCCAAGCGCAATATCTTCGATTTCCGAGAGCGAGCACGCTCCATCATCTTCATCAGTGGTTACCTCTGAATCGGCCAGCTGTGTCATTTTGCCGGAGCTGGCTGCGCAGCAATCACTTCCGCTATATCATACATGCGATTATAGCCGAAAGCGTACAACCTGAACCTTAGGCGTTGACGCCAATAGCAACTTCCTACAGAACAACAGGAATGAGCAGAGAGGCGTAGATTCAATGTTGCATATGCCAACGACTCCTGCTATACTATGAGTGACCACTCACTCATAGTATACCATTTCAGGCAATGTTGTCAACCATGGATGTGACTGTTGCCTTTGTTTCTGCCGATGTTTTGCATTCAAAATAGACCGGGAGTGGAGCTATGGACAAACCAGAAAAGAAGAGAGCGACAGGTGATCTCAGGAAGCAGATAATAGAAGCCGCACTGAAGATCTTCGGCGAACGCGGATTTGAACGTTCTACCACCAAAGCAATAGCACGGGAAGCTGGCGTGGCTGAAGGGACCATCTACAACTACTTCTCCACCAAGAAGGACATTCTGTTCAGCTTTCTGGAGCAGGAAGTTGTGACACCCCTTTCGGGAGTACTGCGTGATGGTGGAGCCTTGGACTCCGAGATCATCAGGAACGTGCTACGCAACAGGCTCACAATGTGGCGCGAGAACAGAGCCGTCTTGAAGGTTATGATTGCGGAGGGTCTCTTCAACGAAGAGCTGGCTCAGGAGATCAGGAGACGGATATTTGAGCCGGCAAGCAAGGAAGTCTCAAGCTATATTGCGGACAGGATAGAATCCGGGACATTCCGGGGCCTTGATCCACATGTGGTTGCTTTGGGACTGGTAGGAATGATCATTTCGTTTGGATTGATCGAACCAACGATTGGCTTCGGCGCAGAGACCGTTGACGATGCACAAATCGTGGAGACACTGGCATCTCTCATACTGCATGGCTTAGAATCGCCGGGACCGAACCAATAGATCGTTCAAATGGCTCGGCGTCAGCGACGACTGCAGTTATACAGTTCCGCCGACGAGGTCGTACGTGGCGGCGATCTTTTGGCAGCTTGTTCTTGCGCAATATGCAGAACCACTGCACAGGCTCCGCGTCGGTCAAGACTGAGGTTCGTGTCTGTGAGTATGCTTATCCAGATCACCTCAGAATTCCACCAGTTCACGCTCGAAACTCCGGTTCCGCCAGCTCAATCTGAACGTTTGGTCAGGAGCCTGCATCCCTTCGGGGCTACCATGTGCGTTACTAGGGACATCTGAGATCAGGTGTCCCTTTTGCACGTACAGTCAGGGGGAATCCATCTTGGCTGACTCGCACGAGACATGCGAACCTGCGACACTCCCTTTGAAACCGCATCCCTACAGCCATTGCTTCTCGCGCTCCCTTGGACAGTCGAAAAACGGTGCTTCTCGAAATGGCCTTGGGGGTTGACTCGCAAACCCGGCAAACTCTCTGAGTTCGCACCCCTCGCGCTCTACTCCAGTGCCTGAAGTCAAACATCGAAAGCTTGGAGAGGCGACTAACAGGAGTTCTCCGGGATCTGTCAAGCTCCACCTGCTCATGCGTTCATCGTGAAATGAGCGTTCGGACTATCCTGATATGGCTGTTCGCTCAAGACCGAGGTTCGGAGTTGAGTTAAAGCCACAAATTCCTACAAGAAATATATCAGTACCCACTGGACAAAGCCGCACTTGTGTGGTAAAAAGCATAGTAGTGAGTGGCCGGAAAGTCGAAAGGAGAGATGGCATGATGGTTCGGAAACGAGTGAAGTTGGTTTGTCTTCTGGTGGCCGTTCTGTCGGCGTGTGCGGCAGGGCAGGCTTGCTTTGCAGGCAACCTACTCGTTAGCCCAGGATTCGAATCTGACAGTTACTGGCAGTTCGGGACTGACGCAGGAACGTGGCAGCTAATGGGCTGGACGATGGAGACTGCTAGTCAGCCCATCTGGATTTCGTCCAGCTATGGTGTCCTGCCCATTCACAGTGGGACGGACAG
>CAZFYZ010000002.1:0-29303 GCA_964523735.1 uncultured bacterium | reverse complement strand
TGGGGCACTGCTTCTGGGGTAGCGGGCAAGGACACCTAATGACATGGCAGGAGGTGGGAGTCGCTCCTGGCGCAGAATACACGGCATCGTGCTGGGTATGTGCGTGGGGAGACGGAGTCGACGCGGTGCCGTTCGGCACGGACGCCGGTGACTGCGCTTCCATCAGGATCATTCAGTATGACGCATCCGGCGGAGTGATTAGCGACGTCAAGGTCGCGCAGATAACCGCGCAGCCGTCGCCGGACCAGCAGTACGTGCAGCTCTGCGGGACTTTCACGGCCGCGCCATCGGCCAAGAAGGTCAGGTACTGCTTGGATACTCTGATCAGTGAGGCGTACGTTGAGTATCTCAAAGGCACCTTCGTTTACTACGACGATTGCGTGCTGGACGGGCCCGTGCCTACAACGACTGTCACAGGCACAGTGACAGGCGGCGGCTCGCCGTTACCGGGCGCTACTGTCGCCGACCTTACTCAGTCGATCACAGCAACCACTAACGCCTCGGGATCGTACGCGATCACGGGACTGGCCAGTGGTTCCAACGAAGAGATTCGTGCCAGCAAAGATGGCTACTATGCCCAGCGCAAGAAGCGGACGTGGTCCAGCGGAGACACCATCAGTCTCGACTACGATCTGAAACCAGTAGGAAACAACTTGATGGTCAATGCGGGCTTCGACGACATCTGGAACAACGGCTGGAAGTCAGAGACGGCTGGAGCCGACGTCTGGGTGATCAACGAATCCTACAGCGCCCAGTATCCGTTTCCTGTCTATTACGACTCCGGTGAGGAAGCTTTGGCCCTGTTTGTTCCGCTCGACGGACCTGACAGGCAGGCTTGGGTATACCAAGAGATACCAGTGCAGCCGAACTCCGACTACACCGCAAGGTGTCGCTTCATCGCAGGCTACGGCGCCGGAGCACTGCCGGCTTCTCACTGGGGCACACCCGGAGACGGATGTGACGCTGGTCTATACGTCCAGGAATATGGCATGTCCGGTGAGCCGGTGGGCAATCAACTGATGGCCGCATCTGCCGAGACCGGGGCTTGGGAGACTCTTGAGCTTCCCTTCCGAACAGGGGCGGGAACTCGATACGTACGGGTAGGCGCAAACGCCAAGTTGGCATACGCCTACAACGTAAATCTTGAGCGTGCGGTCTTTGATTCATTCGAACTCAATGGAACCGCCGGTAACCCTCTTCCGCCGTTCTTCGGGGTAGTGCAGTGCGATGGGGTTCCTGTCCCTGGAGCTGGTGTGGAGTGCATGGGCACCCCCTATCACACCGTGACCGATGCCAATGGATACTATGAACTGAATGTTCCTGCGGGCAACTACACTATACGCGCGGGCAAGACGGGCGCCTACTACAACCAAAGAAAGCGGAACGTCGCTACCGGTCTCCCGGTCAACTTCAACCTGATGCCGAAGAACCTGCTCGCAAACCCGCAGTTCGACGATCAGGACGCGTATTTCAACGGCGTAGTGATTGATCCGGGGTGGACCCTGAACTGGGACACGCCCCTAAATGCCTACGTCGACATAACCGTGGGCGGATCTCATTCTGGGGATCACTCGATGCACTTCAGAACCCATAACTATGGTTGGGCTTCGGTCTGTTGGGCGTATCAGGATGTATCGGCACAACCCAACGAGCCCTACAGCGCCAAGTTGTGGGCTTACGGCTACGGCACTGGATGGGCACTTGCTGAGGGCGACTACATCTCTCTCAGCGTTGAGGAGTACGACGCCGCGGGGTTACTCATCTCTTCCGATCACAGTGTCAACATCCCGTTTGACGCAACAAACACTGACCAATGGATACTGGTGGAGCTTCCGAGTTTCACCACTCAGTCGGGCACTGCCACACTGAGGTTCAGACTCGAAGGACTGCTCTTGGGCAACTGCGAGGCATACGTTGATGACCTCCAGCTCATCGGACTAGCTGGACCAAACACGCTGGACGGAACAATCACAAACGAAGCCGGCATAACGCCGCTTTCAGGTGTAACGGTAGAGGCCATCAACAACAGCGCGATCCCGCAGAGCATCATTACGACCACAACAGATGCCAGCGGTCACTACAGCTTCCCCACTCCACAGTCTGGAGACTACTTTGTGGTAAGATCCAGCAAGCCGGGCTTCTATGCCCAGCGCAAGACTGGCTGGGCTCAAGTGCCGCAGACCGTTGACATGAGACTGGTATCCTCCGCAGGGAACCTGCTCGCGAATGCCGGCATGGACGACGGTTGGAGTAATGGCGGCTGGGTGGACGCTTCCGAATCGGCCGTATCGTACTACACAGCAGAAGCATTCACTTCCACCTTTGGCGGCCCGGTGTTCTACCATTCCGGCGTGTGCGCCACATCCCTCATTGCCGAGGTAGGTGGCTCGGGTTACTGGTATCAACAGGTGCCGGTCCTGCCGAGCACGGAGTACACCGCCAGTGCCTGGTTCCTGCCGGGCGTGGACTTCAGATACTACTCGACGTGGGGATACGTTGAGGATGAGCAGACAGCATCACTGTACGTTGAGGAGTTCGATGCTGCGGGCACTGCCATCGAGGGCACCAAGCAGCTTGTGAACTTCACTGAGGACCTGTCCGCGTGGGAGCAGCAGTCGACTAGCTTCACCACCACTGCTCAGACCGCTTCAGTGAGAGTTGGCGGCTTTGCGAATATGGTGGATTGGTACGCGCTGACTCTGGCGCGGCCGGTCTTCGACGACTTTGCTCTGACGGGCCCGGCCCCGACCATCTCGCTGTCGGATGCGAAACTCAAAGCCGACGGCAGCCTCGTCTCACTGTCCGGGCAGGTCGTTACGGCCAGCTTCGGTGGCTACTTCTACATCGAGGAGCCAGACAGAACCTCAGGAATCAGGGTTACCGGCACAGCGGCTGTCGGCACTTCCGTGAGTGTGAACGGGCAGATCACGACTGTTGATGGCGAGCGTGTCATCCAAGCCAACACGATAACCCCGTTGGGCACAGGGACCATCGAGCCTCTGGGTGTTACGGGCCTTACCGCAGCCAACGACTCCAAGACAGCCGGGCTTCTTGTTAGAGCCTGGGGACGGATCAACGAAATCGGTTCGGGCTGGTTCAAGATGAGTGACGGATCGACCGAACTCAAGGTCTACGGAATGGCACCCCCTGGCAGCTATGTCTGCGTGACCGGTGCTCTGGGATCGGAGCTTTCAGGTTCCAGCGTTGTGGCGGTTTTGCGAGCCACAGCAGTTGAGCCGATAGATCAGAACTGAATAGCAGGTGGTGGGGCGGGTTTCCCGTCCCACCACCTCAGGCGCCTCAACATAGCAGGCGAGACGAAATAATGGTATGGCATCTGCGAGGGACGGAATGAGTGTAGGAAGAGAAAGCATGAGGCGACGCACAGACATAAGAATCTATGAAGAGGAACTGGTCGAGTGGCTGCCGGAGCAGATCCTTGATTGCCATGTCCACATGGGCTTGGCGAGTCACGTGGGGCAGGTCAGCGCAGAGCGGCTGCGCGCGGATTGGGCCCTGCGACTCGGTCTGGATCAGACGTGGAGCCAGCTTCGTGCAAACTACCGCTTGCTCTTTCCGCACACACGAGTTCAGGCACTAGTGTTCGGTAACGTTTACCAAGAAGTGGACACTGAGCAGTCCAACGCTTACGTCCATCAAGGCATCGATCAGGAGGATGTGTGTGCCGGTGCGCTTTTTGTCACCAGACCGGAGTACTCGGCGGAGAAGGTGGCACAGGCGCTGGCAAATGGCTTCATCGGCATTAAGCCTTACCCAGATCTAGCGCCTCAAGGTCCTGATGAGTGCCATGTCCCAAACTTCTTACCGCGTCATCATCTGGAGGTGCTGAACGAGGTCGGCGGGATACTGATGCTCCATCTCCCCGGCCCAAAGCGTTTGGCTGATGAGCGTAACATAAGAGACCTCATCGACATCTCAGGAGCCTATCCGAATGTGGCGATCATAGTAGCCCACGTCGGTAGAGCATATTGCTTACCTACTGCTCTTCAGGGACTTCCGCATTTGGCTCCCTATGAATCGATCTGCTTCGATATTACGGCTAACCTCAATCACGAGGTGCTAAGCTTGGCGCTTCAGACCGTTGGACCCGATCGTCTGCTTTTCGGCAGCGATCTTCCCATCACTATGGTGCGGGGAACGCGGGAGTATGCAGGTGACAACTACATCAACCATCTTGAGATGACGGAGACGGAGATCGGGACCGCTCCCTTAGGGGATGGCGGCTATACATTCCTACTCTACGAGGAACTGCGAGCGCTGGTTCGAGCCCTCGAAGACTGCGGCTACGGAAGAGAGACTATGCGCCAAATTCTCTACTCAAACTGCTCCCGTCTCCTCGACCGCTATTCTTCGCGGACGGCGTCGCTTGATAGGACCCAAGGGGCTTGCCAGCCGAAGATCCCTCAACATAGCCATATACTTTAATGGCGCCTACTGTTGATTCGTGTATGGCGTATTGTGGTTTTATGCATAATCAGGTACTATTACCAGGTTACAGATCAGGTTTTGTGAGTTATACTGCCGTATATGATCGCCCACAGAGGCGATCATACATAACGAGAAGGAGGAGAAAGAATGAAAAGATCACTGCTATTGGCCATTGTGATGATGGCTGCCACGTTCCTTGTTGGAGCCAGTGCCCAGGCTCTGAGCTTCAACCACAACGTCTATCACGTATCGGGAGGCGCTGACATCATGTGGGCCTCCGGTCCGGCAGAGGTCACGTTCGGCGAGGACGGGAACTTCTCGGGCGCGGGTTCGTGGGCTGGTTTGGATTGGGACATTGTGGGACAGCAAACAGGTTCCGCCGTGTCGTACAACGTGACCACGCCAGCAATCCCTGATCTGGTTGTCTCGCAGGTCGGCACTGTTGGTGACTTCGGTTTCGGTGGCTACTACCTCATCCCGGGGATTCTCGAGGGTGGAGCTGATCTCTACTATGGCGTTGGCATGTTCTCAAGCCCTGGCGCAACGGGCTGGATCGGTGACTGGAACCTGAACGTTCAGACACTCTCGGGCCCTTATAGCGGCACCGTGCGGATAACATCAGCTGCTGACGGGGTTTTCGAGGGTATCTATCTCTCATGGCCGGACGGCACTACACCATCATTTTCGGGAACGTATAGCCCGGATGGTAGCTTCACACTCACGGTCCCGGACCAGAGCAACTGCACGTTCTATGGAGCGTATGGAAACGGCTGGCACGGCACATTCACCGGTCCTCAAGCCGTCGGCTACTTCATTGACAACAACATGGTTCCTGAGCCCTCCGCTCTGATCGCTCTGCTGACCGGTCTTGCCGGCGCGGCAGGCTTCATTCGACGTAAGTTCTGACTTACCTCAGTTGACGGCGAGGCATTCTCGCCGTCAACCCCTCTTCTGTCCATTCTGTGGGAAATCCAGACACGGACAGGCCGTCTTCGGCCATGCTAGGGGTTCCCTGCGCATTTCGCTAGTGACTCATCTGCCATTCATGGTAAGATTGTGAATAATACTGCGTTCCATATGTGGGATATCCACGGAACGCTTGACATTGTGAGGTGCGCGGTGGCAATGAACCCCAACAAAAAGGCTGATGGCATGGTCGGGGCAGAACGGCGCAGGATTATCTGCAACTGGGCTTCGCAGTATGGGTCAGTCAAGGTAGTCGCGCTTGCGGAAACTTTGGGTGTAGGTGAGAACACTGTCCGCAACGACCTCGACCGGCTCCACAGGGAGGGCAGGCTGCTGCGAGTGCACGGGGGAGCGGTTCCCAAGAGCGGCTCCACACCCCGCAGGCCCTATGCAGAGACCAGGAGTGCACACCTCGACGAGAAGAGCAAGATCGGGGCTGCCGCACTGGCTCATATCCCCGAGTTCGGCACCATCTTCGTCGGCGCAGGCACTACCACTTATGAACTTGTCACTCGGATGCCCGGCGACCGGCCATTGCGCGTTGTCACGAATTCGCTTGAGATAGCCGCATATGTCGCCTCTCACGAGATAGCTCCGGTCGACTTCATCGGAGGAACTATACGAACGGACAGTCTGGCGTCAGACTGGTCGCTCTCGGAAGAAGCCGTGGCATCGCTCTATTGGGATGTAGCATTCATCGGTGCAGCCGCGATTGATTCCAGTCGGGGCATCACCACGCTTGACCGCGGAGGAGCGCGCTGGGAAAGGCTGATCATCGACCACGCAAGGAAGGTGATTGTCCTCTGCGACTCCTCGAAGCTGGGGCAGTTCTCGTATGCCCAAGTCGCTCCACTGGACCTCATCAATGTGCTGATTACTGATGAGGGCGTAACCTCCGACTTTGCGGAGCAGCTCTCGGAAGAGGATGTGGAGTTGGTCATAGCAGGGCAGGAGCAGGAGCTCTATTCACAGCACTAAGTACTGCCAAGCTGCCGTTATCCACAATAATCTCCAGAAGCCACTTGACAAGTCTTGTGGCATAGGCTAACATCCAGTTGATGAGAGTCCACGGGATCGACATAGGTGTCTTCGGCATCTACATCGTTGCAGTCCTGGTTTTGGGGCTGATTGCCGCACGCCAGACCATGAGCACCAGGCGCGATTACTTCCTGGCGGGAGACAAGCTGCCTTGGTGGATGGTCGGCGGAAGCATAGTGGCGGCCAACATCAGCAGCCACCACTTCGTCAGCGTAATGGGCGTCGCCTACGTATACGGGTTCTGCGCGATGAACATTGCCTGGCCAGCGGTGTTCTTGGGATACTTCGCGCTTCTTTGGGTATTTCTGCCGTTCTACCTCCGCAATGGCTTCTACACGATGCCGGAGTTTCTGGACCGCAGGTTCGGAGGCGCCGCTCGGGCTGCCTACGCGGCGCTGATCTTCCTGACGTACGTCTTCGTGGAGATCAGCGCAGTGCTCTACCTCGGAGCGCTGGCCGTCAACACACTCGTCCCACAGATACCGATCGCTGAGAGCATCATCGCGCTTGCGCTTCTGATCGCGGCGTACACGATCACCGGCGGCTTGCGTGCGGTTGTCTGGACCGAAATGATGCAGCTCATCGTGCTGATGGCTGGCGGCGCGATCCTATCATTCGTGACGGTGGGCCATCACAAAGTGGGTGGGCTTAAAGGGCTCATGTCGCACTCCAACGAGTGGCATCTGATTCTCCCGGCAAACGACCCGCAGTTCCCGTGGACCATGTTCCTCGGAGGACTGGCGTGCATCAGCATATTCTACTGTGCTGCGAACCAGTTCATCGTACAGCGCGCACTCGCGGCGAAGGACGAATGGAACGCCCGAATGGGAATCGTGTTCACACACTACCTGCAGGTGGCGTTGCCCTTCATCTACATCGTCCCGGGGCTCGCGGCGCCATTCATATTCCCCCACTTGGCGAAGGGTGATATGACATTTCCGACGCTGGTTGAGAATCTGCTTCCGCCCGGAGTGCGGGGCCTGGTGATGGCGGGGCTGATCGCCGCGATTATGTCCCACGTTTCAGGCGCTTTGAACTCTTGCACGACGATCGCAGCAGTCGACTTCTACCTACCCTACATCAACAAGAAAGCCACGGAACAGCAGGCGGTCAAGTTCGGAAAGCTCACGGGCATGGTGATCACTGCGCTGGCGGTCATATGGGCAATCGTTTCGATCTCCCAGTCCGGCAAGCCTATCTTCATCTACTTGCTGAACGTCTACGGCTACTTCACTCCGGGGATCGCAACAATGTTCCTGCTGGGGATACTCTGGAAGCGGACCACGCATGCCGGAGCGCTTGCGGCAGGAATACTTACAATCCCGCTTAGCCTGGGCCTGGAGCTGCTCTCGCCGCACTTTCCACATAGCTGGGGCCAGTACATCATCCCATTCTTGAACCGCACGGGAATCGTGTTCTGGACATGCGTGCTCGTTGCCGCAGTAGTCAGCCTGCTCACAAAGCCCAAGAGTGATGCGGAGCTTGAGGGGCTTATCTGGAACAGAGCAAGCCTCAAAGTCCCCAAGGAACAGCAGCACCAGATGCGCGGTCTGCGTAACCCGGCGATCTGGTGGGCGATCATCTTCTCTTTCGTGGTCTTCCTTTACATTCGTTTCAGATAGCAATCGAGGTCTAGCAGTTGGAAATAACAACCAGAACGGCGCAACTCGCGCTCGACACTACCCTACAGAAGCCACAAAGACGGCAATACTACCAGAAGAATGGGAGAAGATGATGAGACTCTGTAAAGCACTACAATCAGCCGTGGTGACTGTCGCGCTTAGCTGCATGGTTTTGACCAATGCCTCCGGCGCTGCCAAGCTGGCGCGTTATTACGCCCACGACACTGTCGAGGATAGGTATGGTGTAATAGCACCATGGTACACGGGCCTAAACGGGCAGTGCGACTGGCGAATCCGCATCGCCGCCGAGACCCTAAAAAGGTACCCCTGGACCCCAGCCGGAAAGGCCCCGGCCGAATACCCGGAGTTCCTGTGGAACGGCAACTGGGCCATATCGGCGACGGGCGATATTAGCATTCCGGTCACCAGAGACTGGGACAACGGAGACAAAGTTCAGCGCACGATATTCGTGATCACCGGCTTGGTCGATTACTACCGCTACACGGGGGATCCGGCCGCCATCGCCCATATAGAGTGGGCTTCAGACTTCCTGTTGGACTACTGCCAGACAGACGACTCTCAGCCTTGGCCGAAGTTCCTGGTCAGCGTGCCGGTCAAAGGCGCCATCTACGGTCCTGCGAACCCCGCCGGCTATATTCAGCTTGATATCGCGGCCGAAGCGGGGTTGGCAATCCTAAGAGCCTATCAGGTGGTTGGCGATGATCGCTGGTTCACTGCCGCAAAGCACTGGGGGGATCTGCTGGCACAGCACTGCAATACGTCCCCCGCTTCTGATCCTTGGGGCAGATACGCCAACCCCGAACAGGTCGGCTGGGGGACCCGGATGACCGGCGGAGTCAGTTACATCCTCTACTTCCTGGACGAGCTGATCCGGCTCGGATACACCGGCTCCGGCAACAGCATCGTGACCGCCAGAGACGCCGGCAGAGCGTATCTTCGAGACAGACTACTGCCGCGCTGGACACAGAACGATATCTGGGGCCGCAACTTCTGGGACTGGGAGTGCAACACCCAATGTCAGTACGTCACTAACTTCGCCGCTCGCTACATGATGGACAACAAGAGCTACTTCCCGAACTGGCGCAACGATGTTCGCAACATCCTGGGCATCTACCTCAACCACACCAGTGTGAGTCCGGAATCCGGCAGCGATACCTACAGTGGGGCGTGGGCCTATCCTGAATCGTTCAACTGCTGCGGGCGATCCCTGTGGTATCCCTCGATGGAACTCACCAAGGCTTTTGCACAGTTGGGCGTCGAGGCCGACAGCGAGTGGGCAAGAGAGATCGCCCGCCGCAGCCAGCTGCTGGCGACCTATGATGGTCACGAAACGGGTTTCTCGGAAGATAACATCGACGGAGGGTGCATCGTAAACGGGGCTTGGTTCAAGATAGCGCACCCAAGCGTGATCAAGCACCTGCTGGACACAGTCGCCTGGCTGCCTGAAAGCCTCGGCGCCAATCGCGAGAACCATATCGTCCGCAGCAGTGCCACCATCAGCTCCGTCATCTACGGCAGAGGCAAGATCAGCTATACAACGTTCGATGCTCCCGCTAACACAACGGAAGTGCTTCGGCTGTCCTTCGCACCCACTTCAGCCAAAGCCAACGGCGCCGCCCTCAGCTTGAGATCGAACCTGAGCGCCAACGGCTATACCCTCAAGGCCCTCGGTAATGGCGATCAGATCCTGGCGATCAGGCACGACGGCGCGCAGAGTGTGGTCATAGAAGGAGTCGATCCTCAGCAGGTTGCCGATGATCCCAGCCTCACCTATGTGGGCAGTTGGCAGACCTCCACCGATGCCAATGATCACGGCGGCAGTTCGCGATATGCCGCTCAGTCCGGGCGCTCGATGAGCTGGGTGTTCACCGGAGACCAGGTAAGGCTTATCGGCCGTGTGAGTGCCGACGGAGGAAAGGCGGATGTCTACCTGGATGGCGTCAAGCAGCTCTCGGGCATCGACTGCTGGAATCCAAGCACGAGATATCAGCAGGTGCTCTGCTACAAGAACGGGCTTTCGGCAGGCCAGCACACACTCACGATCACTACAATCGGCACCAAGAACCCCTACTCCGTGGGGACAAGGGTCTACGTAGATGCGGTTCAATGGTCGAGTGCCACCGGCAACGCGGGCTACGGAGAGGGCGGAGGCCCCAAAGATACCCAGCGAATGATCTTCGGCTACACCGGTCGGGAGGACTATACCGATTCGGCCGGGAACAAGTGGCGACCGGGCATGGAGTGCATAACACGACTTGGCGCAAACATTGACACGGTCCCTACCACATGGTGGACTCAGCCCGTTGCGTGTGACATCACTGCAACCAGCGATCCCGAACTCTACCGCTACGGAGTGCACGCCCGTGATTTCACAGTCAATGTGACCGTCGGCCCTGGGGCCTATTATGTCAGGCTCAAGTTCTGCGCTGCAAGCGGCGTCGATACCAAGACTAACTGCGTTACCGTCTTCCTAAACGGCGAGAAGGTCGTCAGCAAGATGGATGTGGTCGCTACGGCAGGTGGCATCAGGAACGCGGTGGATCTGGTGTTCAACAACGTCAGTCCTCGTAACGGGGTGATAGACCTGCGCTTTGTGGGCGGCGATGCTGACGCTGGCGTAGTCGGAGAGGCTTTCCTGCAGGCAGTCGAAGTTGGCCCTGGCGACGGAGGACAGGGAGCCACACCCGTATCCATTAGCAGTCGGTAGACGGCTGTGTCAGTCGGAATCATCCTGGCCGTGGCCCATTGACAGACCAACGGGCCACGGCTGGGACAGCCAAGGAAACCGCTACACCATCTGTCTGGCCACCGCGACCTTTGCGTGGTTGGACTTATGCTTGAGCGCTACGCGCCAATACGTCTGACCCAGCGGGTTCTCCTTGTTCCTCGATTCGAGCCATACCTTGCGCCCTGGCGATGGCGATTTCCAGGTGACGCACGAGGAAGAAGAGGGTTGTTCACGTCGTGGGATTGTCTCAGGCTCCCACCAATCCACCTTCGGGAGTGCTGTTTCGCCTGAACGTTTGCTCCGAAGCCTGCGTCCGTTCAGCAATCTACCCACATTCCATCCCGTCAGGCGCACCGGAACTGGAACAAACCTCCTCGATATGCAGATGACACACATCCCTTCGGGGCTACCATGTAACTGCATATAGAAGGCCCGGAACCGTTAGGCTCCGGGCCTTCTTTCGTATTCGCTGCCATCAGAGGGTCAACGAGTGTTCCAGTGATGCTCCGCGTCGCGGGGTCGGCAACCAGGTCTAGCACATATAGCCTCACAATGGCCTTCCTATCAGCCTGAGTTCCCGATCGCCACAGCTCCATGACCGTCTTGGCTCGACCGAGCAGTTCGTCGGCTGTTACCTTTGACGGTCTCGCTCCCAAAGCGCGCGACTTGTTTGAGCGCGCGACTTTGACAAGCCTAACCCAGCCAGGTATAATGGCACCTGGATGCCTGAGCGTTTCCAGATTGTGGCAATAGGTGCACGAGTACTGTGCCCTCCAGCGCCCGCCTGGCTCTAGAAGTCTGCCTTTCTCGCCTTTCGTATCAACGCCGTAACCCGGAGTTTCTCTGCGCCGTCGAGGTTGCACTGCCCCGATGACCCACCGCAACGTTCGCCTTACGCACTGTACGATTCTTGACGAATAGACTCGCATATTGAAAGGCTCGAGCCAGCTCGCCCCCATCTTGGGGTGGAGCTGGTTTTTTGTTGTGTCTCCGGCCCGCATTCCTCACGATGACGGAATATCGCGCCATGCCCGCGGCATTCGTCTACGGAGAATGGAGCGGGCTAGTTCTTACAAGGAGTTCATGTCGTTACGATGTTGACCATTCTGGGCAGTCCCAGCTGCTGGTACCTGGCGGCGCTTTGTCTGTGGACTGGTGTAATCCTTGTGGGTGTGCTGCGCAAGCACAGCTCCAGCCTGCTCTTGTCAACAGCCATCGGGTTCGGCAGCGCACTGCTTCTTGCTGCGGCGATGCTCGGGGGCAATCAGGTGATGACTGCGCCCACTCCGTGGTTCCTCGCAGTGTCACCATTCAGATTCACAGTCGACCCGCTCAGTCGCTGGTTTCTCGGCATTATCAGCATCGTTGGAATAGCAGCGGCTGTCTTCTCGCCTGGTTATCTCCACCACCTGCGCAAACGCGTTGCTCTGGGTTTTGTCTGGTCAGCTCTGGCTCTTCTGATGATCAGCATGTCAATGGTAGTGCTTTCAGCGAATGCGCTGGTCTTCCTGGTGGCCTGGGAGTTGATGGCGCTCTCTTCATTTGCATTGGTGGCATCAGATCACGAACAGCATTCCGTGCAACGCGCAGCTCTCGTCTATTTGGGTGCGACCCGCACGGGGACAGCATTTCTAATGGCGGGATTCCTCTGGGCGCACCACCTGACGGGAAGCTGGGATTTCCACGCATGGCATCTCTCAGGTGGCGAGGCGCTTGGCCCGGCGCTGCTGATCTTTGTCGGTCTTGGGGTGAAGGCAGGATGCTGGCCATTTCACCTTTGGCTTCCTATCGCGCATCCTGCCGCCCCGGCGCCTGTCTCCGCGGTGATGAGCGGTGTGATGATCAAGACCGCAATCTACGCAATGATCCGGCTTCTTGTGATCGGCCACATCGCCTGCCCTGCACTGGGACCAGTCGTCCTCATCCTCGGCGCGATCTCCGCGTTCTGGGGAGTGCTCTTTGCGTTGTTGCAGCACGATCTCAAACGTCTCCTTGCCTATCACAGTGTAGAGAACATCGGGATCATACTCATGGGCTTGGGACTGTCGATGGTCGGTAGTCATCTGCACCAGCCGCTTCTCGCACAGCTTGGTCTTGCCGCGGCTCTCTTTCACACGCTGAACCACGCGATTTTCAAGAGTCTCCTCTTCCTCGGAGCTGGAGCGGTGGATGCACGAGCACACACAAGAGATGTCGAGCATCTCGGAGGACTAATCCACAGGATGCCGTGGACCGCCGGCAGCTTCATAGTCGGCAGCGCCGCTATCTGCGCACTGCCGCCGCTGAATGGGTTCGCCAGCGAATGGCTGCTCTATAAAGGCTTCTTCGGGCTGATGCAGCACGGGGCAGGCGCCGGCGATCGCCTTTGTGGGCTGCTCCTTATGGGATGGCTCGCACTGATAGGCGCGCTCGCGCTGGCATGTTTTGTGAAGGCGGTTGGGGTGGTGTTCCTTGGGTTGCCCCGAAGCGAGCAGGCCCAGCGCGCTCGAGAAGGTACGCGAGGCATGGTTATCGCCCAAGTCCTGCTTGCTCTGATTTGTGCGGGGCTTGGTGTCGCCGCCTCGGTGGTGCTCGTACCACTGGGTTCGGTGGTTGCCTTCGTGCAGGGCAAACCTTCGGCACTTGGAGGAGCATGGACGCTTCCTATGCCGATGCTCGCAGTGGTGCTTGTATTCACTCTGGGGGCGCTAACGCTTTGGATGTCTGCTCTCTCCCGATTCAGACCTGCGCGCCGCTTCATCACCTGGGAGTGTGGTTTCGGCGACCTAGGCCCACGCATGCAGTACACTGCGTCGAGCTTTGCACAGCCAATAGCCCGGATGTTCAGGGCGGTGAACCATTACGTCGTGCAGGTGAATGTTCACGGGCCTGGTCGCAAGCATTTCCCTGACGCGGTCTCCGCGGAATCGGGTTACGAGCCCTATCTGCAAACGCGTGTCTATATGCCTGCGCTGAAGCTGATTCAGGACGTGGCAGGAGCCTTCCTCGCGCGGCTACAGGCGGGGAGTATACATCAGTACCTGGTCTACATGATGGTGGCGCTCGGGCTATTGCTGCTCTTGGGGTACCGCCAATGATCACTCTGCTTTCTGCTCTTGTTAATATCGTGATTGTCCCACTACTACTGGTGGGAGTGATACGGAAGATAAAGGCCAGGATGCAGAACCGGGTGGGTTCGCCGGTTCTGCAGTCGTTCTACGACATTGGCAAGCTCCTGCGAAAGGGCGAAACCGTCAGCGGGACTGCGAGTTGGGTCTTTACCCTGGCGCCCCGACTGAACCTCGCCGTAGTTACGGCTGCGGCACTGCTGGTTCCGTGGTCCGGCGCTGCTATTCCCGAGGTCTGGGCCAGTTCGACTAACCTGCTCCTGGTAATCTACCTGCTGGGGCTTGGGAAGTTCATATCGATGCTGGCGGCGATGGATACAGGATCCGCCTTTGGCGGGCTTGGGGCAAGCCGGGATGCACTCATCTCAGTGCTTGTTGAGCCCGCCCTGATGATCGGGCTCGGTGCACTGGCATTTGGAGCAGAGAGCATGGATCTATCCGTGATCTACTCTTCGCCTGTGAGCCAGGCTGTGGCGATACTGGTCGGAGCCTCTCTGGTAGTGATTGCGCTTTCAGAGCTTTCGCGCATGCCCGTGGACGATCCGACAACACACCTCGAGCTCACTATGGTCCACGAGGCGATGATCCTGGAGAATAGCGGGCGAAATCTGGCTCTGGTGGAACTGGCAGTGGCGCTCCGAACCTGCATCTTCTTCGGTCTGGCCGCGCAGACTTTTCTTCATGCTGTGCCTCAGTACTCGGGGCTGCCCTTGCTGCTTCGCTACGGCGCAGGTATCTCCTCGCTATTTGCAGTGGGAGTCCTTGTCGCCGTGGCAGAGGGGGTTCTGGTGAAGTTGAACTGGCGTCGGGTGCCGAATTTCATCGCATATGCGATAGCGTTGAGCTCATTGGCGGCGCTGATCGCGGTGGCACGGGGGTAGAAATGGACCTTTCGCGAGTTGATCTTCTGGCTGCGTTCGCCGCAGTCGCGGGGGCATGGACGTGCGGTGTCCAGAGCTTACGCTCAATGCTTTGGGGACTTGCGCTTCAGACCGCGTTGTTGGGGCTGGTGGCATTCATGCACGGCCGGGAGGAACACGCGCCACACTACCTGCTCCTCGCAGGCGTCGTGATAACGGTAAAGGCCGCGGCAATCCCCGTCTTTCTGGCCTGGGTAGCCGAGCGAATAGAGGTTCTGCGTGACAAAGGCGCTGGCCTCAATCCGACTCTAGCCCTTTTTGCCGGATGCGTAGCGCTCGCGTCGGGCTATTTTCTTGCCCCCTGGATCAAGGGTCCTCTCTCCAACGATCCCGGCTCGGCGGGAATGGCGCTTGCGCTTCTCTTGATCGGCATGCTGCTGATGCTTACCCGGCGGCTTGCGATCAGCCAGATAATCGGATTCCTGGTGCTTGAGAACGGCATATTCCTCTATGCCCTGACCCAGACCTCCGGGATGCCTCTTGTGGTGGAGATGGGCGTGGTCTTCGATGTGTTGGTGGGGGTGATGGTGGCGGGACTCGTTATCTTCCGCCTGAATCGGAGCTTTGAACATGTCGACGTGACCAGATTGACAGGGCTAAAGAGGTGATTATGCTGCCCGTGATCATTATTATCCCACTCACAATGTCAATCCTCGGTCTGTTTGGGGGGCTGGCGCGCTCCCTTCCACGCATCGCGGCCGGACTCATGGCTGCTCAGTTACCAGTTGCGATTTGGGCTTGTGCTCCGGCCCTGCGCGCCAGGGACGGGGTCGGCGCTGCGTTCGTCATTCTCACTACCGTGGTCGCGGCGGCCGCGATGTTTCAGGCGGCGTTCCTACTTCCCCCAGAGCGCGAGGAGATGCCCAGCAGTCTATACTGCCGTTTCTATACATGGTCCGGGTTGTTTATACTGGCTATGTATGGGGTGCTGCTTGCGAGAAACCTCGGCTACATGTGGATTGCGATGGAGATGACGACGCTGATGTCTGCTCCCCTGGTGTTCTTCCATCGCAGCCGCCTTTCCCTTGAAGCGACCTGGAAATACCTGCTGCTCTGCAGCGTGGGTATTGCCTTCGCACTCTTTGGAACCGTGCTGATCTTCGCCTCTTCCCAGAGCCAAGGGAGCCCAAGCGGAAGCTTGATGTTTGACGAGCTTCTGGAACGCGGCAAGCAACTGGACCCTCGGCTCCTGCGGCTGGGGTTCATCTTCTGCTTGCTGGGCTATGGAACGAAAGCGGGCCTCTTCCCACTGCACAATTGGCTCCCCGACGCCCACAGCGAAGCTCCGGCTCCGGCTTCAGCGATGCTTTCGGGAGCGCTTCTAAACTGCGCTCTGGTCGCGATTTGGAGGGTTGCTCAGCTGGCCCGCGCCGCGGGGCTTTCTGACTTGGTGCAGCACACTCTAGTCCCAATGGCTGCAATCACCGTGTTTGCCGCCGGGCTGATACTCGTTCGCCAGCACGATCTAAAGAGGATGTGGGCCTATTCCAGTGTGGAGCACATGGGACTGCTGGCGCTAGCGATAGGAATAGGATCCGGTCCGGTGTTCACCCTCCATGCCATCAACCACAGCCTGACCAAGGTGGCCCTTTTCCTGCTGGCGGGCAACATATTGCGTCTATATGGCACGAAATCTCTGGGCAAGCTCGGTGGGTTGCTGCGCCTTGCGCCAACGTGGGGGATATTGCTGGCTGCGGGAAGTTTCGCCATCGCGGGAAGCCCTCCGTTCGGAACATTCCTGAGCGAATGGCTCCTGCTCCGCGGCACCTTCGCGTCCGGGCATTACCTGGCTGCAGGATTGGTCATCACCGGACTCACAATCACCTTCGTCGCGATTACCTGCCACGTCGGGCGCGTGCTGTTCGGGAATGCCCCCGACGGCAAGAAGTGCAGCTATCCGCGCTCCTGGTCCTTTGTCCCGGCGATACTCCTGCTTGCAGCCTTGGCGACGGGGCTTGCGCTGGCGCCTGGGATGATGTCGGCACTGACCGGTTTGGTCGGAGGAGGTGCCTTGCGATGAAAGAGGTCTTTCAGAGGCGGGAACTGGCTCTCTCAGAGATGCGCGGCGCGGTTCACCATGCGCTGGAACAGGACGGCTGGCGTTTTGGGCATGAAACGGCGCGCGTGATTGCCGGAGGTGGACTAATGCTGGAAGTGCTGCTGCTGGACACGACCAGCGGTGGGGGCATAATCCTCTCCGCCCGTATTCCCGAGGGCGATTCCGAATACCCTTCTCTCACGCCACAAGTCCCGGCAGCCCACTGGGCAGAGCGTGCTGTTGGCGACTTCTTCGGGCTAAGGGCAGATGGCCATCCGCGATGGAAGAGCTTGGTCCTACACGAAGTATGGCCGGCTGATCTGACTCCGTTGCGGGACGACTCGCCTAATAAGTCCCAGCGTGTGATGGATTCCTACGAGTTCATGCAAGTGCACGGCGATGGAGTTCACGAGATTCCTGTCGGCCCCATTCATGCAGGAATCATCGAACCCGGACATTTTCGTTTCAGTTGTCTGGGTGAGATCATAACTAATCTGGAGATCCGGCTGGGTTACCAGCATCGTGGGGTAGAACGCGGTCTGGTGGAAGTGCCCTGGGAGCAGGCACGATTCCTTGCCGAAGCCGCCAGCAGCGACACGACCATTGGAAACGCCCTTGCGCACGCTATTACGATTGAGCAGATACTGAACGTGACTCCGCCGCGAAGGGCGCAGTCCCTGCGGACCATCGCCGTTGAGATTGAGCGGCTCGCTAATCATCTCGGTGACTTCGGAGGTCTCTCCGCGGATATCGGCTACAGCGCGGGTGCCGCGACCTTCGCCCGCCTGCGCGGCGCTGCCCTCGGACTCGGCGAACTGCTCGCTGGAAGTCGTTTCCAGCGATGCTTTGTGCTGCCCGGGGGAGTCGCCCGCGACATCGACGATGCACGGCGAACTGAGTTCGTACAATCGCTATCCGAGCTTGCTCGAAGGATTCAGGATAGCATACCGCTCGTGCTGGGAAATCCAGCCGTTATCGAACGAATGGAGGGAACCGGCCGCCTGTCACCTTCGCTGGCGAAGGAGTTTGGAATAGTCGGACCTGCTGGACGCGCTAGTGGAAGCGGCTATGATGCCCGTACCGTGTTCCGCCAAGGGGTATTTCCTGAGCAAGACCTTGTTCCGGCAAAGCGCGATAGCGGCGATGTGCTCGCACGCGCACAAGTGCGAGGGGATGAAATCACTACCAGCCTATCGCTAATAGCAGACTTGTCGGAGTCGCTTCCGCAGTCACCGGTAAAAGTTGATGTGGAATCCTCACTACCTTCGGACCGGGTCGGCGTGGGAGTGGTGGAAGCGTGGCGCGGAGAGCTGATTCACTGGATAACGACCGACAACGACGGCCATATCCAACGCTACGCCATCAAGGATCCCAGTCTCAACAACTGGACCGGACTTGCCATAGCTGTGCGCGGCAATCTGGTAGCTGATTTCCCACTCTGCAACAAGAGCTTCAATTTGTCATATAGCGGCAACGACCTGTGACGGAGAGAATGTATTGACTCGAAACCCTTTACTAGCAGTTTTGAAAGGTGGGGTAGCTACTCAACGGAACATATGCCCCGATCTGCCAGATGTCACACTCGGGCTGCCGAAGGTCACGGCGTCGGCTTGTGAAGGATCACGGTGCCGGCGGTGTGCGGCGGTGTGTCCGATGCTGGCTATCTCGGTCACAGACGATGAGCAGGGAGGCGTAATCGCGTTGGACAGGGGCGTCTGCATCGGCTGCAACGGCTGTCTTGGAGCCTGCCCCTCTGGAACACTTGCGTCAGACCGATCCACTCGAACCGCAACGCTGACCCGCGAAGCGCTCGTGCTCACCAATCGCCCGAAGCTCGATACAGAGCTTGTGTCGTACCCTAAGCCGTTTCTGCGTTCGCTTCATATCCGCGAGGTCTCCACTGGCTGCAACGCAACAGACCAAGAGGTAGCTGCCGCAGCGAATCCGATCTTCGATGTCGCTCGCTTTGGTGTTCATTTCGTCGCATCCCCGCGCTATGCGGACGCTCTTCTTGTCACCGGCCCGGTTGGGCGGGCCATGCAGGAGCCACTGCGACGCTGCTTCGACGCCATGGCTGAACCGCGCATCGTAATCGCTGTAGGCACACCCGCCATCAGTGGAGGTCTGCATCGAGACGGGTACGCTGATGCCAACGGGATAGGCGATTCCTATCCCATTGCTGCCTATGTCCCGGGTTCTCCGCCCCACCCGTGGAGCATTATTCACGGTATTCTGCTGGCCATGGGCCGGAGGATCCCGTAGGATTGGTGGAGGCGCTCAGCCACCTCAGACGGCGAGAAGTAGCCGTATCCGCAACCCAGCAATGTGTACCACATCAATGGTAAGCCTACAGCGACTCGGGAACCTTTGCTGGACGCCAGGCTTCTGATAAAGGTATAATCCTTTGCACAAAGCGCCCACAATGATTGGGGAGGTGCCGTGGAATGTCGGTCGTCTTCGTGGTAACGCCGATGGTTGTGGCTGGATGGCCGCTCCTGTGCGGGGCGATTGCCGCCGCTGCCGGATCGCTCGGATACAGCGCCCTCAAACGCGAGCACGCAATGTGTGACTCGTCCACAGAGAGGGACTTAGAGAGCTCTGTCGAAATACCTATCGAAGACAGTCAGGTCATCGCTGATTCGATGGCACGCGAAAGCGAGTTCAGCATAGCGAAGGACGGCGTGAGAGCCACATTCAGTAGGCTTGCCGATGGTCGGTGTACGGTTCACGTTGCCGGGAAAGATCATACGGATGCGGAGCTTGAGTCCATCGGCCGCGACCTGGTGGGGCGAGTCACCCAGCAGTATGCCTACAACAGGGTGGTCTCAGAGCTGAAGGCTCAAGGGTTCACAGTCACAAACGAGGAAGTGGCTAAGGATCAGTCCATAAGGATACAAGTCTCAAAATACGTCTAGAAGGGGCGGCCATTGGGCAGATTCGAGCACCTTGAAATGGGGGACTGGCAGCCCCCTCAGTCGGATTCAGAAGCCAGACCCGACGATATCCTCGACCAGGACTACTATCTGGGAAAGGCCCGGGATGCGTTCGCGAGGGAGGATTTCGAGAGGGCCCTTGGCTACTACTCTCGCGCGCTGCAATATGACGCCACCCTTGAGGAAGCCTGGCTGGGGCAGCTGCGGTGCCTCATCGAGCTTGGAGAGCTTCCCGAGGCCGTAGTGTGGTCCAACAGAGCGCTGGAGCGGTTCCCGAAGTCTGCCAGGATTCTCTCAGCAAGGGCTGTCGCCGAAGCCAGGTTGGGGAGGCAGACGGCCGCCATCGGCTACTCAGACTCCGCCTTTGCAGGACAAGGCGTCGACGCATACGCGTGGGTTGCCCGGGGCGATGTGCTCATCCCTGCAAACGTCACCAATTCGCGGGCGTGTTTCGCCAAGGCTATCGAGATGTCGCCCAGCGATTGGGCAACGAGATACTCAATAGCCAAGGCTTACCTGGTGAGAAGGCAGTTCCACTTGGCGCTCGATCACCTGAATGAGGCGGTACGGCTCTCGCCTGAGCGATTCGGGTGCTGGTACTGGATAGGACGATGTTGTGAGCAGTTGGGTCGGACTGACGAAGCGGCGGGAGCATTCAGACGGGCGTTAGCCGGCTGTCCCAGCTTCCGACCGGCTCAGGATGCGTTGAGGGAGCTTGAGAATCGCGGTCCCGCTTCCAGAGCGTTCGATGCGCTGAGGCGCCTTATCGGCAGCCGTCAGACCAGCGGAGGATGATCAATGGCCACCAAACATGAGTTGGAGATAGAGATTAGCGCATCCGGCAAGGTCGATGTGCGGGTCAAGGGAGCCAAGGGGAAGAAGTGCCTGGACTACGTCCAACTCTTCAATAACGTTGGCAGGGTGTCCGATCAGCAACTCACGAGCGAGTATTACGAGCCGGAGCCTGGCGTATTCATCGTGGATCACACCGAGGCTCGTACCAAACTCCGATAGGCGGCAGCGGCCATGCAATGTCCGAGTTGCGGCTTTGAGAACATGCCCGGCCAGAAGAGCTGTGCGTTGTGTGCATCCTCTCTCGTGGCCACGCCCGAACAAGAGGGATTTCTTCCTCCGAGGGCACACCACCGCACGGTCGCGCAGCGTCTCAGATACTGGACGAATGCAGACACCTACGCTTCGCGTTCGCGGCTGGCCTTGGCTAGGGTAAAGCTGCAACTTGGAGTCTCGCGACCGGTAGTCGAGCCCGAATGGTGGCACGTGGTCCTCTGCATCATCCCAGGTGTGGGACACGCTCTGTTGGGCAGGTTCTGGTTGGGAGCAATCCAGTTCCTGATCGCGCTGTTGTCAGTCTTTCTGTTCGCCAGTTCGCCCGACAGCATAGCGGGAGGACTCGGCGCATCAGTCTTCGTGATGCTCTCTGTCTTCTCGGTGTTCGTCTTCTGTGAACACCATTGGCTCAGCAAGGCACCCGGGATAGGCGCTTGGCTTCAGAGGGTCGGTCTGCTCATAGCCATCCTGTTTGTGATGCAGTTGCTGAACTACTACCTCGGATTTGGGTTGACGGTGTTCAGCATATTGCGCATGTTTGGCGGGAGCTGAGGTGTCATGGAGTGCCCGAGCTGCGGTTTTCAGAACATGCCCGGTCGAACGGAGTGCGCTTCCTGTTCAGCAGCTCTCTCTGCTGGCTCGCAGCTGCGAAGCGTCGTACCACCGCGTGCGAAGGATCGTTCGTTCGGACAACGCATCCAATGGTCGCTAGCGAGCACGCCCGGCGTGGTGAGGGCTGGCCAATGGATCGACGGGCTTCGGCTCAGGTTGGGCATGGGCTTGGGAGCTTGGGCTTGGGTAACGCCTCAGGCGCTATGCCTGATCATCCAGTCAGTCGTTCCAGGCTTCGGCCACACGTTCATGCTGCGACGTCGGGCGGCCGGGGTCGGTATGTTCGCCATCGGACTGGTGTCGCTTGTTCTGGCCGCAGTTCTCTATCGGACGTACATCGCGGATTTCCTTGCAGCCGGGGTTACTCTTCTATCGATGGTGTCTGTGGTTGCTACGGTGGATACTCTCCGTGGCGGTTCAAGGGATCCTGAGCGTCGGCTCTACTCGCTGCTCGGCATCACCCTGTTGGTGGCCGGGATGTATGCAGGCTGCTACGCAGCTCTCAGCGTAACGCTGTTCAGGACCGTCACGGTGGTGGCGCACGTGCCTCGCACAACCATCCGGCGCGGAGATGCGCTGTTGATCTGGAGCCACGGAAGCATAGGCGCAGGGGATATCGCTGTAGGGGTGACCCACTTCAACAATACGGCGGCTCCCGCCATCGGCAGGCTGATAGCCGAGCCGGGAGACACAGTGGCGATCGGGGACCGCTTGTACGTGAATGGAAATCCGCGGCCGGCCTGGCTGCCACCGCTGGGGCAGCAATACGGAGCACCAAGACGATATTCAATGGCGGAGTACGCGGAGCGCCGGCTCAAGGCCGATGAGTTCTGGATTGTCCCCAACCTCAATTTGGTTCCCAGCCCCCAGGCCCTTCTCCAGGCCGGGACCATCCGGCGATCCGAGATCTGGGGGCGAGTTGTCGCTATCGTTGGTCCGCCCGCTCGTCGTGCAGTGGTCAGCCGGGCATCCGGCAAAGAAAGGTAGGCTGATTTGGTTCTGACCGATCTACTAAGTGAAGGCATCAGGCACAAGGCATCAGACTTGCATCTGATGGTTGGAGTTCCCCCTGTACTGCGGGTCGACGGGGAAGTGATCGTCGGCAACGGGGACCCTTTGACCGTTGCCGATGTGGAGGGCCTGATCCTGAGCACCCTGTCGGAAGAGAAGAGGACCAAGCTCGAGCAGGATCTGCAGCTATGCTATTCGCTCAAGTTGCCGGATATCGGCTATTTCAGGGTCAGCATCTACTATGAACAAGGCGAGATTGGCGCTGCGATACGTCTTGGAATCACGGAGCTCAGAAGCCTGGAGGAGCTTGGGCTGCCGCCGATTGTGGCGGAGGCAGTCCGAAAGCCCTCAGGGCTCATACTGATCACCGGCCCGACCGGCTCAGGCAAGACCACAACGCTCAACTCGATGATCGATCTCATCAACCGCGACCGGCGCTGCAAGATCATCATGGTTGAGGATCCCATCGAGTATGTCCATCCCAACAAGCGCAGCATTATCGTCCAGCAGGAGGTCTACACAGATACTCATTCGTTCCAGCAGGCGATCGTGCACATCCTGCGCCAGGACCCGGATGTTATCGCGTTGGGCGAGATGAGAGACCTGGAGACTATCTCAACCGCCCTAACGGCTGCTGAGACTGGTCACCTGGTCATCAGCACGCTGCACACGCCTGACGCTGTACAGACGGTCGATCGCATAATCGACGTGTTCCCATCGTCGCAGCAGAATCAGGTCAGGATGCAGCTGGCGAACTGCCTGGAGGTCGTGATATCGCAGCAGCTCCTGTCGCGCATCGATCGACCCGGCCGGGTTCTTGCAGCGGAAGTCATGATCGCGAACCCCGCTGTCAGAAACATCATCCGGGAGAGCAAGACTCAGTCACTCTACAACGTCATAACCACGGGGCACTCGCAGCAGATGCGCGCACTAGACACCTGCCTTAAGGACCTCTACCAGCAGGGCATCATCACATATGATGAAGCCGTTACGCATGCCAAGTTCCCGAACGATTTCCGAATAGCAAGCAGCCCAGACACTGCAGTTCCTGTCAATGGACTTACGTAACTACAGGCTCGTCGCTCGGCGGAGACGGCGTCCTGCCTACATCAGGTCTAGCCGATGCTTGGTGAGCGATGCGGATCCCAGCGAACTGAGCGAGAACCAGCTTTGGGATCTGAACGACGCGACCGCTCGTTCCGACAGGGGCACGGCTTCACTTCTCGACGTCAAGGCCGAGCTCGCGCGTAGAGCGATGAGCTCGTGCTGTCTCTGCGAGAGGCGCTGCGGCGTGGACAGACTGGGAGGAGCGACCGGCTTCTGTGGTGTTGGGGCTGAGAGCTACTACTTCTTTGAACAGGTGCTGTCGGGCGAGGAGCCGCCTCTGATCCCATCGCACGAGGTGTTCTTCTCGGGCTGCAATCTGCGCTGCAGCTTCTGCTACTCTCACGAGGCACTGCTCGATCCCCAGCGGGGGACAGCAGGCAAACCTGATGAGTTGGCCCATCTCATCGACTCACGCAGAGCGGAAGGGGCTGCCAATCTCAATGTGATTGGCGGGGAGCCGACGATCCATCTCGCCTCTCTGCTGGAGACGCTGAAGCTCTTGACCAATCCTACTCCGCTCGTCTGGAACTCCAACTTCTACATGTCCGCCGAGACGATGAGACTGCTCGCAGATGTCGTCGACCTCTATCTGGGGGACTTTCGCTTTGGCAATAACCGATGCGCCTCGCAGCTTGCTGGCGCCGGTGACTATGTAGAGGTAGCACAGCGCAACTTCGTAGTTGCCGCATCGCAAGGAGACCTGATCATCCGGCACCTGATCCTGCCGGGGCACGTTGAGTGCTGCTTCAGGCCTATCGCTGAGTGGACGGCAGAGCACCTCCCCGGGGTGCCATTCAACCTGATGTTCCAGTACACTCCGTTCTTCAGAGCGTTGGATGATCCTGCGCTATGCCGGTCGATCTCCACTGACGAAGAGGCGGAGGCCAAGCGAGTCGCAAAGTCGTTGGGCCTGAACACCACGGCTTGGAAGCGTCCGCTGACGCGCCGGAAGCCAGGTAACCGGATAGGGAAGGGCGAGATAACCACATCCATCACCATCCGGCCGGACGGTCGGATAGGGATAATGCATCTGCACGGAGAACTACTCGACGTGGTTCGATCCTTAACCGAGGGAGGAGCAACAGATGGCTGAGCGATCGCAAAGAGGCGCTGTGAGTGAGATAGAGGAGATTGAAGTACTCATCAGGGCCAGGTACCCTGTCATATACATCGTGAGTTGGGAGGAGTCGCGAGTCGAGGACGCGATAGCTGAAATCGCGGCTAAGCGGGAGAAGAAGGTGTTCTCCTGGTCGGTCTGCAGAGGCATCGTACCCTACGGCACTTCGCCTCAGTCGCAGCGTAACGCGGACGCCAAGACCGCCGATCCCACAGTTGCCCTCAACAACGTCCTCGATCAGGTCGATCCAGCCATCTTTGTCTTCAAGGACTTCCATCCGTACCTTACGGATCCATCTGTCGTGCGGAAGCTGCGCGAGGTTGCGCTGTATCTGAAGAACAGTTACAAGACGCTGATTCTGATCTCACCGACCCTCAAGCTGCCTCTGGAGCTGGAGAAGGAAGTGAGCGTCATCGACTTTGGTCTCCCGGATCGGGAGCACGTGACGGAACTGCTCAATAGGACTGTTGCTGACGTAAACAAGAACGCCAACCTCAATATCTCCTTGAGCGAACACGCAAAGGAAGCGTTGGTCAACGCCGCGATGGGACTCACCATCAATGAGGCAGAGAACGTTTTTGCGAAGACGCTCGTGAAGACGGGGGGCCTATCAGAGAAGGATGTCCCCATCGTTCTCTCAGAGAAAGAGCAGATTATCCGTAAGTCGGGCATGCTGGAGTACTACCGCGCCACTGAGGAGTTCGGCAACGTCGGCGGGATGGAGGAGCTGAAAGACTGGCTGCGGAAGCGCAAGTCGGCCTTCTCCGCAGACGCCCGGCGCTTCGGCCTGCCGAACCCGAAGGGGGCGCTCCTCATAGGCGTGCAGGGCTGCGGAAAGAGCCTTTGCGCGAAGGCATTGGCGTCTCTTTGGGGCGTGCCGCTGCTGAGGCTCGACCTCGGCAAAGTGTTCTCCAGCCTGGTTGGTTCATCAGAGGAGAACGTACGGCAGGCGGTACAGGCGGCTGAGTCTGTAGCCCCCGCAATTCTGTGGATGGACGAGATCGAGAAGGCCTTTGCCGGCACTCAGAGCAGCTCGTTCTCGGATGCGGGCACGACATCAAGAGTCTTCGGTACATTCATAACCTGGCTTCAGGAGAAGACCGCCCCGGTCTTTGTGATCGCAACAGCCAACAACATCTCGCAGTTGCCCCCGGAACTGCTCAGGAAGGGCCGCTTCGATGATATCTTCTTCGTTGACCTTCCGAGCCGACAGGACAGAGCAGAGATCTTCGGCATACACATAGCCAAGCGCGGCCGGAATGCCAACCAGTTCGACCTGCCAAAGCTCGCCGAGGCCGCCGACGGCTTCAGCGGAGCCGAGATCGAGGAAGCGATTACCGCCAGCCTCTTCGACGTCTTCGACAAGGGCGCGGACCTCTCAACCGACTCGGTGCTCGCCAGCATCGAGTCGACGGTTCCCCTCTCCCGCACCATGAAGGAAGATATCGAGCGCCTCCGAGACTGGGCCAGGGATCGAGCCCGACCTGCTAGCGCCACCCAGACTACCGGCCTGATGACTGGGCGAAGGATTGAGATGTAGTTCGCAAGGCTGAGCGGCATCCACGAAGGGCACAGTAGATAGCCCGGTGAAGCAAAGATGGGCTCGTTTGCCCGTAAGCCCGTTTATAGCTGTTGCGCCTCCTGCTATCACCGGATGTTCGCGGACGGTCAGTTCTCCATTTTGTACGCTATGAGTGCTGCCTGCGCGGGGCTGGGTATGGTCACCAACAGGCCACGTCCCATGAGTTCGCGTCCACTCAAGTGGATCGTCTCTTGGGTATCAAGATTGGTGACCTCGTACCTCTTCGCCTTCTCCAAGCTGCGCAGTCTCAGCTCAATCCTGTCACTGACAGCCTCTGACCGCCTGAATGCTTGCACCACACCCTCACCGACATCTGGATTGTGATACTGCCAAGCCATCCACACATCGTCCTTCGTGCTGTAGGGTGTCAGCGTATACATGTCTCCAAACAGAACGTAATTGGCGACCCTTCGCCACTGCGCAATCAGCGACCGCCCCGGCTCGACGTTCAGATCTCTGTTGCGTATATCCCACACCAATACGAGCATCGGGGACAAAGCGCTGCGAAAGCTGTAGGCGTCGATTGCGGCCGCTTTCTCGTGGAATGGTATCCACATACTGAACCCGTAATTGTGGCACTGGTCAGCAACCGCATTACCCTCATAGTCACTGATCAGGAATGGTAATGCGCGGCGCATGGTCTCCAGATCAACCCGCCTCCCGCCAGATGAACAGGAGTCAATCAGCATTCCCGGATATCGCGCTCTAAGGTCATCCATGAGCCCCAGAAAACCCTCTACGTATCTTATCTCGGTCATCCCCAAGCGATCAGGTGAATCGTTGCCGAGCCAGAACTCCAGCGGACCAATGTTGAAGTCAATCCTCAGAACATCCAGACTGAACGCCTTGATCTTCTCCGAAAGGAGTTCCGTCAGGTAGCTTCTGGCCTCGGGGTTACCCAGATTGAAGAGCTTGTCATCATCCATCAACTGGTTGCGGTAGGCCTCTCGCATTATCCACGACGAGTCAGCACCATACTGAGAGCCATGCCTGCGATATCGCTTCTTACCCTTACGCACTTCGAGAAGCCATTCGCGAGGCGATTCGTGCAGTTCCGTCTCGGGACTTACTCGCTCCGGCTCAAACCAGACAATGCTCTTCATCCCCTTAGATTCGGCGTAATCTGTGATAGCGCGCAATCCGTCGGGATAGCGACTCTTGTCTTCCTCCCACGTTCCTACTCGACACCAGCCATCGCTACCCATAGGATACCAACCGGCATCCCTCCACAGGTAGTCCATCTGTATACGTTCCTCGGCCCAACGATCGATAGTCTCTTTGTCGAGGCGCTGCGATGAATCAAGAGGAAGTGGCGCCGCCAGCACGGGACGCGGGGCCCTTCCGTCCATCCCGGGCAGATTGTGCGCCAGCATCCACCTTCGCCAGACGTTTTGCGCATTCGTCCAGTCACCCTGATAGAACTGCATTGCTACCAGAGGGCTACGAACCTCCTCGCCGGGATGGAGGACAAAGTGAGTGAACTGCTGCCCGCCACGAACACGAACCGAATCCTCAGCACTACTGAACTGCGACATCCATTGCCCGGGCCACCCGAGGGCAATGATCACTCCCTTCCTCCCGGGGAACTGCAGATTATAGTACGGCCACTCAACATTTGACGGCCGCCCTCCCACAGGCGCAAAGCGTAAGTCACACCCAGCCGTTAGTGTAGTAACCAGTGGCTCATAGCTATTTGGGGCACAGAGATCGCCACGGTTATGATGAAGCACGAAGTCGCCTTGCCCGGTCCCGCAGAACACGGTATCCAGCGCACATATACTCTCGATTACAGGTGTATCGGTCTTGCCTTGGTTCCTAAAGTACAGGGTCCACTCCACTGTAGGGAAGTCGCGGTATTCCACTAACACACAGCGCACTTCCAGGCTGGTCTTGGGGTCAACCCAAGTGAATGTTCGCTTAGTACGCTTGTCGTCCAGTTCGCTGCGCGTCTGTGTCATCTTCCAGGAACGCAGAGACTTCCCAGATCCAGTCCCACCATACACGAATGAGAATGGCAGGTCGGCTCTGCTCTCTCCAGGTGTATACCTGCCCTTTCCGTCGAATGCCCGAAGTGTCCATGCCCGCGCGTCGCTTATCTCCCTAGATGTAGGCGCAATAGCTGAAGCTGCCTCACTGATACCCAACACCAATATAGCCACCAGGATAATCGAAAGCAGCGACCCCCAGTCAGACCGGGTACTAAGCATAAAATGATCCTCTCCAAGCCCGATATACTGCAACAACTGCACAACATGGCTCCTTCCGAGTCACCGATACTGCACTTCACGTGGTTCATGCGGATGGGGAGTCGCGGCGGTTGATGTTGACGTGACAGAGCGTATTGGCCCTATCGGGCCGGGACGACTCATTCATCTGTAGTCCCGGCCCGTCTTCGTGAAGGGACTGAAGTCCATAGCTCCTTGTCAGGCCGCACCTCCGACCGAGAAGCGAGCAACTACTACTCCAGTTGCGCTTACTACCTGCGTGTAGGGTCGAAGTTGAGCGTCAGGAACGAGGTCGTGTGCACTGACTTGACGTGACCATCGCAGAAGGCGAAATTACCGAAACCGGAGTGCGCATCCGCAGGCTGATCCTCCCAGTCACCGAAGTAACCGTCCGCCATCGCGATACGCCGCCCCGCGTATTTGCCTGTCAGCGGGATTGAGCCGTTTCCTTCGTCTATCAGCAACACGGTCTTGGAAGGGCTCATTACTCCACTTGTCGAGATTCCAAGGACTATGCGGTCAGGCGTTGCTTGCCAATCAAGTCGAGCATTCATAGAGTAGCTGCACTTGAAAGGCGTTGTCTTCGCCCGGCTGTCGGAGGGGCACACGTACACAGCCTCATTTTCTACATACTTGAAAAGGACCCCACGTCTCACATTCGTCTGGTATTGCATGCTTGGAAACTGGCTGTTGCTAAGCGGCAGCAACATAATGTATTCCGGTCCCGTGTAGTTGTTCCAGGGGCGCCGGTAGATCGGG
>CAZFYZ010000001.1:88056-117247 GCA_964523735.1 uncultured bacterium | reverse complement strand
TGCCTGCCGCCGAAACCAAGCCGCACATTGCGGATGAAGTCCAACAGGTACTGCAGTTCCTCGCTCGGCTCGATCTCGTTCTCGATCGCTTCCAGGGCCTGCGTAATGTTCATGTGCGACCTGTAGAGCAGCTTATAGGCCTGCTTCAGGTCAGACCGCACTTTGGGGCCCACGCCGTTGCGCCGCAGGCCGATCACATTGAGATCGCAGACCTTGAGCGGGCGGCCATCTGCCATCGAGAAAGGCGGCACATCCTGCACGACCTTGGAGAATCCGCCGATCATCGCCAGCTTGCCGATGCGCACCTTCTGATGTACGCCGACGATTCCACCGAACACGACTTTGTCCTCAACTGTCGTATGACCGCTGATGCCGACCATATTAGCCATGGTGATCCCGTTGCCGATCTTGCAGTTGTGTCCGATGTGGCAGTAGGCCATGAGCATGTTCTCATTGCCGATCTCGGTGGCCTCGCCCTCGCCACTGGCCCTATGGATCGTGACATACTCTCGGATGATGTTCGCGTCTCCGATCCGGAGGTAGGTGTTCTCACCGTGGAATTTGTAGTCCTGAGGCGCACCGCCAAGAACCGCCCCCGCCATCACGTGGCAGTTCTTGCCAAGGCTGACGTGCTCCTCGATCACCACGTTCCCGTCTATGACCGTCCCATCGCCAATCGCAACATCCTCGCGGATGACGGTGAATGGGCCGATCTGAACGCCTTCGCCAAGCTGAGCATCCTTGGCAACCAGCGCGGTCGGGTGAATCTCGGTCTTCCTCTCTATAGCTGTCATCTACTCGCCCGAGTCCTCTCCGCTATTCGCAGTCTCGACCACGCTGTCGGTTAGTTTCTTTCTCTTGTCACGTTCGACCAGCGCGAAGATGAACTCACCCTCCGCGGCGACCTCTTCGTCAACCCGCGCAACGGCTTTCACCTTACCGATACTCCCCCTCGTGGCAATCAGCTCGACTTCAGTGACGAGCGTGTCACCAGGGAGAACCGGTTTGCGGAACCTTACACGGTCCATCCCGCCGAAGTAGGCCAGCTTACCTTCGTTACCGGTCATTGACAAGAGCAGCACTCCCCCAACCTGCGCCATAGCCTCGCAGACCAGCACGCCAGGCATTACCGCGTGTCCGGGGAAGTGACCCTCGAAAAACTCCTCATTTATCGTGACATTCTTGTAGCCACGCGCGCTCTTCTCAGGCACCAGTTCCAGTATCCGGTCCACCAGGAGGAACGGATATCTGTGAGGAAGCACGTCGCGGATCTGTTCGATATCAAGCATGTAGGCATCCCTTCGGAGGTAGTAGAAAGTGCAAAGCCAGAAGCCCAAGAGCCCGTCGCTCGAATCTCAGGCGACGGTTCGGCTTTCGACCTTGGACTTTCCACTCTCGACTATTCGGCTCGCAAACTGGACGTTCAGCGCATGTCCGGACTTCACCGCCACGACATCCGCGTGGACCAGTCCACCGGCAAGCGCGAGATCACCGATAAGGTCCATCACCTTGTGGCGCACCAGTTCGTCCCTGAAGCGCAGCCGGCTGCTCATGCGATCTTGCCAGATGACTATCGCGTTCTCAACGCTTCCACCGCGCGCGAGGTCGTTATCCAGAAGCTCCTTGACCTCTTCGTAGAGCACGAATGTCCTCGCCGGCGCAATCTGCTTGCCAAAATCGCGCTCCGAGAACTCGTATGTCGCGATCTGCGAACCGATCATCGGGTGATCGTAGTTCATCACGTAGGTGATTCGCAGCGACGAAGCCGGCACAGCCGCGATGAACGAACCGTTCTGCCGAACCACCACGGGCTCGCTCAGCTCGATCACGCGACGCGGCAGCTCCAGCTCGATTTGACCGACCGCATCCAGCGCCTTGACATAAGGCAGCGCGCTGCCGTCCAGCGCAGGCATCTCCGAGCCCATTACTTCCACAACCGCGTTATCAATACCTCTTCCGCGAAGAGCAGCCATGAGATGCTCGACCGTGCGAATGCGTGTACCGTTAACGCCGAGGGTGGTTCCGCGCGAGGTGTCCACTACGTTCGAGGCAATACCCTGAATGGTGCCGTGTGAGTCTCTGAAGCGTATGCCCTTGTCGGGACCGGCGGGGTGGATGAGAATGGTACTGGCTTCGCCCCCGTGCAGGCCTTTGCCCTCGATCCTGACGACATCCGCCACCGTACGCTGGTATCCAGCCATCGGTTTTCGTATCGTCATTCTTCTTCGGGCGCTCAGGCCGCGTGCGGTTGTAGTTGCCATAAGATAACCTTCGGACCCTGTCATTCCTCGCGATGCTCGGAATGACCTCTCAGACGCTTGACTTCGCGCTCCAGCGACCTGACCCTCTCCAGTAGGTCGGGCAGATGCAGGAACGCGGCCTGCGCCCTCTTTTCTGTCGCGTGATCCCTGGCCGGAAAGCCTGAGACCACAGCCCCCTTCTTGATATCGCCGATCACACCGGCGCGAGCGGCAACGATAGCTCCGTCTTCAATCCGAACGTGGTCCTTGACGCCAACCTGCGCAGCAAGAGTCACGCCATCGCCAATCTCCACGCTTCCCGCGATCCCGCTCAGCGCGACGATCACGCAGTTGCATCCGATCCTTACGTTGTGCGCGATGTGCACCAGATTGTCTATCTTGGTACCGCTCCCTATTACAGTCGCACCAAACTTGGCCCTATCGACCGCGGAGTTTGCACCAATTTCCACATTGTTTCCAAGCTCGACAGTACCAATGTGCGGGAACTTCACCAGCCCCTTGGGACCGGGTCTGTAACCGAAACCGTCGGAGCCGATCACAACTCCCGCGTGCAAGATGACACCCTTGCCTGCAGTGCAGTTGGGGTAGATGGTCACTCCCGGGTAGAGGCGGCACTCATCGCCGAGTATGACACCGTCACCGATATACACATTGGGGAACAGCACGCACCGCGCGCCCAGCCTGGCCCCATTGCCTATGTAGCAGTTGGGGCCGATAGCTGAGCCCTTGCCGATCTCGCAGTCCGGCGAGACTACCGCGCTGTCGGCGATGCCGGGCTCTGGCAGTGATTCGGCGGGTTTGAACAGCTCCAACACCTGCACGAATGCACCGGCGGGGTCCTTGACGCGTATGATTGCTTTTCCTTCAGCGGAACATGGGGCGCCTTCACCGGTGAGGATACATGAAGCGCGAGACCTGGCGGCCAATCTGAAGTAGCGTTCATTCTCTGCCAGGACCATGTCGCCGTCTTCGGCGTCCTCGGCTCTCCCAATACCCAGAACCAGGACGTCACCCGGACCTTCCATGAGGCCTTGGACAAGTTCTGCTATTGCTCCTGTCGTGGCTCTCACTGGCTTAGCCGCTCTTCCTGACGGAGGCGGCCTTGCTCGGACCAACTCCAGTGGCCAGAACAGGACTCCAGACAGACATTCCCCTGGCTTTCAGCTTGGCAGCAAAGAGTGCGGTGGCGTCGGGGGTGGCGGCGCGTGGGGCAAAGACTACACGGACTTGCTCATCGGCGGCGACAAGCTTCACGGCCCGTGTTACATCCAGCCTGATCTTGTTCTCAATCGAGGAGATATGGCGCTGGAGCGCCGCGGCATCAGACTTGCTCACTGGCATCGTCTGGGGTCGCGGAGTCACCGTAACTGTCGTGCCTGTGGCCGAAGCGGACGCAATACGACTGAGGTCCGGCCCAAAGCTTGGCGAGTTGAGTTCATCGAAGACAGCGTCTCTGGCGTTGGCTATTGCTCGCTCGATCCTGGCTCTTTCGAGGCCCTCAACCGCGGCTATCTCAGCCCCGATCTTCGCTGCCGCGGCCGCCCTTATCTTCGTCTCCTGTTCCCGTGCATCGCCCGTGATCTCCAGGCGCCTCGACGAGAGGGCGTCGGAGAACTGCTTAAGCTCATCGTCCGCGGCCCTGCTCTGACTCTGCAGTATCTCCAGATATCCGCCGTTGCTTGCACTGGCAGTCCCGTCGGCCGCGGTAGATAGCAGGTTGAGGCTTGCTCGAAGGGCGTCCGACCGCAACTGCGCGGCAAGGTGCTTATCGCCAAGCTCGGCGACGAGCGATCTCTGCTCAGTGGCGGCAGTCTGATCTATCGCGCGAACCTGAGCCGCAACCCCGGAGCGCGCGTTTTCCATCATCGTCGCTCTGGTGGCCGTAAGCCTGGCCCGAAGCGCCTGCATCTCGTCTGCTTCCATCAGCGCCAAAGCATTGGCGGCGGATCGAGTGATCTCCTCCTCGATCTCATCCCTGCTGACGGTCGGAAGCTCAATAACGTGCCCGAGTCGGCTTCCACGGTTGGTGTTGGATTGGGACCGGACGGCTTTATTGTGCGGCATAGCCGCAGATGCGCTCGTGGACTTCAGCAACTGCCTCATCTGCACGAGCACAGCAGATCCCGGGTGCAGCTCTGTGAGCCGGTTGGTGTCCACGTAGACAACCCGGATTTGCTGCCGGTCGGCACTGCGCGACTCACGCGGGTAGAGCGCCAGGGCCGCTGCCAACCCGGCAATCAAGAGTACGATAACTGCAAGTATGTAGCAGGCGGATCTCACGCAAAGACCTCAAGACTACTGAGCTTTACGATCAAGCTTGCCCATCACGTCGTCGGTGATGTCCACTCCGCCAACGAGCACAGCATCCTTGACGAACACGAACGTCAGGCCCTTGGCCTCGGCAGCCTTATTCACCGCTTCCTGCATATCCACGCGGGTCTTCTCTTCGAGTTCCTGCAGCCGGGTCGCAAGCTGGTTGTTGTAGTCTTTCTCGTAGGCGTTGCCGGTAGAGGTTGACTTGTCGCGCAGCTCCTGAAGAACCTTGAGGCGAGCCTTTTGCTCCTCGGTTGGCTGAGCTGTTGACTGAAGCGTCTTGAACTCGGCGTCCAGATCTCGCTCCGCCTTCTCAAGCTCCGCGATCCGAGTCTTGTCCTTCTCGGTCTGGCTGGCCTTCTGCTTGAGATCGATGAGTTCCTTGATCTGGTTCTCATCGAGCATCAGGTTCTGGCTGCGGATATCGAGCTTCTGCCCAAGCTGCTGCTTGAGACTCTCGTAATCCTCCATGTACTGCTTGATGCGCGGCGCATCCGCGAATATCCGCTGCACATTCAGCACCCCGATCTTGGGGGTGTTGTCCGCCGCGAAGGCATTCCCCGCAGTAAGGAGCAACGCGATGATAACGGCAACCGCAATCGATGCCGTGACGCGCGATCTGGTCATTCGATGCACCTCTTTCCACACGTTACGGAGGCCGTAGACGATCGACCTCCGTTGAACCGATTATAGCAGAAACCACCTGCCCCAACAAGCTTGGGGCTACACCAACGGAAGACGACAAACGCCCTATCATATTGCCTGCTAGAGCGTCCGGGCTGGGTATATAAAGGCCGACCAGCCTGGAAGACACGAATGTTTCCTACCTGAACAGACGTTGCTGGAGGACTTGGAGGCGAGAGATGAAGCGCTTCGGGATCTGCTTATCACTCGTGATGCTGATGACCGTCGCCTGCCAGGCAGCGGCTCAACAGGCCGAGGTTGAGATCGCAGTCACATCTGAGGGTTCGGCGACGATCATAGACGGTGACATCGCCAGAGCAGAAGACGAGGCGGTCAACGCCGCCAAACGCAACGCCGTAGAACTAGGAGTCGGAGTGCTTGTCAGATCAGAGACTCTCGGCAGAGACTTCTCCGAACTCAGTCAGATCATCCTCACCAGGTCAGAAGGCTTCATATCATCGTGGCAGAAGATCGAGGGCTCGCGCAGGATCGAGAGCATCGAAGGCAGCAAGCTGGTCTCCATCAAGATCACCGCCAAAGTGAAGGCCCTCAACCTGGCAGATGCCCTCTCGGATATCGAGTGGGTCTATGAGTCGATGCGGCGGCCAAAGATCATGGTGCTGATCACCGAACGCAACATCGGCCGCGTCTCGGACGCACTTCCCGCCAGCGCCTTGGCCGTAATGAGCGAACTGCGGGAGATGAAATTCGACGTGGTTGACCCCGAGGTCGTGAAACGGCTTGTATCTGAGAAATCGACACAAGGCGCGCCACACAACTGGGATGCAAAGGCAGCGGCTCGGCTTGCCCAGCAGAGTGGGGCTGAGATACTTGTTTTGGGATCGTCTGAGTCTTTTGAGCAAGCCCCGCCCGAGGGGGCCGAGAGACTGAAGCTGGCGAGCGCCATCCTGCGCGCGCGGATTATCTATCCGGACAGTGGCGAGGTCCTCTATACCAGTAAGCAGATCGACGGCAGAGGGGTCAGCACAAGCAGTGTGCAGGACGCAGGAATCAAAGCCCTGGACGCTGCGGGAAGGAAGCTCATCAGCACGGACTCAACCGGGTTCGCCGCTCAGCTCGTCGCACGGTGGGCGAGCGAACTGCAGAACGGGCGAATGCGTTGACCGCACACCCAGTCGAACCCCGTTACTTCGCGTTCTCGAGCTTCACACGCCTTAGAACCTGCATCTTAGCGTAGCTGAGATCGTCCGTCACCTTCAGAGTGGCCGCTATCAGCAATTCGGCGGGCGGCGTCTGGCCTTTGGCTGCAGGGATGAGCTTGATAGTCCTGCTATACGTGTCGCCCGGCGCCAGCTTGGCAAAGCCAAGTTGTTTCGGCTGCATGCTCCAGCCCTTGGGCAGGCTAACGAGGACAGCGCCGCTTGTATTGAGGTTACAGTTGTTTGTGACATCGACCTTGACGGACGGCGCATTGTTCAGAAGCCTGTAACTGAGCCTCACGTCAACGGGGGTAAGCGCCTGAACAGTGGTCTCACGGAGCAGGGGGTCTTTCAGCACGTTGTACATCTTCGTGCGCGCCTGATGAAGCAGACTGCACGCGTTGGCCACGGCGGCTTTGGTGCCCTTGGCAGTGTTGCGCGAGCGCCAGTCCATGTCCTTGGGCGTGGTACCTGCGGGAATGACAAAGAACTGCAATGAGCGATAGGTCTCCTCGAGAGTCACCGCCGAACGCGACCAGTCGACGGCCTGACCGAGGGTGTAGCGAGCACGGCCTGGTTCACCCGCAATGATCTCGCCAAGACCATCGTAGACACTGCTGGCAGCCGGTTTCACAGCGGTCACACATCGCATGAACGAAGCCGGTACTACACGGCCGGGTATCTCGAACTCCAGTCCGGCGGCGAGGTCGGCGGCAGGCTTGGCCTCGATCTTGTAGCCCGGCTCGATGTTGCTCACATCAGCCTCTCGCTTAGTCATCTCGGAGATCTCGCGATTCCGCCTGATCTGGAACTCGCCCCAGTTCACATAGACATCGTATGGCGTGTCCTTGAGGCCGACGATCTTGACCGTCACTTTCTGCGGCTTGAGGCTCTTGTTCTGCACGTAGACACCGATCTGATCGCCGATCGATCTGACCTTGCCTGTCTCAAGCACTTTGGAGTCGGTCGTCGCCGACTTGGTCGCGAGATCGAGTGTTACTGTTGCGCATTCGCAGGCAGTGCCTCCAGCCACTGTCAGGCCAAGCACGATAAGAGTAAATACGTATCGAATCAACTCTGTCCTCCAGGATCGCGAAGGAAGTCAGGCGGAACCGCCATTTGCTTATTCCATCCCAGGCCATACATTCACCCGCGCCGAATAGATCGCGGATGACCTACAAAGCAATAACGAGTTTACCCTCTCTTGGCGTTCCCTTGTCCCCGACGAGACATCCAGCCGTTGCTTCGGGACACCCTGTCCCGGAGTCTTACACGATCGGTTTCGGGACAATGGTGTCCCGAAACAACACTTATCGCGTGATGGTTACCTTCCTCAATCCCCTGGGCCTGTCCGGGTCATGACCCCGGGCGACAGCCAGGTAGTAGGCCAGAAGCTGCCCCGGGATGATGTAGACCAGCGGACTAAGTTCCTCGGCGACCAGCACATCGAGCTTGAACGGCGTTGTCGCAAGATCCAGCATCTGCTGCTCGCTCGACAGCGCGACAATCTCGGCGCCGCGCTCGCGAAGCCGCTTCGCGATATCGATCAGGTTCGGATAGGCCTTGCCGGGCGGCGCGATCAGGAAGCAGGGCGCCTCCTCGTGGACAGCCGCGATCGGGCCATGCAGGAAGTCGGCAGCTGAGTAGGAATTGAGCCCGACGTAGCTGGTCTCCGCCAGCTTGAGCGCCATCTCCATCGCGGTGCAGTAGTTGAACCCGCGCGAGATCACGTAACCCGCTTCCATATACCGGTACCGCTCTGCACGATCCGCGATGTAATCCTCTGACGCAAACGCCGACTGCATCAAGTCTGCGCAGGCAGTCAGGTTCTTGACCCGGGTCTCATCGCCCGCCAGGCATGCGCTCAGCAGATACAGCGCGGCAAGGGTAGAAGTATAGGTCTTGGTCGCCGCGACGCCGAGTTCTTTGTGAGCGTGGCACAGGATCGTGTGGTGCGCGACCTGAGTCAGGATCGAGCCAGGCTCGTTGGTGATCGCGGCAGTCAGAGCCCCACTCTTCTTCGACTGATCCAGATACTCCGCCACATCCGCCGCCTGGCCTGACTGAGATATCCCGATCACCAGCGCGCGGTCCAGCCTGAGCTCCGCACCGTACAAAGTGAATATCGACGGGTCTGCAAGCCCGACCGGGTATCCGTTGTTGATCTCCAGCAGATACTTGCCGTAGACCGCCGCGTGATCCGACGTCCCCCGCGCGGCCATGATCACGAGGCATATCTCGCGCTTCTTTATCTCCTCCGCCAGCGCACACACCCCCGCGTGCTCCGCCGCGACCAGCTTGCGGATCACCTCAGGTTGCTGGTGGATTTCATCTAGCATGTAGGACATTTGTTACCCCTCTCTATCCCTTTCACAGAAACGTGAAAGGGCAAAACACGCGAACGCGCTCTGGTGGAGCGGTTCGCACTGATGATGCATTGTTGGGCTGGATGGGCGGATCGCCCGATCAATGATGGCGCTACCGCCAGATCGCCAGCTCTCCACCTGGCGTGCAAACGACGTGCGGGCCCTCATCACCTGTAAGCTCCCAAGCCTCATACTCAGGATCGGGCGAGACGGTCAACGAGCCCTCGTCGCCGAAATCCGCGTCAAGTGTTCCATCGGCACTGATTCGCAGATCTTGTAGCCGCGCACCGCGCAGGGTCAGCAATGGACCCACGGTTGAGGAATCAGATTCCACAGCCACTTCGTGCGCCACGCCCTGCCGCTGAAATGTGCACGAGCCCGAAATGACAACGCTCACCCGTCCGTCTCTCTCGCTCACGATATCCAGGCTCAGGCGGTGGTCGACGATCAGACGATCGACGGTACCTGAAAGCAGGGCAACTACATAGCCATCGGTTCGCCGACTGATCTCGGTCCCCATATGTCACACCTAACTGTCCGGTTCCGCATCCGCGTCGAACTCCGCCACTTCCGAGGTGAACCTGCGGCAGAGGAATGATATGATTTCTTCCTCTTCCTCTTTGACGCTGTAGTGGGCGCCCTCCCACTGGCGATCCCGTATGGATCTTATCTCGAGCTGGGGCAGACAGAGCACCATTCGCTGGGGTGGCGTCAGGCGCAGGTTCAGCACACCCTCGAAGTTCAGCAGCAGACGTCTCCGATCGGCCGTATCTGTCGGCCGCAGTTCCATCTCAACGGATGTCACGACGCCATTCTCCCAATCCTGGCGTATGTCCAACCGGATCACACGATCAAACGTGAACGGTCTCAAGGAGTAGTAGTCTGCAATCCGCTGGTCTTCCATATTGGTTTCCTCACCTACCTGACGTGAACTCCACCACCACCCGCTCGTACTGCCTCAGAACCTCCCGAGTGATCTCCGAGTCCTCCGGGAGCTTGCTTATCTCGGCCAGGGCCCCGGCGGTGCCTTTCTCGCGGACGGCCTGTTGGACGACCGGAGCGGTGCGGTCGCCATTGGGGGTGAAGTGGAGTGCGGCGGCGATGGACTTGCACAGGTTGGATGGAAAGATGCCGTACTCGAGCGCTAGCTTGGCACCGCCGATCAGCCGATCATCCGGCCCGAGCTTTCGCAGCGGGTCGCCGCCCACCCTCGCGACCTGATCGCCGAGCGCGACGTTCGCGAAGCGCGAGAGCAGATCGTCGATGTGCGCCTGGTGCTCCTCGGGGGAGAACCCGTGCTTTTTGATCAGGGCCTCGCCCGTCTCGGCAAGCACCGCGCGGACTGCGGCGTTGATCTGCGGATCGTTGATCGCCTGATAGACAAACTCGCAGCCCTTGAGGAACCCAAAGTAGGCGGCGGTCGCGTGGCCGGCGTTGTGCGTGTAAAGCTTGCGATCGACGTAACCCTGGAAGTTGCCCTCGGGCTCGATGCCGGGAATCTCCGGCCACTCGCCCTTGATCCCCGCCTTGGCGATGGGCAAATGCTTGTAAGGCTCCACGACCACCAGGAGCGGGTCCTCGCGCTTCTGCTCGTCAGTCATCACCGGGACCATCCGCCCGACCACGCTCTCGACGAAGCCGATCTTCTCATCCAGATACGCGTGATACTCCGCGGGCAGGCTCTTCTTCACCTCGGCCTTGAGGAACGGGCCCATGTTCTGCAGGTTCTCGCAGATGATGATGTTGACCGGCGCCTCGACCCCGGCTTTCGCGCGGGCCTCAATTCCGGCGGCCAGCGACGGCGCGATCTTCGGCAGCACGTTCACCCCAACCGCGGTGCACATCAGATCGGCGGTCTTGATCTCCTCGGCGACCGACGGCACATCCATCCCACTCACCGCGCGGACGTTCTCGATCGTCACCATCCACGGCTTCTCGCAAGCCATCCGAATCGGATACGACCGCCGCTCGTTGATCAGCCGCACCACCTCCGGCACGACCTCCACGAACACGACCTCGAACCCCGCCTCGCTGAACAACTGCCCCGCGAACCCTCTGCCGATATTACCAGCACCGAACTGAACCGCCTTACGCAAAATCACTTCTCCCGTTCTCACGCAGTTTCGGGATTTCCGTTCCGCGAGCTCCACTCAAATCCCGAAACAACGTCACCAAGGCGCGCCATTGCGCCAGACGTGATTATAGTAGGGCTGGCGAGGTCCGTCAATCGTGGCGATAGTCTTGGAGGCTGCTGCAGTAGATCGCCTTTCACCACAAGCCGCAGTTGTAGCAGGCGTCTCCGACGCCTCCCAGGGGCGTCAGAGACGCCCGCTACAACGCTATCACAACAGCCTCATAGTCTTGAGGCAACAGCTACTGGTTAGCCAGCAACTGCCACGACAGCCGCTCATATTGGCCGGTGGTGGGGTAGAAGGGCGGGGGGTTCTGCGCGAGGCGCGGATCGTAGGAGTAGTCCTTGGCGTAGCCGGTCAGGGTCGTTCCGCTGCCGGCGTCAAACGTGCCCACAGGACCTCTTGCCTTCTGAATGATCCCGCCCAAGACTTTGAGGGTGCCCGTCGGCTTCTTGGAGGAGTAATTCTCAACGTAGAAACTGCCGCCTGTCGTGTTCTGGCCACCGGCCATGCAGACGGCATCAATCTCCAGGTTTCTTGGCGCGGAGGAGCTGATCTTGATGTCCTTGCTGACCAGCCCCATTGTGCCTGCAGCGAGATTGGCCGGATCGTCCGCATCAAGAGTCTTGTCGGGCCTGGTGTGGTAGAACAGGTTGTCGGTGATGGTGATGGACTTTCCTGCGTTGACGTCGTTGGCGATCGTGAACTCGGAGCGCATCAGGACCTGGTCACCGACAACGCGATTATCGGCGATCTCGCCCTTCAGTGACGTGATGTTGCCGGTGCAGTAGATCACCCCGGTGCCTAAGGTTGCTGTCGTCGCAGCGCTGCCGGTCCCAAGCGGCCCTGTCGCGATCATGCCCTGTGTGACCTTGTCGAGCGTAATGTCGGTCACGTTCGAGCCCTGAGTGACCCTGATCACCTGGTTGCCCCAGGCATCGAGCGAGAGCGTCAGGGCAGCATCCCCTCTAATGTAGATGCCTCCATTCAGGTCCGCTCGCAAGTAGACGCCGTTGGTCCCGGGCAAACCGGTCGTCCCGCCCCAAGCCGAGTTCCGCTGAGTATCGGATGAGTTCGGCAACAGGATCGGCGGCACGCCAAGCTTGAAACCCTTGCTTCCGTTGAGGAAGATCTTCTGGAACGCCGCCTCGTTCCGCGGCCTGGAGGGGTTGTAGTTGATCGATGAACCGGACGCCGTCAGCATGTCCAGAAAGATCGGCTGCGTCGAGCCATTGTAGTTTACATTGAAGTTGGTCCCGTCGGTGTTGTTCGAGTGGGCGGGGCCGTCGATCTTCTCGCCGGCCTTCCACCAGATAGCGCCGCCGGAGACGCTCGATGTTTCCTTATCGGTGAAGTAGGCGAATCTGCCGAAGGATGCCTGCCTCACAACGATCTCCACGGTCTTGACCGAACCACCGAAGGTGCCAACTGACACTATTCTATAAGTCTTGAGGTAGGAGGTGAAGTTGTCGGAACCCGGATGAATGGTCACCTGGTACGTGCCGCCATCCAGGTCCCGGGTTCCGTCGAAAGGATCGAACGGAGCTGAATCCATTGGAGGATACGGCTGGTCCTTGAGCCAAAGCGCGGCGACCTCGGCTCCTGATTCGGCAATGTTGAACGCCGACGCCCCGGAGTTCTGAGCGTGGTTCAGGTGCAGCGAGTTGGCAGTCACCATCAACACGCCCATCAGAGCCATCGCCACAAGGAACATCGCGACCATGGTCAAGACAAGCAAGTTACCCGATCTGGAGTTGTGACCCGCTGTCTTCATAGGGCTAGTAGTTCCTCAGGTAGACGACACGCTGCGTGAGCTGGGTCACCTTTGGGCCGCTCTCGGCGTGGTTTCGTGCAGTGACTGTTATCTTGACTGATCGCGTGGTATCCTGCTCAAAGCTCAGGTCGGTGACGTCCTTCTTGAGCGCCCGCCTGGTGTTGTCACTCTTGCCTTTCCAGAGCCAGTTACCTTCGTGCCCCGGCACACCGGTTTCGTCAGAAAGGTAGAAGTCGACCTGGTGAGCCGTGTCGGCCTCGTGTCGGTCATAATAGCCTTCGTCGGTGCGCTTTGGGAAGACGACCCTGAGCCGCTCGCCATTGGCAAGGATGTGTATCTTCTTGGCCTCGCGGACGTCTGACACGATCATCTGCATCGCCATCACGGCATCGGCATCGGTGAATGCCTCGGTGCTGGTGTTGTCGAAGCAAGCCGTTGACGCAATCATTATGGCAAGGACCCCGGCGCCAACAAGTGTCATGGCGCCAAGCGCAAGCAGCGCTTCCAGAAGGGTATGTCCGCGTCTGTTGTCTCGCAATGACATCGTTGCTACTCCACGTTGGCGATGATCGCCGAGAGGCTGGCGCTGCTAGTCTTGCCTGGGCTAGTGGCCGGCCGCCACCTGATCGTGGCGGTCACCTTCCTCTGGTTGTTGGCGACTTCTTGTACAGTGAGTGTGGCACTGGGATCCGCCAGGTATGACGCAACCTCATCGACAGCTTCAAATGACCACGGCTGCGAGGTGGGCTCGTCGTCCACGATAGCCGCATCCGAAAGCTCTGTATGATTGAGGCGTCCGTAGCCCACCGCACGAAGCTGGTCGATCTTGTGCTGGCAGAGGCTGAGGGCCTGGGAGTACTGTCCGTTGGACTTGGAAGCTCTGACCGCGACGGGAACACATGTCGCAAAGACGAGGGTGAGGGCAACGAGGACCGCGAGCGAGATCATGACTTCGATAAGGGTGAAACCCTGGCGACCCGTACGGACCATTCCGACCAACAGCTTCTCTCCAGTCTTCGCGCAGTATGACGATATGGTTAAAGTTCCACGGCTAATAGTGTGGCTCAGCCAATCTTTGTATCGGCCCTGTCTGCAGGTACACTTAGGGCAAACGCGCAAAAATGGCCCGGGCGTTAACCCGAGCCATATAGACTGATTGAGCGGAGGAGCTGCCGGAGCTATGAACCGCTCACGGGTATCTCCGGCTTCGCCAGCTTCTTGTCCCAGTCGATGCGGCCGGTGAGCTGCATCAGGATGGCCAGCGTAACGATTGCTCCGATGGTAATAGTCAGCCCCGTGTAGCCCTCGAAGAAGAACGCATAGGTAAAGAGCACAAGGAACACGAATTGCCAGAGCCCCGCCTGGCCGATCGCGAACCTCCAGTTAACAACCAGCCTCAGGTAGCTGATCGTAAGCAGGAGTGAAACCGCCGAGGAAATCAGGAACGCATTGAACGGCGTCACATGGTCCACCAGATACGAGAACAGCAGATGGAACGAGAAGAACGTCGCGGCCAGCAGCGCGTAGTGCATCGGATGCAGCCGCACGTTGCCCACGGTGCCGAGGATCACCAGCACCCCGAAGAAGAACAGCAGCGAGACCGGCGCGAACGTCGATAGCCGGCTTGCAAACGGCCCCGGCTGCAGTTTCTGAGGCATGCTCACGCCTACGTTGCGGCTGGAGATCAGATCGCCGTACTTCCACTCCAGCTTCCACCCGCCATCCACTTCCTCTTTGTGAGTCGGCGAGAGAGAGTTTTCGGGAAAGTCGATGTCGCGACAGTCGGTCGTGATCGTCGCATCAAACCCTCGCACGCTGGTAGTAGCGCTATCCTGAGCAAACTGGTAGTGCCAGGTATCCAATCCCTGCGATCCGTAGGAAACGCTCAGAACCGCCTTCTGCTTGGGAGCCAGCTCGATCTTCGTCACGACCCCTTCGGCCAGATCCGCTCCCGGGTAGACCCTCTTGCCGTTAAGGATAATCTTTACGTTGTTGTAAGCCGCCTGACCCTCGGGGAATCTGAAGCGTGTGTGGAAGGTCCTGGTCTCCGAGCCCTCGTTCGTGAACGAGTACTCGCCGTCGAAGTGCACCCTATATGTGCTGTACCACATCAGGCCCTTGCGCCTGGGGTCGTTCTGGAGATCGGCTTTGACCCTGCTCGAAGACAACACAACCGGGTCCTTGACCTCGACGTTCTGAGTGACGATCTTGCCCTTGGAGTTGGTCGTGGGCTGCTTCTCGGTATGGGTAGTCCACACTGTCGGAGCCTGCTGCACCTGTGGAGCGCCCCAAAGCTCCTGGACACTGGACCGGCCCGACCCATCGGGCCCGGTCTTCGCGCCGTAGCGATCGTAGGAGCGCGAGCCCCTCATGCTGGTGACCTCGCCCAGGATGGCCCAGCCAATGGTGGTGGCGATGAAGATGACGACGATCGCGGCGATTCTGTTCGCGTTCATTGCGGTTTCCCCCTTATGAAGTTGAAGAATCGGCTGCGCAGCGCGATACGCTTGCTATACGACGCTGCTTGCCCGTTTGTTCCGGAAGAGGTTGCTCAGCTTTCTCACCTATCTCTAGAACGCAAGTGCGCGCCGAAAGTGACTCCACGGTTGCCCAGGGCGTATTGACACACACATGCCAATGACCTAGCATTAGCGTCGGCTGAGCTTGAAAGCTCGGGAGGTGACTGGGTGGAGTTATTCGGTCTGCTGTTGCTGGTCCTTGTCGGCCTGATCATCGTCGTTCCTGTGGTTGCGCTGGTCAGGGTGCTCGCACTCGGCAAGCGCGTGGACGATCTGTCTATCGAACTGAGGATGCTCCACCACGAGATGACCACGAGGACAGGAGGCGTCGTCCCTGTGGAAGCGCCGCAGCCGCCTCAACCCTCACCCGCTCCCCCTCACTTCGCGACGGAGCCCGAACCGCCGGAGCAGCAGCCAACCATTGTCCGGCCGCCAGCGGAGGCAGCCGGGCGGCCGCCTCAGGTTCCGGTATCACAGAGACTCCACGACACGTCAAGCTGGCGGATGCGGGACACGGCCACTCCTCCGCCAGCGCCGCCGCCCATCTACGCAACTCCGCGCCAGCCCTCCCGGAGCCGAGAGGAGTGGGAACTCCTGATCGGAGGCAACTGGCTGGCCCGTATAGGCGCGATAGTTGCCCTGTTGTGCGTCGCATTCCTCGTCAAGTACGCGTTCGACCAGAACCTCATCACGCCCTGGCTCAGGATCGTCCTGGGGCTGGTGCTCGGGACGGGGGTTGCAGGTCTTGGTGTCTTGTTCCACCGGAGAGGGGCTGTAGTCTTCGGCCAGAGTCTGATCGGGCTGGGCATATCGGTCCTCTACCTGACCTCCTACGCCTCTTACAACCTCTATCATCTGCTCTCACAGCTTGAAGCGATGCTGCTGATGTCCGCGGTCACGGCGCTCGCAGTGGCCCTGGCCGTCAGATGTGATGCGATCGCTGTATCTCTTCTGGGCTTGATCGGCGGCTTTCTCACACCGCTCCTTCTGAGCGGAGGCACGGGCGGAGGGTCATCGAGTGGAGTCGGCCTGTTCGGTTACATCGCGCTGCTGGACATCGGTCTCCTGATAGTAACGCTCAAGAAGGACTCGTGGAACGTGCTGGAGCCACTCACGTTGATCGGCACGTGGCTAACCTACGGCGTGTGGCGAAGCGAGTATTACACAACCGCCGACATCCGGTTCACGATTCCGTTCCTGATCGTGTTCTGGGGCCTCTTCTATGCGCTGGACGTCTATCGTTCGCTCAAACTGCAAGATGAGTTCGATGACCTGCGGGCTGGCGTGGCGATGTTCAATTCGCTCTTCTTCTACATCGCGCTCTACTACGATATGAGCAGGCAGCTCCCGGACTGGACGGCTCTTGCGACAATCCTGATTGCCTTGGCGTACTTTGTGCCCCTGCTTGTTGCTCTGCGCCGGCACATCAGCAATCCTGGCGTGGTGCCGCGATACGTGCTGACAACCATCACGCTGCTGGCAATCGCGACCAAGCTGCAGTTCGACGGGTTTGCACTTGCGATGCTCTGGGCTGTCGAAGCTCTCGCGCTGGTGTGGTGTGGACTACACTACAAGATGAAGGTCGTCTGGGGCGCGGCGCTTGCTCTGATGGCCGCGGCACTAGTAGCACTCGTTTCGACCGACCACGCTTTCTCGTGTGCCGAACCCAAGCCGTTCATCCCAATCGCCAATCCACGGGCGCTGGCGTTTGCAGTGCTCGGATGCGCCGTCGCGATCAGCGCGTGGCTCTTCGGAAGACCCGAAGGGGACAAACTGCAAATCGCGTCGGTGCTCAACGTCACCTGGATCGTGTTAGGATTCGTGCTGATATGCGTCGAAGTCAACGACCTGTTCCGCCGCTCAGTTGCGATCAAACGCCCGCTCGATATGGGACTAGGGCTGGATCAGGCGCTCGCCTTAACGCTGGGAACTGCTTGGGCGCTCTATTCGGTTCCGCTCGTTGCGGGAGGGCTCAGGAAGCGGGCCGACACCATATTGCAGTCAGGCCTCGGCATATTCGTGCTGGGCTTTGGATGGACAGCGGGTTGGGCGATGCAGTTCCTGCCGATCGAGCGCTTTGTGCCGATAGCGAATGCCCGAGCAGGCTTCCTGTTCATAGCAGCAGTGCTCATCGTCCTCCAGAGGATGATCCTCTCCAACCGCGGGGACGATTACCCTTGGAGGCGCCCGCTAGTCCGCCTGATGGATGCAGGCTTGGCGCTGCTTGTGCTCGAGCTAGTGACAGTCGAGGTTCTGCATTATGCAGGTCATCTGGACGTCAGGGGAAATGAAGCGAGATCCTGGTTGGGAATGCCCGCGGCATCGACGAGGTTCCTTGTGCTCGCGATGGTGTGGGCTGTGTACTCGATCCCTCTCCTGAGGATCGGCCTCAAGAACGCGCACCGTCCGCTGATCTGGGTCGGCGGGTTCATCGGTGTCTATGCAGTTGTGATGGTCGCAGCCTCCGAAGGGACATTCAGCCCGATCAATCCAAGCTCGCCAGTTCTCAACGTCCGTGTGCTCGCTTTCCTGATCGTCGCGCTTGCGCTGCTGGTCCACCGTCGGCAGATAGCTTCCCTGGTTGGACTCAACCAAGCAAGCCGGTTTGTCATCACAGCCCTGCAGGTCGTCTCAAGTGTTCTCATCTTCGAACTGGTTACCATTGAGACCTGGCAAGGGTTCAGCCCAGCAGTCGTCACTGGCGGGCACGCTCAGAGCCTGCGACAGCTCGCGCTGAGCGTGGCGTGGCTGGTCTACTCGTTCGGCCTGCTGAGCTATGGCATCTGGCGGCGGGTGGCGGCACTCAGGTACATTGCCATCTCTATCTACACGGTCACCATCTTGAAGGTCTTCCTATCCGACCTCTCGTTCCTTGACACGCTGTACCGCATATTCTCTTTCCTGGCGCTGGGATTTATCTTGCTGCTTACTTCGTATCTATACCAGCGCTTCAAGGAGGTGATACTGGCCACAGACACCTCCCACCAGAGGCAAGCCGATCCACAGGCCGGGTAAGCCTGGGGCCATTCGCTTGCGTTAGCTGTGTTTGGGGGATGGATGATGCGAACTCGTGTTGCTGCATACATACTTATGGCCGCGGTGATCTGCGCGGGATTCTTGATCTGGGCCATGCGCACACCCGAGCCAGTCGGCAAGTCCTACAGCGTGGGGGAGATCGTGTTGAACCCCCGCCCACGGACGGTCCCCGAGAAGATCGTCAACGGGGCAAAGCAGGAGGTCATCGATTGCGTGCGGTATGATGCCTCCTACGTTAGCATCCCCTACCCCAACGGCGACGTTCCGGGCGACAGAGGCGCGTGCACAGACGTCGTGATCCGAGCACTGCGCGCGGGGGGCTATGACCTGCAGGCGCTGGTACACGAGGATATGCGGCGCAACTTCCGCCTCTACCCGAAGAAGTGGGGCCTCACCGCGCCGGACTCGAACATCGACCACCGCCGCGTCCCGAACCTGATGGTCTTCTTCAGCCGCTTCGGCGAGACACTGCCTAACCGCACCGACAGCGAGTCCTGGCAGCCCGGCGATATCGTCTGCTGGGACCTCAACGGCAACGGCCTGACCCACACCGGCATCATCTCAGACGTCACCGGCGACCGAGGCTTCCCCCTCGTCATCCACAACATCGGCCCGACCACGGCTCAGACCGATTGCCTGGATAGCTGGAAGGTTATCGGGCACTACCGGTATCCGAAGAGGTAACACCACACCCGGTGGGGCTCTCCACTCTCCACCTTCCACTCTCCACTTCCTCCACCACCATCCCATCCCAAGCCACCTCAATCCCGTGCGGGCGGGTGATGGCATCGAGTTCATCGTGCAGTAGGCCGATGTTGTGCGAGAAGTGAGTGATGATTGTCCGCACGTCGGGCCGGGTCAGGCCGCCAGCGATCAGCCGGTCGCGTGTCTGCAGCACCCCATCGAGGCCCATATGCGAATGGGAGGGAATATCGTGCGTGCCCTGGGTGCACTCGATCACCAGCAGGTCGAAGTGGTGACTCGCCAGCCATTGCAGGGACTCCTCACTGTAGAGCCCTGTATCCCAGGCGAAGAGCACTGTCGCGGAATCCGACTGCACGACGTATGTCAGGCACAGCTCGTCGCGCTTGTGGCTGCCTGGAATCGGAGTTACTGCGAGGTGACCCGCTTGCACTTCCTTGAACGGCTCAAGTGCTACGGTCTCAACCGGGATCTCATCGCGGAAGTCCAGCGCGTCGATCTGCGCAACAGCCTCCGGACTGCCGTAGACCATCAGTGGCTCGTCTACTCGATTGTGTGCGAAAGGCTCGCACAGGTACTCCAGCTCCTGAATCGCAAAGTGATCGTTGTGAGTATGAGTAAAGAACAGATGCTTGAGCTGGGACAGCCGCACGCATTGCATCGCCTGCTGGCAGTGAGTATCCGGCCCGAGGTCGATCTTCACGATCTCATCGATCAACACCGACTGCCGCGTCCTGATATTCTTCCCACCAGCCGCTCGAGCCCTCTCGCAAGTCTCGCAGCCGCAAAACACCGCCGGCCAACCCTCAGCCGCCGCAGTCCCAAGTATATGAATGCGCATATCGCCTCCGGCAAGTAAACAGTAGATAGTAGACAGTAAACAGAAGGGAGGGCTCGTACCGTGTCCCAGTGTCTACTGTTCACTGTTTACTGTCTACTCCTTCTGCCGCAAAAAGTGACTAGTAAACGGTAAACAGAAGGGAGGGCTCGTGCCGCATCCCACTGTCTACTGTTTACTGTCTACTGTCTACTCCTTCTGCCACTGCCCCAAGTATGGTAATATTACTGTATGAGCAGGAAGACCGGAACCATCCTCGTAGTCGATGACGAGCCCAACATTAGACGCGTTCTAGAGGCGTCGCTGACCAGGGATGGACATACAGTACTAACAGCGGAAAACGGCAGAAAGGGGCTTGCCGCCCTCGAAAGCCACCCCGAAATCGATGTCTTGATCACCGACCTCATAATGCCGGACATCAACGGCGCGGAACTGCTCGCATCGGCCAAGGAGATCAACTCCAACATCTCCGTGCTGATGATAACAGCCCACGGCACTATTCAGAGCGCGGTCGATGCCATGAAACTCGGCGCGCTCGACTATATCTGCAAGCCGTTCGACCTCGACGACATCAAGCCACAGGTGATCAACGCCCTCGAGCGCAAGGAGATCAACGAGGGCAAGCGCCAAACATCCAAAGCCGCCGCGGTGCGTAAGTCGTCCAAGCACGAGAGCAAGGCCGATGTAATGGTCGGCGATGCTCCCGCTATGCGGCAGGTCTTTGATATGATCGACCGCATCAAGGACAGCCGCGCGTCGGTGCTGATCCGCGGCGAGAGCGGGACCGGCAAAGAAGGCGTCGCCCGAGCGTTGCACTACAACTCCGTCCGCGCCAACAGGCCATTCGTGCCAGTCGCGTGCGTGGCGTTGCCCGAACAACTCCTGCAGAGCGAACTTTTCGGCCATGAGAAAGGCTCATTCACTGGTGCGATCAGCCAAAAGAAGGGCCGCTTCGAGGCCGCCCACACCGGCACACTGTTCCTCGATGAGATCGGCGACATTCCGCACACCGTGCAGATGATGCTCCTCCGCGTCCTTCAGGAGCGCGAGTTCGAGCGCGTCGGCGGCACGGAGACTCTGAAAGTCGATGTCCGAATGGTCACCGCCACAAACCAGAAGCTTGAGAAGCTGGTCGAGGAAGGCAAGTTCCGCGAGGACTTGTTCTACCGGCTGCAGGTAATAACGATCAACATGCCCCCGCTCAGGGACCGCACTGAAGACATTCCCGCCCTAGTCGAGCACTTCGTTGGAGTATACGCCCCGGATAACGGCAAGCAGATCGAGTTCGCCAGCCCTGAGGCCCTCGAGCTGATGACCCGCTACAAGTGGCCGGGCAACGTCCGCGAACTCGAGAACATGCTCGAGCGTGCAATAGTACTTGCTGACCCAACAGCCAAGCTCATTACGCCGGACCTACTCCCGCCAGAGATCAGAGGCGCGGTTGGCACCACGGCCTAGAGCCGCCGTTCGGGCTGTTACCTTTGCGTCCCTCTCGGATCAGTAATACAGCAATGCTCCAGGAACAGTGAATGATAGGCGAGTATCCTCAAGAACACATACATCCTCAGCTCACAGACACCAAGCGCGGCAGGATCGAGTACGCCGAGTTCGGCCAAGGCCCGGCTGTTATAGCCCTGCATGGGGCGATGGGCGGCTATGATCAGAGCCTGATACTGGCAAGGACCATTGGCGACAATGGCTATCGGTACATCGCCGCCTCACGGCCGGGCTATCTAGGAACGCCAGTCGGCGAAGGGCGCACCCCCGAGGCCCAGGCCGACCTCTGCGCGGCATTGCTGGACGAGCTCGGCATTGAGAACGCGGCAGTGATGGCCGTCTCTGGCGGCGGACCCTGCGCCATACACTTCGCGTTGCACCACAAGAGCCGCTGCCGGGGGCTTGTGCTCGTATCCACCTGTGGCGAAAGAGTGGACACGCCGATTCCATTCGGTTTCAAGCTGATGATGCAGCTTGTGAGGCTGCCGTTCTTCGCCAACCGGATCGAGAAGAAGGCCTCGGCTAACCTGGAGATGGCCGCCGCCCGCTCGATCCCCGACGCCGAGCTTCTTCAGCGCACGATGGATGACCCCGAAACAGGCCCCCTGTTCAGAGAACTTGTGATGAGCACGTGGAACCAGATGGCCAAGCGCTTTCCCGGGACACAGATCGACATTGCGGTCTCCCGCACAATGGAATACCCTCTTGAACAGATTGCCGTGCCCACCTTCATAGTCCACGGCACAGCCGACAGCATGGTCCCATTCGAGAAACACGCGAAGACGCTCGAGCGCCGGATTCCGAATGCTGAACTGCTCGCGATCGAAGGCGGCGAGCACGTCTCGATCTTCACCCACCGAGCGGTGGTAAGAGAACGAGTGGCGCGTTTCCTGCGCGAAACATCCGCCTAGCTCGCGAGTTCGAGAACAACAACGATGCGAGGACACAGGACTGACATGAAGCGCGGATATGCGGTGATTCTCGGGATGGTCATCCTCACACTCACAGCGGCTTCCACGGGCAATGCCGAGCCTTTGTCTGCGAGTGATGAAATGAAAGTCATGGGCAGAATCATCTCTGACGCCTTTCTGGGGTCGGAGAAACCAGTCCGTCTCGGTTCCAAAGCAAGCGTCAACGCCGGCCTGCCGTTCTCATTCACCTATGACGGCAAGCCATCGAGCGAGTTCCTGGCAGGCTGGGACAAATCCTCTGCCAAAGACGGCAAGCTCAAGCGCGACTACTTCTATCGAGACCCAAGAACCGGCCTGGAGGTGACTTGGGAGGTCAGGCAGTTTCAGGGCTTCCCCGCTGTCGAGTGGGTGCTGCGATTCACCAACCGCGGCGAGAAGGACACGCCGATTATCGAGAACATCCTGCCTCTCGACACCAGGATCAGCCTCGCCAGCGACTGCGAGGCCATCTTCCACCACGGGCGGGGAAGCTCGCCTTCGCGCAGTGACTTCGAACCGACCGGCGAAAGGCTGACAGACTACGGACTGATACAGTACCCGACGGCCAAGGAAGTCTCGCAACTGCATCTGCCTTACTTCAACCTGGAACTGCCGGGCGGCGGCCTCTGCGGCGCGATCGGCTGGACAGGCCAGTGGGCAGTCAAAGCCAGCCGGGCCGATGGCAAAGTGCAGCTCGCGGTAGGGCAGCAGCTCACCCATCTGCGCCTGCATCCCGGCGAGAGTATCCGCACACCACGTATCCTCCTGGTCGCTTGGGAGGGCTCGGATCGAATGCGCGGGCATAACCTGATGCGCCGGATCATCCTCACGCACTACTCCCCCAGACTCGATGGTGAGGTCGTCACGATCCCAATCGCCGCCCAGACCTGTTCTGACAATGCAGGAAACGTGCTGCTGAACGACACTGCGGCGAAGAAGCACCTGGAATCAATCGAATCGAGCAAGAACAGGGGCATCGAGGCTTACTGGATGGGCGCCGGCTGGTCTGGAGATGGTGGCTGGAATCACGAGCCCGCAGTTCTGCCGGATGGCCTCAAGCCGATCTCGGATGCCGCCCACAAAGCGGGCATGCAGTTCATCCTCTGGTTTGAGCCCGAAAGAGTGGCCGCCGGAACCAAGATCGCGCGAGAGCATCCCGAGTGGCTGCTCAGCAAGAGAGAACCCGGATGGGAAGACTCGCCCGGCAACGACCTCTTATACCTCGGCAATCCCGAGGCTCGAGCCTGGATGACTGACCTGCTGTCGAAGCGCGTTGCCGAGTACGGCGTGGACATTCTCCGCCAGGACCGCAACTTCCATCTGGTAGGCTTCTGGAGAGCGAACGACGCCGAGGACAGACAGGGGATCACTGAAATCAGACACGTTGAAGGTCTCTATGCGTTCTGGGACGAGCTTCGCAAGCGCCACCCGCGCCTGGTTATCGACAACGCAAGCTGGCGCTGCACCGGCCCTGATCTTGAGGCAATGAGCAGAACCAGCGGGTCTTTCACGCGCAGCGAGAACGCCGGCTGCGGCAGCGACCCCATCGCTAACCAGGTCGCTACCTACGGGTTGAGCCTCTACGTGCCCCTGCACGGCAACCGCCTTTACAAGATGGACCCCTATTGGCTGCGCAGCGTCTGCACGACGGGCACAAACGCAGCATTGCTCTGGAATGAACCTGCCGGCAGGCAGGCGATCGCCGAGATCAAGCTGATGCGCCCGATCTGCCTCGGCGATTTCTACCCCTTGACGCCAGTTGACACCAACGAAGAAAGCTGGTGCGCGTGGCAGTTCGACAGGCCGGATCTGGACGAAGGCGCGGCAGTCGTCTTCCGCAGGCCCAAGACACCGGGGGACTCGATCACGCTGCAGCTCAAGGGTATCGACCCAACGGCCAGTTATCTCGTCGACTTCCGGGAGACGTTCAGCATCCGCGAAGCCAAGGTCATGTCCGGTCGGGAACTCGCAAGTCTTTCCGTGACCTTGAAGAACCAGCCATCGAGTCTGCTGGTGCACTACATCCGGGTGGACTTGCAAGAGGGCGAGAGAGGCGAATCGGAAGACTAGCCTGCCGCTGTGTCGAACGAGTTCAAGCTTGGAGAGGAGTCCAAGCCGCCGCGCGCCCTATCCCAGCCCTCGAGCCTCACACTCAGCCCTGAAGGCTCGATAGCCCTGGTCATACGCTTCCACAAGAACCGGCTCCGGCCCTACTTCCACGTCCCGACGTACCATCTTCCGGGAAGCTTCGGTCAGACTGTGGTAGATCGTCCGCGATGCCGCCACAACAGCCGTCCCCATCGCCGACTCGGTGATAGCGGGTCTCACCAGCGTTCTATTGAGCGCGGAGGCCCTTATCCGCATCCACTCAAGGCTTTTCGCGCCACCACCGGTTGTGTAGACCGTGTCCCCTACCGGTGCGCCGAGTTCTTCCATCAGCTCATAGCACCACCGCTCCACAAATGCGACACCCTCGAGGTATGCGGCATATAGGCGAGGGTGAGCGTCCGGCTCACCACACATGAACCCCACTGCCCCAGGGTTGATGAACGGCAGTCTCTCTCCTTGTCGAACAAGCGGATAGCAGATCAGCCGAGACGGAATCAAGTCTGCCGCCTGCCGGTTCAGCGCGTCGTAGTCCTCGCCAGGGAAGACCTTGACCAGGCACTCGCCGCCGACGTTGCTCGCCCCTCCAGGCAGCCACCAGCCATCCGGATGCTTGTGACAGTAGACTCGTCCAAGTGGATCGCGAATGAGGTCTTCAGACACCCCGCGCAGAACCAGCGTCGTTCCAATGGTAGAATTCCATTCGCCGACAGCAGACGCGCCGGAGGCGATGAACCCGGCAGTGCCGTCCGAGACTCCTCCCACTACCAGCGTGCTCTCAGCCAATCCCGTAGCTTCCGAGCACGTGCCCGACACGCGGCCGATCGCCTCGCCCGGACTGCTGACTGACGGCAGCTTCTCCGCCTCGATCCCCAGGACCCGGCTAATGAATTCCGGCCACCTGTTCTCGATCAGGTCATATCCGGTCTTCAGTGCGTTGGAGTTATCAGACTTGCCATACTCACCAGTCAGCCTGCCGACTATGTAGTCAGCCGCGTGGATGATCCTGGCGCTCCTGCCCCACACCTCGGGCTCGTTGCGTTTCGTCCACAGGAGCTTCGGCAGCGCGAAGGAGGAGCCAAACTTGTAGCCAATCGTGGCAGTGAACGCACTCCCGGCTTCGTTGCATTCACGGGCCTCGGCCCCTGCGCGGGAGTCGTTATACATGATGGCTGGTCTAAGAGGGTTGCCGAAAGCATCCACCGGAATGACAGTCCCGGATGTGGAATCGACTGCGATTGATGCGATCTCGCCGGGGTCGTGCCCGTGCTCTCGAATCGACGCGACCACACTCCGCAGACACTGGCTCGCTGCTTCCCACCAGACCTCCGGATACTGCTCGAACCATCCTTCGGGCAGGCCGGTCACAGCAACTTCGGGGGAGAAAGAGGAAGAGCTTTGCGCGATGATCTCGCCGGTCTCAGTGCAGACGATAGCTCGCGCGCCCTGCGTCCCAACATCGAGTCCAAGCACAAGTGGCATGAGCTACCTCGGAGAGTAAACAGTAGACAGTAAACAGTGAACAGTGCCCCCGTCTGGCGGCTGCCCGTTCACTGCTCGACACGATCTGCTGTCTACTGTTTACTGTTTACTGTCTACTCAGAAATAGGGGAATATCGCCTCGACGATCAGCACCACAGGCACTCGGTTGAAGACTTCCAGTTCAGGCTTGAGTGTGATCGTGTCAGGAGAGGGCTTGGGTTCGGATATTCGGCGCACGTTGAACCCGCGCGCGCTGAGCGAGTTGATGTAGGTTGAAAGAGTGCGGTGCTTTATCTTATCTCGCCCGCTCCGTACGCCTGGGTCGAGTTCAGAGCAGTGCCAGCTCTCGGTGAAGTATTCGTCCACTGCGCGATAGCGGACATCACCCTCTTCGCCGAAGATCCAGCAGCCATCGGGCATGCAGAAGCAGGGATGCAGGGTGGAGAAGATAAACCGCCCGCCGAGCTTAACGATCCTGGCGAGTTCGGCCACGGTGGCAGAGAGGTCTCGCGTGATCATCAGCCCCATGTTGCACACGATATCATCGAAAACGCTGTCCTCGATCACCGACAGATCCGTCGGCTCCGCGACCGCGTATCGAATCCCGTGCTCTTCCCGCCTGTTGACCTCGCCTGCTATGCCTATGAGCCGGTCGGAGCTGTCAACAGCGGTCACATTGGCGCCCATTCGCGCTAATCGTCGGGACAAGTAACCTGCGCCGCAGTAGAGATCGAGGATGTCCTTGCCGTTGACGGGGCCTATCATTTCGAGCATGGCGGGAGCGACTATGTGGCGCTGTAAATCACCGCCTACTTCCGCCGCGGAGGCAAGATTCTCGGCGAGTTCCTCTAGGATGGCTGAGTTCTGGGTCATGGTCTTCCGCGTATTCTCTTCTTCGGTATTCTAGTTGTGGAATGCGTTCTCCAGCGTCTTGTAGCAGGCGTCTCCGACGCCTCCGGTCAGGGTTCAGAGAACCCAGCTACAACCGAACGTCGTTGTAGCAGGCGTCTCCAACGCCCGCGCTTCGCCGGACAACAAGCCGCCATTCTGCATCATACCCATTATGGCAGAGAATGGCCTCATTCAATATACACATGGACGTATTCGCCAAAGTTCCGGTGACATCCTATATGAAAAACGGGGACAGTCGCCTCGGAAGCAAAACTTCAGAGAGCGCCCATCCCCGGTTTTCGGAAAGTAGACCCGAGCTCGCAGACGCAATCGCGGCCGTCTGGGCATACTGGGTAAAACTGAGTCAGGTGTGGTGTGCTCGGTCGGTTGGCCCTACACATAAGGCTCGGATTCATCATCCTCAGCATGCAGCAGGTAGTGCCGAACTCCAAGAAGCGTGATCAGCCTTAGCACCGCTTTGCTGCAGTTGCAGAGAGCAAAGTCCACTCCTACGTGGGCCAGTCTTCTCTTCAACTGAAGCAGCGCCTTGACTGCCTCGCTATCAACAAATGTGACCTCGCGGCAATCCAGACGGCAAGCGGTGACACCCCCCTCATCGACAACCGATGCGAGTCCGTGCACCATTCCGGTGACACCACCGAAATCCAGCTCGCCTATCGCGCTGACTACTACGCTGTCTTCACTGCGCACCATCGAAAGTGCAAGGCCGGGCGCGGCATCCATGCTGCCATCCCCCTTCGAGTCGCAGAATCGATCTATCCAGCTCGCGGTCAGTTCTCTCGCAAGCTTGGGTTGTCCCCGAGCAAGCCTTCACAGGCGACGATTATAATACCCTGAACTGGGCGACCTGTCAAGCTTGCTAGTTGAAGGGATGAAGAATCTTCTGTCGGATGGCGTTGCGCAAATGCGCATGCAGGCTGATCTACGTGCCCTCTCCCCGCTTTCCGCTGACCGCCAGCGCCACCACGTCCTCCTCCACCTCGGCCACCCGATAGTCAGCCACGATCTGCCCGTCCTCCATCGCGACTATCCGCTGAGCCCGCTGCGCAAGTCTGTCGTCGTGCGTCACCAGAATGAACGCTGTCCCCAGCTGGAAATTGAGCTCTGTCAGCAGCTCGAAGACTGCGGCTCCGCTGTGGCTGTCCAGGTTCCCCGTGGGCTCGTCCGCCAGGATCAGTTTTGGACGATTGGCCAGCGCACGCACGATCGCGGCCCGCTGCTGCTGACCGCCCGAGAGCTGGGCGGGGCGGGAGTTCATCTTGTCCTTGAGCCCCACTCGTGCCAGCAGGTTCCTGACCCACCGCACGTCCTCGGAAGTAGGACCACCTCGCCTGACCCAGAGAGGCATCAGCGCGTTCTCCAGAACAGAGAACTCCGACAGCAAGTAGTGGAACTGGAATATGAAACCTACCCTGTCACCACGCAGTCCCGCAAGCTCGATATCGTCCATACTCGATGTGTCTCGCCCGTCGATCAAGATGCGCCCCGAGCTCGGCCTGTCGAGCGCCCCTATCATATTCAGCAGCGTGCTCTTGCCGGAACCAGACGCACCAACGATCGCCACAAACTCGCCCGGCCGGACCTCGAGATTGACACGCCTCAGTGCCCAGGTAATGACGTCTTCGCCATAGCTCTTGGCCAGGTCGATCGTCTGCAGGATCGGGCCGTTCGTGTTACATGCCACGCCTTATTGCCTCCACAGGACTCAGCTTTGCTGCGCGCCTCGCGGGCACCACACTAGACAAAAGACCCATTCCCACCGCCACGGCCGAAGCCGCCAGAACATAGATGACGTCCCAATCCATAGGCACGATTGTTGCGGGTTTCCCTCCGAATGTCTGGCCCGGAAGAACAATGCTCGAGGCCATGAAGCACAGCCCGGTTCCGATCCCTGAACCAATCAGCGCGCCACCCAGCCCGACACCCAGGCCCTCCAGGAAGAAGATCTTCTGTACCTGCCGGGCTGTCGCGCCCATGCTTTTGAGAATCCCGATGTCCTTCGCCTTCTGAACCACGAACACGATCATCACGCTCGCCACGCCAAACGCAGAGGCAAGCAGCGTCATCGTCTGGATGATCAGGGCCGCCGAGTTCTGTGCCTTGAGCGTATCCAGGAAGGCCTTGTTCGTGCCCATCCAATCGCTGACCTCGAGGGCGCCCTCCCTTCCTCCCTGCCAGGCTGGGAGGAGAGGCGCGATGCGCCCAGCGACCCGATCAGCCTCGAAGATTCGATCGACCCTCACGTTGATGGTGGTGGCATCGGACCCCATCTTCAGGAGAGCCTGAGCTGCGGGTAGCCCAACATATACCCAGGACTCGTTCGCCTGTTCGATTCCCATGTCGAAGATGCAGGCCACCCTGAATGTCTGCGTGATGCCCTCCTCAGACGCAATGCGGACTCTGCTGCCGATCCCCGCTTTCAAGTCCTCGGCCATCTTCGTGCCTATGGCGGCGTTCTG
>CAZFYZ010000001.1:5276-88046 GCA_964523735.1 uncultured bacterium | reverse complement strand
TGATCGACCGCCAGGAAGTCCCCCTCAACGATCCTGTTCTTCAGCGAGACCACTCGAGACTGCTCCTCCGGCACCACACCGATCAGTATCGCCCCAACTTTCTTCGCGCCACGGCTGGCGAGCCCGCTGCCCTCCACGGTCGCTGAGACCGCCGCCACGCCTGGGACCTTCGAGATCGTCTGCGTCAGCCCGCGCCACTGCTCGATCCGCCGCTTCTGACTGGAGATGCCCTCCAGGTGGGTCAGAACACCTCCATCGATGCCCCCCTGCCCTCGGACTTCTGACAGAGGCTTCGCGGTAGGTGCCGCCGCCTGGATCGTGACGTGAGGAATCGAACCCACTACGTCCTCTACCAGCCCGACCTGAAGGCCGTTGATAAGCGACGAGAGGAACACGACCAGAATCACGCCGACCGCAACCGCCCCGACAGTCAGCTCAGTCTGGCCGTGACTCGTTACCAGGTGCCGCCAGGCTACTCTAAGCTCAAATCTCATGTTCGCTTCACGGGCTTCACGTCCACCCCGGGTCCCAGTTCGGCGGCGTTTCTCGCAACCAGATCACCGTCGGCAAGATCCCCCGTTACGGCTATCCCGGCAGGGCCGGCCGCTCCGGTCTTGACGGGAACAGCCACGGTTCTGCCATCCCGAATCGCGAAGACGACGGTCTTTCCACCGGATCTGGTCAGCGTATCAGCGGGCACGACCATTCTGCGGACGCTGCCGCGAGTGAGGACGTTGACATCGACAGTCAAGTCAGGTCTCAGCCAGCTCACAGGCTGCAGTGGGGTCAGCCTGATCGTGATGGTCCCTCTTTCAGGGTCGACCTGGGAGCCCAAGTCGCTCACACGCGCCTGGAAAGTGCGGCCGGGGTATGCGTCCGAGCTTACGGTGGCGGTCTGGCCGAGAGACAGCACCCTCAGATTATCCTCATCGGTCTCCACTTCGATCACAGGTCGGCTCATCTCATAGATCGTTGCAAGCGGCTGCCCAGGGCTCACGGACTGCCCTCTTTCTACCGCGACGTCAGCCAGGACTCCAGCGAATGGAGCCCTCAGATCCGATCTCGGCACCGCGTCCTGCGCTTGCCTGAGCTGAGAACGAGCCTCGTCCACGCGGGCTCGTGCCGCAGCCACGTCTTCCGGGCGGGGGATGGCAAGCAGCGAATTGAGCCGCTCACGAGCCGAGCGCACGCTGGTGTCGCGGCTGGCACGTGCCTCGGCGACCGCAGCCCGCGCCTCTTCGATCTCGCTGGACCTGGCGCCGGACTTCAGGAGGCTGAGACGTTCTTCCTGGACCATGACTTCCGCCTGCGCCGAGTCGACGTGTGACTGCACATTGTCTAGCTCTGAGCTTGCCAGTGCTCCCTGATCGACAAGCAGTTTGACGCGGTCATAGTCCTTCCTGGCCTTGGCCAACGCTTGTTTGCGACGCGAGAGCTCGGCCTCCGCCTGCCTGAGTTCCTGAGTTCGCGGCCCTGCCTGAAGGCTCTTCAGCCGCGCCTGGGCTTGAGCAACCCTGGCGTTGCCTACCGAAGTTGCCTGCTCAAGCTCGGCCCGCGCCTGGCGCACATCTGACAGCAGCGGCCCTCGGCTCGCTCTCGCCAGTTCCGCCTGAGCACTGCGAACAGCGTCTCGGGCTGATTGCACCTTGGCATCCAGATCGGTCTTCACAAGCGAGAGAATCAACTGGCCGGCGTGAACCGTGCTTCCTTGGCTGGCATAGATCACTCCGACAACTCCCGGCACGTCCAGACCCGCCTTGGCAACTCTCTCACCTGTGACTCTGCCCGTCGCGCCCAAAGTCTCAGCGGTAGTCACCGTTCTGACAACCGCGTAACCTACCGTGACCGGCGCGCTGACATACAGATACGCGGCTAATCCTGCCGCTACGACCAGCCCGGCCCACAGGGCGCGTCGTGCGTTTGCCTTGGCAACGACGCGCATCCGTCGCAGTGTAGGATGCCGTACTACGCGAGTTGTCTCGAACTGCTCATCACTCCGGTCCGGAGCCGCCTCAGTCATTCAGCGCTTACCTCTCTTATCCGTCTCCAACTGCAACTTTCAGCTTTCCCAATCCTGACGATCGGCTATCACCGGAGACACTGATAGGAATACGAGGCTAGCCATTCCCGACGTTTCCGGCTGAGCGGAGTTGACAGACTGCACATTCTGTGGCATGATCGCGGAGGCAGTGTACACGGACTTCTGCTGTCGCCAACGGATGTTGATGGACTCGCTGAGATACTGAGACTTGGCCTGGCGCGGTTACGCATGAGCAAGATCGACAACCAAGCATCCTCATCACTTACTCGCAGACGCACTGCCGGATTGGTGGCGTGGGGCGTTCTGTTAGTTCTCTCGCTCGTGTGGTGGCGAGTGGATGTCACGCGTCGACGGGACCCGGTATACCCGCAGGCCCCGGCCTCACTGCGCCAGTTCGCGGACCAGCACACGCGAGCTCAGAATGATTGCCCGATGTACCGGGCACTGAAAAGCACGACTAAGCAAAGTCCACATCAGTCTCAGGCTGCTTCACAACCCGAACCAGCGGTAGTCCTGAACCGGCTGTTCGATGGACAAGGCTCGGACTTGAGCGTAGATTGCATCAGGATGCTCAAGGGCAACTACATCCCCCTGATCGAGGGAGATAATAGAATTGGCGGCAGCCCAGCGTGGGTTCTGCGACTGAAGCCCAGAATCAAGCACCGTCCATGGCGGCAGCTATGGATCGACAAGTCAACATTCGACCTGCTGGCCTACCGGGAGTGGAACCACCTGAACCAGCTTCGGGCGAATGATTCGGGGGACGGGAAACCGCAACCAGGCAAAACCTCCTCTCCCGGAATCCTGTCGCCCCTACAGTCAACAGCAGGGCCTGGATATATCCCCAGCGGGTTCAAGCTGATAGAGACCAGCAAATACCTCGACGAGAAGACCACACACTTCACCTACTCCGACGGGCTCTTTGCCATCAGCGTCTTCCGCACGTTTCCTATCCGCCAGGGTCGGGAACATAAGGAAACGGCGTCAGTATATGGCAGCAATGCGGGGCTGGTGTTGCGCCAGATCCGAGGAGCGACGGAGACAGTAGTGGTCGCTGATCTGCCTGAGAAAGAAATCAGGCGGATAGCTGATAGCAGATAGCGGATAGCGTGATCTGCCATCCGCTATGCGCGATCCGCCATCCCCGACTAACCATCAGCCACCCGCTGCCGGCCACACAGGGGGCCCCAGTTGACGATCAAAGACGAAGCACTGGCAGCGATGGTCAGGAATGCCCTGCTGCAGGACAAGCGCATCGGCGGGCAAGCGATCGCCGTGCGTGTGGCCGAGGGTGAGGTATTCCTGAAAGGCATAGTCGACACGGGCGAGATGCGGGAACTGGCCCAGATGGTCACCCAGGGAATAGCCGGAGTCCGCTATGTCAGCGTGGATGAACTCCGCGTTAAGGAGGTGACCGAATGAGTTACGGTCATTTCTCCGATGACGGCCGCGAATATGTGGTCACCCGCCCGGACACGCCACGGCCATGGGTAAACTACCTGACCAATGGCAGATACTGCGCCATCTGTTCGCAGACGGGCGGCGGGCACTCGTTCTTCGAGACCTCCGGCTACAACCGCATCACTCGCGAGTATCCTCAGACAGTGGTGATGCAGGACCGGCCCGGCCGATATGTGTATCTGCGCGATGCGGAGACAGGCGATTACTGGTCGGCGAACTGGCAGCCTATGTGCGGTGATCCCGCGGGCTTCCAGGCGCGCCACGGCATCGGCTACACAGTTGTCTCCTATGAGTCGCACGGGATAGCGAGCAGCATCACCTACTATGTGCCTCCGCGCGATGACGTCGAAGTCTGGATGGTTGGCCTGAAGAACACATCGGACAGGCCCCGAAAGATCCAGGCAATTCCGTTCGTGAAGTGGGACCTGGCCAACTATTCCTACAACGCCTCCGAGTCCAGCTTCTCGGCGCTCTTCAACGAGGCGTCAAATGAAGACGGCGTCATCTTCGTCAGCACGCGGTTCTGGAACATAACCTCGGGCACCAGCGGCAACCCCAACGCGCGATGGGACAAGTGGGCGTTCTTCACGTCCAGCGAACCCGCGGCCGGATTCGACTGCATCGACGAGGAGTTCATGGGGGTATACCGCGATTACCGCAACCCCCTGGCGGTCGAAGAAGGCCGGCTGCGCAACAGCCAGGGCCGCGGCAGGGACATTATGGCTGCATTCCAGCACGACTTCGAACTGCAGCCCGGCGAGGAAAAGCAGTTCGTGGTGCTGGTAGGCGTTGTGTATCAGAAAGAGGACGCCCACACCATCAAGCGGCGCTATGACCAGTGGTATGAGGCGGACCGAGGCTTGGACGAAGTAACAGGCTACTGGTCGAACTACATTGGCCGGACTGTCTGTGAGACTCCCAGCCGTGAGTTCGACCTGCAGTTCAATGTCTGGAACAAGTATCAGGCCTGGATCACCTCACGCTGGAGCCGGATGGACTCCTACTATGTGGGGGGTGGGTCGATCATCGGCTTCAGGGACAGCTGGCAGGACATGCTCGCCATCCTGCCAAACGACCCGGATTGGGCCAGGCAGCGCGTCGTCTATATGCTCGAGCACCAGTTCCCGGACGGAAGCTGTCTGCACAACTGGGACCCGCTGACCAATATCGGCGTCAAAACCGGCCACTCCGACGACCCAATGTGGCTGGTGCTCGGAGTGATCGAATACCTCAAGGAGACGGGCGATCTGGTCTTTCTCGATGAGGCAGTGCGCTACTACGACTCCGGCTCCGAGACGGTCCGGCAGCACGTGCTGCGCGCCATCGACTATACTCTGGCACACATGAGCGACCGGGGGATTCCGCTGATCATGGCGGCGGACTGGAATGATGGCCTCGACTATGTAGGCAGACAAGGTCGAGGTGAAACAACAATGGTCGCCGCCCATCTCGCATGGATGCTGCGTGAAGTGGCCGCGCTGATGTGGTTCGTCGGCAGCGACAGCCTGGCGCAGAAGTATGTCGAGGAGCGGGACAAACTGATTCGCAACATGAACCAGCACTTGTGGGATGGTGAATGGTATGTCCGCGGCACTCGGGACGACGGTGAAGCGTTCGGATCATCGAGAAACATCCACGGGCGCATCTATCTTAACTCGCAGTCGTGGCCTGTCATCGCCGGCGCAGCGCCGCACAATCGAGCGATCAGGTGCATGAACTCGGTCAAGAAGCATCTCGGTACCGACTACGGACCGGCATTGTTCCTGCCGGCATACCAGGAGCCGGACCCCAAGCTCGGGATCATCACCCGATTCGCGCCTGGTACCAAAGAAAACGGCACGATCTTCTGCCATCCAACCTGCTGGGCAATAATGGCCGAGTGTTGTCTGGGACGCGGACAGGAAGCGTTCGACTACTGGAAGGAAGTCTCGTTCGTTCATCGGGGCAAAGAGCCGGACGTCTTCAAGGCTGAGCCCTACGTCTTCAGTGAGTATGTCCACGGGCCTGATTCCAACTACTACGGACAGGGTGAATTCAGTTGGATGACCGGCACGGCATCATGGATGTGGAAGGTCTCGCTCGACTCGATGTTGGGGGTTCGTGCCGAAATACGCGGTCTTCTGATCGACCCATGCATCCCCTCGGAATGGGACTTCTACAAGGTCACCAGGCGGTACAGGGGCGCGGTCTATGAGATCGAGGTTGAGAACCCGGAGCACGTCAGTCACGGACTAAAACAGATCCTGGTCGACGGAGAACGACACGGTTCGTACCTGCTGCCGCAGTTCCCCTCGGGTGAGACTCACACGGTCAGGGTCACTCTAGGCGAGCCATCCGAGGAGCTTGAGGCCATAGGTGAGATGGTAACAGCGGACGTGCCGGGGGCATAGAGGCAGATGGTGGATAGCTAGATGGTCGGATGGTCTGATAGCTAAGCACAACCATGCGCCATCAGACCACCATACTATCCGACTATCGAACCATCGGGCTCCCGGCTACAGATCGAACAGCCTGAATCCAATGGCGGCGGAGACACCGCTGAAGTCGGTCCCGGAGAATTTGCTGTAGTAGTCGTAGCGCAGTTCCCCGTAGAAGTTCTTCAGGAAGATGACTCCATAGGCCGCGTTGGCGTTGAGGCCGATCTTCGTGTCCTCGTCGCCAGTCAGCGTGTTCTCCTGCTTGCCCCAGTACGGACCAGCCCGAAGAGCCAGGTAGGATTGCGCGAAGCGTCCGGGCTTCAGACCCCGCTCGACACCGGCTGAGACCGAGTAAAGCTTGGCATCTGTCAGGCCGGTCAGCCTCATCGCGCCTCCCTCCATTGCGAAATGAGTGCCTACTTGCTTGCTCTTCTGGAATGGGCTCAGAGCAACGCGCCACCAGGTGCTATCGAATCTGTCGCGGGTCGAAGATGAGATTGGCATGTAGGCGCCGCCAACCAGGGCAACGGAAAACTTCTCTCGCCTTGACTCGACCGGCTGCCAGACAACCGCGTGCCGCTCGCCATTGGCTGTCTTGCACGTCCCTGCGACAATGCCGGAACCGCCCACCGAATCCGCCTCGCTCTCGACAGTACCGGACAGCAGCGGAAGCACCACTACGCTGGCGTCGAACTTCTTAGCAGGTTCTTTGCTCAGGACCCAGACTACGCCTCGATTCCGTGAGCCGATTGCAGAGCCGGCGATATGATTGGAGTTGCTGATGGCGTTCGGGACTACCTCTGTCGCTCCGCGCGGGATAGGTAGTCTGCGCAGCCCCAAATCGGGCAACCAGCAGAACGGGAGCAGCTTGCCGCCCTCGTCCGCTGCCTGGCCGATAACCAGGCCATCGTCGTTCAGGGCAAAGGCTGAACTGGAGACTCCGCCAAAAGTGCCAAGCTCCGTAATCGTTCCTTCAGAGTTCCAGACGATCGCACGGCGGACGCCGCTCGCGTCGATGGCGCTTCCGGCGATCACGTTGGATGCATTGACATCAGCAGCACGCGTCTGGTAGCCGGCCGCGGGCGCCGCAAGTGGCACCATGTTAGTGTCAACGCTCCACGAGAAAGCGCGGGTCGTCCCGTCGATGGACTTGCTCGTTCCGACGACGAAGTCCCTGACGGCCGCAGCCTCACTCGCCACATCGCCAGTCAGGACACCGAGATCCACCATGCTGCCTTCGGACGTGATCAAGAACGCGTCCCATCTTCCGTCGGGAATCTCCGAGTAGCCGACTATCTCGCCGACATCGTTGATCCCGGCCGCGATCGCGTTCGCTCCGCCGAGGGTGCCGAGATCTCGCATCCCCTGCTCGTGGTCCCAGATGAAGGCGCGACGGCGGCCCTCTTTGTCTATCGAGCAACCGACCACCTGGCCGTGCTTATTGACACCAAGAGCCCAACTCTCGCCACCGCCAAGGGTACCAAGATCAGTCACGGTGTATTTCGCCGCTTCAGCCGCGGACAGCATCATCAGACCAAGCATTATGAGGACGACAATCAGTTTGGTTATGCGCACGGTGAACGCTCCTTTTCTGGAGTCAAAGACAAGAACCAACATGGATAGATTATGGCTCACTTAGCGTGAATCCTCCAGATTCGACGGCAGAGTTTGAGCGCCGTGACCGAGGCAGACAGGCCATCAACTTATGCGAAGCTAAGTAGTTCGCGCTGGCTGACTTGCACGACCCGCCCAGCCTGAGTAGCGGCAGCGTATCGAAGGCGAGGCACGACGCTTCGATAGGCTGCCGCTACTCAGCGCAAACGGACCTCTGCGGGTTGTGGAGTGTGGATACCTAGATCGCCGGCGCCGGGGGCGGCGCGTCGCCCTGCTCAACGGCGCTGGGTTCTTCCTCACCCAGTATCTTGAACTCTAGCCGGTCGGTGAACTGCCAGAGAGTATCAAAGTAGCTTATGAGCGTGCCCTCGCAGCCTCGGTCGACTATGGCCTTGGCGTGCAGGTCCATATAGCGCTCGATCAAGGTGAAAGCATCGCTGAAGATCTTCTGAACCTGCGCGCGCTGTTCGCTGGATAGCTTTGATCCGTCGGCGTTCGGGCAGATGGCCTGGAGATCGGTGAGACGCGCGACGGCCTCGAGATGGAGCATCGTGCACTCCGTACGGTTGATCAGGAACTCCAGGTATTGTCTGCCGACATTGGAATCCGTGGCTGCAAGGCACATGGCCAGACCGTCACGGGCTGACTGGAACCTGTCGCGAGCGGACTGGATGGTGCCTCTCCCCCAGAATCCCGCGTAGCCGAGCCCGCCAGTCTCCCAGCAGGGCTCAAAGCAGAACCCGATGTTGCCAAGGGTACTGCGTATCTGCTCGTCGGCGTCGTCAAGGGCCTGCATTGTAGAGGTGTAGGTGTGGAGCTTGCCGATGCCAAGGGAGGCACCATAATCGCGGTAGAAGCGCTCGACAGGCAGTGAGGCGTCGATCGCCGCAAGGGCAGCATAGCGACAGGAGGTGCGGTTCTCGGCCGTGCGCCAGTGATTGAAGGCCAGGCCGCTGGGTTGTGAGTCCGGGGAAATGGCCTTGAGGGTGTCCATCATCTGCCTGGTCGATGTCACGCTGTTCTGCTGGAGGAACATGCTGCCATCGAACTCGGTCCAGGAGTAGATAGTGGTCCGTTTGGCGTCTTCGGCCGTGAGGTTCATTGCCTGGACGGAATGCACGACCGCCCTCCCCCCGTGGGCGCTCAGGACGGTGCGCTCTATGCCTTCGGGCAGGCACTTTCGCATCAACGCAGTCACCACTCGAAGCGAGCCATGCTCGGTGCAGTAGACGCCGGTCACCAGTGCCGGGCGTTTCTTACCTGACCAGCGCTTCTGCAGTTCATTGATGGCTTTGAAGTCGGCAGCCATCTCCTTGAGTGTGCCCGGAAGCTGCCAGAGACCGTTGGCCATGGTAGAAGTGACTGTGGGGTCAGAGATGCAGTCGTCACCAAAGAGCGCTGCAATCAGCTTCTTGAGTTCTTCGACAGGCCTGGCTGCGTTGCCGTCCCAGACTCCGCCGACCTCCTGAGTGATCAGCTCTAGCCTGTCGATCATCGGGTACTGCGAGACGATCTGCTCCGCCATAAAGACTACTTCGTCAACCGGCTTACCCTGAGGCTCGAATGAGAGCTGCACTGTCATGCCGGCTAGCTTGGCCTGCTTCATCACTTCCTGGAGCCAATGGACAGCCGCCTTGCTGCGCTTATCCGGCTGATCGAACACGGGCTCGATCTCCGGGATGCAGTAGTAGGTCTTATTGCGAACGACCTTGAGGACTGGCAGATCAGGGATCTTGTGAGCCCGATTGTAGAAGAACCCGCCCGCCAGGGTTGCCGCGCCGCCCGAAGCTGGAGCAGGCAGCTCATACCATTGACCCAAGTAGCTGTGGAAAGCGATGAAGTTCATGCGCATGCGCGCGAGGTTCCGGATATACTCCTTGGCCTCCGCGAGCGGGTAGCCGGATATGTCCATGGGGAAATTGATGTGCTGGCGTATACCCCGGAGCTTGATGGCGGGAGTGATCGTCTCGGACCGGCCCGCAAGCCTGTCAAGCCGAAGCTCGCTCGGTACTACGGGCCCGGTTATGTCGAAGCAGAAGCCGGCTCGTTCCAGGGCAGTATAAGCCGCGCAGGACACGCAGGAGGCATCCGCACCCGACATCGTGACTGTGCGCGAGGAGCCGTCGCAGGACACCCGAAACGCCGTCGGCGGCACAGCAGGGTCGATCTGAAGAGTAAAGGTCCAGTCTGGGTTGGAGTTGACGATCTCCGCCTGGCCGGTGGACTCAAGGAGTTCCCGCACATCGCGAGTAGTGTAGGCGAGGACGGGATTCCTGGTGTCACAGACTACAGCGACTCTGATCTTGGTGAGACCTTTCGAGGGGGAATCGGCACAGGCTTCATGCTGTCCTGGGACGGCAGTCAACACGGCCACGACGGCAGCTAGGATTGCAGGGCTGAGTTTGTGCATGCTGGAGACTCCTTGCTGGTAGTACGTCACGATTGTAACACCAGACCCAGCAGGAGGCAATCGGCAGGGGAGGCTACTTCCAGACCTGCACGCGGTCCGCGGCGAGGGCTCGGCCTGTGGCGGTTTCGATGAGGCGGGCGTTGATCACTACCCTGTCCCCCCGATAGCAGACGCTGCCTACGACGATCACGGCGCAGCCGGTCATCTGGCCCAGCTTCGCTGCCGTGTCGGGGTCGATCAGCGCGGTGTCCTGCAGGCGGAGTTCATCCCACGCTTTGTCGAGCTGTGCGCGCTCCACGAGGTTGAAGCCGGATTTCACCATAGACGTGGAAAGGTCTTCCGAGAGACTCGCTATCAGCTCGCGGGACTCGACCCCGATCGGGCGAAAGCAGGCGATTCCGATCTGCTCCCCGGCTATCTGCTCGCGGAGGGATGGGCTCCGATCGACCTGCTTGCGGAGAAGCACAGCCAGGTCATCGAGCATCTCGGGGGTCACCAGTCTGGAGACCAGTTCGGCGTATTGCGTCAGCGCCTGGTTGACGGGCTCGGGGTCTCGCCTGGGACGGATTCTGATCGGCTCGGGCGGCTCGGGCGCCTCACGCAGTTTCGCAGGCCTGTCCCGGATCAGGTAGTACGTGTTCTTGTTGCCATCAGAACTTGGCTTGGCGGGCAGAGGCTCGGGCTTGGCAAGCGGCTTCAGGATGATGCAGTTGGGGTCGCGGGAGTCGCAGTCGATCCCCCACCAGTCCGACAGGGACTTCAGCGCTCTGTCACGGGCGACATCGACAATGGCGATCGCGCGGATGTAGTCTCTGGGCACATCGGGGCCAAGCACATAGTTGCGACCGCCGACGTCCAGCAGGGCACGCAGGATTGTGTGGGTATCGGTATCGACGGCGCTGTAGTTGATGGAGTGTCTGTCGACGTCGTCAGCCCTGGCCGAAACAGCTAGCCAGGCAGAGACGAAGAACATGAGAGCAACCACGGCCGGGCATCTACACATCGCTTTGGCCCCCTTCCATTGTGTCGCAACGTGTCGGTTATACCCAGGGAGGGCACTGTAGTAGCGATGGGGTTGGCGTGAGCACCACGGTCCAGTACAATGCTAATGATATGGCTCAAGACAGAAGAACAAGCCCAAGAGGCAAGCTCTGGCGCAGGCGGGCGGTGCTGTTCGCGCTGGGGTTCATCATCGCATTCGCAGTGCTCTTTGTGATGCGGTATACTAGGTCCGTGCCCATATCGCAGACCAATCCAGTACCTGAGAACGACCTGCTGGTGGCGGAGATGCTCTCGGCCAAGAGAGTGCTCTTCGTCAGCGCGCATCCGGATGACATCGAATGGTATTGCGGAGCGCTTGTTCACGAGATGCGGTCGCGGGGAATCAAGGTCACGTTCGCAATCGCGACCCGCGGGGGTAAAGGGCTTAACGGTGCAGCCAAGAGGAGTCTCGAGGGCCTGCGTACACGACACCAGGGGAACGCCGCGCGCGTACTGGGCGGAGTCGACGTTGTGCTCTATGACTACCCCGACAAGAAGCTGCCCCAGCACGTGGAGCAGTTCGCCCGGAATATCGAGTTGCTGATCAAGAGAGAGCAGCCGGACTTGGTGTTATCCTGGGACCCCGACCACATCTATAACCCTCACCTCGATCACCAGGCCGCCGCCAAAGCCGCGCGAATAGCAACCGACCGGCTTGGCTCGAAGACCTGCTATTTCGGCTCCAGCGAGCCCAACGTGTGGTTCGGCTTCGACGATGAGGCGTTCAAGGTCAAGCTCCTGTCCATTCGATCCCATCGTACGGAAGCACCGCCAATTTGGTTCTCGCTAGGCAAGCGGTTTCTCCTGAAGAAGTCGAAAGGTGAAGGCGAGAAGATCGGCGCGAAGTACGCCGAGGTTTTCCGGCGCGGGGGTTGACCTCACACACTTCCTCTGCCGCCACTAAGCCTCTGCCTCCCCCTATCCCCACCGTTTACCCACGTTCCGCCAAGGCCGCTAAACTCGATGCCTAAGCTTGAGGCGATTCCCTGCAAGAAACCTATTGACAGCTCTATGGCGCTGTCGTATAATCCCGGGGTAGATTGTGGTAGATAGTGGTATTCATGGGTGAATACCCTCTCAGGATGGGGAAGGATGCCTGTAGCCGTTGAGGCTGTGAGTGAGATTTGGCTGAAGCCGCGCCCGGCCGGATTGCGCGCGGTATTCCTAGTGGAGACGCGTAGTAGGGCTGATAGACGCGAGGTCGAGGAGCTCTTCAGAGAGCTAACAGCGCATGTCGAGGTCCGGCAGCTGTCACAAGGCCGCTTGATGAGCTACATAGTTCAAGCGGGAGAGGCGGGCCTGCGGATACTCGACACGATCGAGGACGTGCTGCGGGAGAGTTTTGAGTTCGTGGCTGTCCATCGGTCATTCGAGCCTGGCGTGCTGCGGATGGTCCGAGACCTGTGCCGCGACACCAAGAGCAAGCTGATCCCCATCCCCAGGTGCAACATCTGCGGCAAACCTGAGCCGTTCCCGAGGACTGTCGTCAGCCTGCGCGACGGTGCCAAGAAGCCGCTCACGGATCGGACATATTGCGCCAGGTGTTCAGCCGAGGCGGAAGCGTCAAGCAACAAAGGGTTCATCAAGGTCTTGCTAGGCGCGGATGAGCGCGACTTCGGCGGACTTGAGCGCGCCGAGATGCAGAGGCGCCGCTCGGGCAGGGAAGAGATAAGCTTCAGGATTCGGTAAATAGGAGGTGTTTCGGGATTTCGGCGAGTTGATGACCCACGAGCAAGCGCTGGCGCAGGGGACATCACTCAGCCGGGGCCAGAGCAGCACCAAAATCCCCAAAGATCGGCTGATAGCATTAGATAGGTGGTTTTCGGTTTGTTCTCCGGTGCCTATGAGCATACGGTAGATGATAAGGGCAGAACGGTGATGCCGGCGCGATTCCGGCAGAAGCTCGGCAACAGCTTCGTCGTGACGCGCGGGCTACACGGCTGTCTGTGGGTGTTTTCGGAGCAGGGTTGGCCGAGGGTCCAACAGATGCTCACGCCCAGATCGTTTCTCGATGAACGGGGTCTGAAGCTCGAGCGCTACTTTCTTGGGGCGGCGTGTGAGTGCACGCCGGACAGGCAGGGACGGATCGCTATCCCGCCTATGCTGATGTCGCACGCAGGCATCAAACCTGGGGACAGCATCTGGGTCGTCGGGCTTACTGACAAGATTGAGATTTGGGAGAAGTCGCGTTGGGATTCGTTCAACGCGGCCCTCACCGACAGCGTTATCGCGGATCTGGGCAGGGAGGCCGACGAACCGCGATAATGGAGAGAAGAAAAGAAGCGGTGGGAAATGGCGGAGGCACGGATGCCTCCGCTGTTTTCGTTTGAGGTCCGAGGTCAGAAGTCAGAAGGGCACGACTGCAAGGCGCGAGGTTCGCCTGTGGGCGTGATGACTTATCACGCCCAATCAGCGGCTCATCGCCTCTCAGAGGTGATGCTTTTGTTTATGTCGAACGGCGGGGCGTTCTCTATGCCTTGCGGCCACACGAATGCTCCAGCCGGACCGTTAGGCACGGATGGCTGCGGCGCTAGACGAGGAGCGCCGGGAGATTCGGACCAGACGATCAGGCTGTTGTCCGCATCGCAGGCAATCGCGCCGATGCCAAGCCACTCCAAAATCGTGCCGCCCGGGTCATCTGGCACTGAGATCAGGATGATGGCGGTGCCATCAGGAGTGGCCATCGCACGGATACCGGACGGAATCAGAGAGTGGCTCTCGGCGGTCTGCTGGCCAAGGCTCGGGAGAGCGGTGAGGACGATCAGAAAGATCAGGAACTTGGGCATAGTGTTGACCTCGCGACGGAAGCTGCTATGCTCTATCTGACCCCTCAGACGGCCAGGTGCTTCACTGTGATTCGGTGTTCTTTGCCTTGCGGTATTTCTGGTCGCTGTGGATATGGTGATAGACGTAGAGGGCCACGAGGACTAGGATCACTATGCCGATGATCGCATCCGCGCCGTGGAAGTAGGCCTTCAGGCGGGTGTCCCATTGCTTGCCGAGAAGCTTGCCCGCGTACGCGAGCCCGAGGCACCAGGGGAATGAGCCCAGGAAAGTGTAGATCACGAATCGCCAGAAGTGCATCCTGGATATGCCCGCGGGGAACGAGATGAACGTCCGCACGACCGGCAGCAGACGACTGATGAAGATAGCAGCGTCGCCGTGCCTTTTGAAGAAGGCATCGGCTTTGTCCAGATCCTGATGCCGAACCAGGAAATAGCGGCCATACTTCTCGACGAAGGGCCTGCCGCCGAACATTCCAGCCCAGTAGGCCACAACCGAGCCCCAAACGCAGCCCGCTGCGCCCGCGACTCCCATCATCCAGATGTTGAACCTGGAGGGGTCCTGATAGACGAGATAGCCGCCGAACGGCATTATGATCTCACTTGGCAGGGGGATGCAGGCACTCTCGATGCCCATCATGAGCACGATGCCCCAGTAGCCCATTGCGGTGATGTTGACGACGATCCAGTTGGTGACGGCATGTATGATTGCGCCCAAGGCAGACTCCTGTCAGGTGTTGGGTGATAGGTGTTGGGTGTTGGGACTTCCGTTTCGGGTCAGGGTGACCCCGAAACAACTGCATGGCATGCCCCAGCTATTATAGCACAGTCTTGAGTGCGGCTATGTGCTCCGGCGTAGTGCCGCAGCAGCCGCCGAGGATCGTGGCCCCGGCCTTGAGGCATTCGACCACTCCTTGCGCGAACTCATCCGGAGTGAGGCGGAAGATGACCTCGCCACCTGATAGCTCGGGTTTGCCTGCGTTCGGCTGGGCGATCAAGGGCAGATCGGTTTGTGAGCGCATCCGGGCGATGACTTTCGCCGCCTCCCAGGGGTCGAGGGTGCCGCAGTTGACGCCGATCACATCGGCGCCCGTAGCCGCCAGATCGGTGACGGCTTTCTCCACCGTGTCGCCCATCATCGTGCGGAAATCCTCGCCTGCCGGATCGAACGATATGCTGGCGATGACTGGCAGGCCCGTTGCCTCTTTGGCCGCGCGGACGTCGATGGCGGTCTCACGTACGTCGGTCATTGTCTCGACGATGATGCAATCGGCCCCTGCATCGGCCAAGATTCGCGCTTGTTCTGCGGCATTGGCCGCGAATTGCTCCTCGGTATACTCCCCAAGCGGCTCCAGAAACTTGCCCGTCGAGGTCATATCCCCGCAGACGTAGCAATCATCGCCCGCGGCCTTGCGACAGAGCTCGACACCGATCCGGTTGATCTCCTCCAGCTTATCCGCAAGTCCCGCGTGTTCCAGGGAGATACGGTTGGCCGTCAAAGTGTTGGTCAGCAGGATTCTGGCACCGGCGGCCTTGTAGTCGGCGTGGATGGCGGTGACGATCTCCGGGAACTGGAGGTTCGCCGTCGGCCCCTGCACCCCACCCCGCGCCGCGAGTTGAGTGCCCATTGCGCCGTCTGATGTGAGTGTCTGCTTGGCTGCTATCGCTTGAACGAATGGGGTCATGCGAATCCTCCTGCCTTCGGTTATGATGCTTTTGCTGTCAGCAGAGTCACGCGCCGCTGACGCAAGAGTATACCATCCGAGCGGGGGTGGAGGCAAAGATGCATCCTGCCTTCGGAGAGCGGGCGAAGGATTCTGGGCGGCATGACAGAGTGCAACCATGAAACCCCTGTTACCCAGAATCCTCTCGCCACTAGAGGTCTGCCAGAATGCTGCTATACAGACTGCGGTATCTTTGCTTCACGCTGGGCGCGGTCGACTACTTGTTCGGACGGGACTCCTCCGGCGTTGACTTTGTCCCTGTAGCCGAAGCTGGCCCAGTCGTCCGGCAGTTCGTCTGAATCCACGAACTCCATGTCGAGCGGCTGGAGCTGGACCTGTGTCTCGAGGATGTGGTTGACGTAGTCCTTGTTCTCCTCGAAGACAATGAGGGGCTCGATCGTGTCGCCTTTCATGATATCGCGTATGTCCTTGCCCTCGAACTCCTGCAACAGGCTGCTGCAGACCTTAAAGTGCTCGATCTCATGCTCGGCAAAGCGCTCCCAGAGCGACTTGAGACGCGGGTCGGTCTCGGTCTCGGCGCAGGAGAAGTAGTTGTAGGCCTCGCAGAGCTGCATCAGAGTGATCTTCTCCAGCGGCGACTCCTCTGGGTCGCCTACAAGCTCATACTGTGTGACGTGCTGCTGCTCGATCTCGGCGATTTCGGCGTAGAGCTTCCTGGCCATCTCGTCAGCGTACTGGAAGCCGTGCGCCTTGTAAAAGAGCATCGTCTGCTGCTCACCGGAGACGATGGTGAAGTAGTTCATCTTGGTCTTGATGGATGCGCCGTCTTTGTGGTAGTGCATCCGCATCTCATCATCAGGATGGCGGTGCTCGACCTCTGTCGGGCGACCTGCTTTGATCTCCGTCCTGCCCTGGGTGATCATGTTGGGCTCTTTGCTCTCCAGTGCCTGGAGCATGCAGCCGTACCTGAACAAGTGATCGAAATCCTCCAGCAACGCAAAGTCCAGCACGCTCTTGAAATAGCCATCCGGCTCGTTCCTGGCGAGGTTTGCGGTGAGATCCACCGCGACCTGCTCGTAACCTATGGTAGTCTCAAGAACCGTCGCATTGGCCGGAGTAAGCCAGTTGACTGTCTGCTGTTGTTGGGAATCCAGCCTCCTGATCATCCCCAGTTGGCGCTTGAGTTCATCGCTCGGGTGTGTCCGGTCGATGCAGTGAGACATGATCACACTGTTGTTCTCGATCCCGTTCATCAGAATCACACGTGTGCGCGTGTAAGCATCCACTGTGTTCTTGTCGAACGGCGGCTGGATCATCTCGTTCCAGCTCATCACCTGGTCCTCGAGGGGACGCCCCTTCATCTCGAATGGCTTAAATTGCGACATCAATGCCCTCCTTCGTTGAGTATGTTCTGCGGTGAACGACAAAGACGGCTACATCGCCTGGTGGATGACTACATCACCGGCTAGCTGGGCTGGAATGGGCCGACCGTCAGCCTCCTTGCCTGAAGACATGGCCTTTCCTATGCCCGCACGGTCGCAAGTCGGAACAAGCTCCAGCATCTGCCTTATCTCGTCAGTAGTGCCTGTCTCGACGAGCCGGTCAAAGTAGTCAAGGATTTTGAACAGCTCCGCCGGAGCAAAACGCCAGGGGCGGTGGACGATCGAAAGCCTGTCCCACTCAGTTTGCTCGATGTCCTCGGTCTGCGAGGCAAGTTTCTCGTGAAGCTTCTCGCCTGGCCGGATGCCGGTGAACTCGAGGCATATATCATGGTCCGGCTCAAGGCCGCACAGCCGGATGACGTCCTTGGCCATGTCTGTGATCTTCACGGGCCGACCCATGTCCAGGAGATAGAGCTGCCCGGACGTCCCCACCGCGCCAGCTTCAAGAACGAGTCGAACGGCCTCTGGAATAGTCATGAAGTAGCGGGTCATCTCCGGATGCGTGATAGTCACGGGCCCGCCGCGTCGGATCTGGTCGCAGAACACGTGCAGCACGCTGCCCCTGCTGCCGAGGACGTTGCCGAAGCGCACGGTCACGTAGGTGGTGCTGCGCCACAGCTCGGCAGCAGCCCTGAATGTCTCCTCGCAGAGCCACTTAGTCGCGCCCATGACACAGCAGGGATCCGCGGCCTTGTCGGTAGAGATCAGCACAACGCGCTCGACGTGAGCAATGCCGCAGGCTTCGGCGATACAGCGGGTGCCGGCAACGTTATTGTGCACGGCCTCTTGCTCGTTTGTCTCCATGATGGGCACGTGCTTGTGGGCCGCGGCATGAAAGACGACTTGAGGGCGATATGTGGAGAACACCTGGCTGATACGAGGAGGGTCGGATACTGAACCAACCGCCTGGTGGAGCCGCCCGGCAAGCTCAGGATGCGAGCAGCACAGCTCGCGGTAGATCTGGTGGATGGAGTTCTCGCCGTGGCCAAGCAGCACAAGCGACGCCGGCTTCATCGATGCTACCTGTCTGCTCAGCTCCGAGCCGATCGATCCCCCTGCCCCAGTGATCAGGACACGTCGTCCGGCCAGGTAGCTGCCGATCTTCTCCACGTCAACCACAGCCAGTGGCCGCCTCAGCAGATCCTCGGCACGGAGATTGGCTAGCTGCAGTCGCCCGTTCCCATTCAGCAAGTCGGTCCAGCGCGGAACCATCTTGATCGGCAGCTCACAGCGGCGGCACTTGAGCATGATCTCCCGCAGCCGATCAGCCGCGTACTCGGGCAGGGCGCCGATGACCGTATCAACTCGATTCTCCTCAGCCAGCTTCTCAAGCATATCGAGAGGGCCCAACACCTTCACGTTGCCGATGTAGGTCCCCTGCTTGGCCGGATCATCATCAAGAAAGCCGGCTGCCTCCAGATGAAGCGAGGGCTCCTCGCGGATAGCGCGAAGCACGCGGGCGCCCTGGGCTCCACCTCCAAGAATGATGACCCTCTTCTTAGCGTCAGAGTCGGACGTGCGTTCTTGAGCAATACTGATGACCCTGAGAAGCACACGCTCCCCAGTTGTAAAGAGCGTGGTGAGCGTCCACAGCGAGACAAAGACGGACCAGGGGAACGTGTGGCCGTCTATCAGGCGCTGGCTTACGATCATGCCGACCATTCCGATCGTGTTAGCGGCCATGATGGCCCAAACGATCTCCAGGCTGGCAAAGCGCCAGGCACACCTGTAGAGCCTGAGCACCGCGAATGCCGCGAGGTATATGCCCAGGGCAGCGAGCAGGCTCCAAGCCCGCTCTCGCACGTGCTCGGTGTAGATAAGCGACCAGCGATCGCCGTCGAAGCGCAGTATCAATGCAGAAACGGTTGCCAGAGAAATCGCCGCCGCGTCCGCAACCACGATGACCCACATCGCCAGCCGCGACTTCGCCTTCCCTAAGACACGCCCTATGCTCCAAGTCATCCTGTTTGCCCCTTCCCACGGGATGGTCACTCGGCATTGTTCATGTCATTCTGAGCACAGCCGAAGAATCTCGGTCGCAGTAGCATATCGTCCGCTGCGCCCAGAACGACGATTCGTGCTATTCGCCTACCTTGCTGCCGCCGATTCCTTTCTGGAGTTTCTCCTTCCTGAAGCGGCGGCATCCTGTGGCTCTTCGCAGTAGTCATAATACCCATAGCCCCAGTGACGCGTCTCTGCCCGGTTGACAACAACTCCTATCACTTTGGCGCCCGCGTAAGCCAGCGTGCGGAGGGTTAGATTGAGTTGGGGCTTCAGCGTCTGGTTCATGGAGACTACCAGGAGCACACCGTCCGTCAGCCCTGAGATGACCTGGATATCACAGAGCCCGGTGGATGGCGGGCTGTCCACAAGCACGACGTCATACTGCTCCGCCAATTGTTTGAAGAGAACGCGGCTGGCCACAGAGTTCAGCAGCTCAGCGCCATTGGGTGGAGTGGGCCCTGATGGCATGCACCAGACGTTCTCCACCTGAGTCTTGGCAATGCAATCATCGGCCGTAGAAGTGCCGATCAGGGTGGTGCTCAACCCGACTTTGGTGGGGAGGTTGAGCAGACGGTGAAGCGACGGCCTGCGCAAGTCGCCGTCCACGAGCAGGACCCTCTTGCCTTCCATCGCCATTGCCACAGCAAGGTTGACGGTAGTTGTCGACTTGCCCTCGCCTCTGCCTGGGCTCGTTAGGGCGATGATCCGCGGCAGCGTATGATCACCGCAGAACTGGATGCTGCTTCTGAGTATGCGGAAGCTCTCGAGCATGGCCGGTTTGGCTCCCGGGTCTGCAAGAAGAAGTGGCGAATCATCCGGTGACTCCGGCACGACCGAGAGGCTGGGCAGTCGGGTAATCTCGATTACGTCCGACTCGTCGGTTACTCGCCGATCCAGCCTTTCTGCCACCATTGCAGCTGCTGCAGCGGCCAGACAGCCAAGCAGGAAGAAAAGAACCGCATTGCTTGCCCGCTTTGGGTATGCAGGCTTCTCGGCTATGCGGGCCCTTGACGCCAACAGGCCCGACGGCAGTGTGGACTGCTCGGTGAGCAGTAAGGCATTGTACTTGGTCGCGAGGGTCTCATACGTCCGCTGCAGTTGGGCCACTTTCTGCGCGCGCTCGGTATAGCCGCGTTCCCGTTCCGGCAGGCTGTTTGCCGCGCTGCGCCGTGAAGCAAGGGCTGAACTCAGCGCCCCAACACGTCCGCCTGAGGCGGATGCGGAAGCGACGGTGTTCGCGTAGTTGGTGAGGAGTGCATCCCGAACGGGATTACGCGCACTAACCGTAGCCCCGACTACGTTCTGTGCGATCTGCTTGAGTCTTGATTCCTCCTGCCGTATTCGTTGGTCGAGCGTCTTGACCTCGATGGAGGTTGGCGTGAACTCTTGCAGAAGAGCGATGCGCTGGCCATTGAGATCACTTATCCGTTGGCGGGCAGCCTCGAACTCAGGATTGCGGGCAACTGTAGTGCTGGCCACAACGTCGGATCGTTCTTTGGACAGGGCCCCGGCCATTGCCCCGGCCTGCTTGCGTTCGGCGGCGTACTGTGCCTTGGCCGCGGCCAGGTCCATGGAGAGCTGCGCCATCTCTTCGGCTGTCCTGTTGAGCTGTGCCTCAGGTGCAAACAGGCCAGACTTGCGCTTGAAAACCGCAAGGTCGTTCTGAGCGTAGGCGAGATCTCGCTCCGCCTGGACCATCTGTTGGCCGGCATATTGGCGGGCCTGACGGGTTGCCTGGTTGTTGCGGGCAACGTCACGCTTCAGATACTCGCGGCTGATGACATTGGCGAGTGTTGCCGCGGCGGCCGGAGTGTAGGCCCGGGCCGTGACCAGGATCACGTCTGTGTTCTTCCTGGCGGCAATCTTCGTCGACCAATCGGGAATCCTGTCCAAGCTCCTGAACCCTCTCGCGCGCATGTCCGGACTGAGCGAGTCGAACGCCTCCTTCAGCAGGTCGGGACTTGAGACCATCTCCACCTGAGTCTCGACGGACCGGCTGCGAGTAAGGGCCCTCAGGTCGCTCAGCAGGGTTATGTCATCCGCAACTGCCGGGCCGCCAGCGTTTGAGGCAACAACGATCTTTGCGGTTGACTCATATATTGGCCGCCTGGTAAGCGTGTAGACCATGCCCGCCGCAAAGACTATCGCGAGAGTGATAAGCATCAGCTTGCGGCGACGCAACAGCGCCTGGAACCTCTCCTGAGGAGCCGTGGGCGCAGGCGCCGATGGAGCTGCCATCCCCGGTATGTAGGCATCCAGCGCGTGGGCCTGCCAGGGCTGCAATTCGTCGTATGAGTCTCTAGCCATCGCTTTCCCTCCCTGGGGAATGCAGCGCATTCCCTTTCCCTTCGCCCGCGAGCACTAGGGAACAAACGGATTGATGATTATGCCAACAGCGGTCAGAGACCGGGTTATGAAGTCCCAGTCGGGTCTCTTGGTCTGGGACACATAGATAATGTCCCCTGCTTTCACATTGGGGTTGCTTGCCATGTCGCCATCCTTCATGAACTTGTGCAGGTTGTGGACCTGGCGCTGCTGCTTGCCATTCTCGACCCGGATCAGAGCGACAGCGCTCAACTCCGCGCGTTTCTCGGTCCCCTTCGCAAGGCCTATGGCGTCGAGAATGCTCAGAGTCTGGCCGCTCTTCAGGGAATATGACCCCGGCTCCCTGACGTAGCCGTAGATCAGCACCCGAGCCGTCTCCTCCGGCACCGTGATGCTGTCACCGGGCCTCAGGGTGATCTCGGGCGGCGGTGCGCTGCCGAGAATGGCCGGAGCCAGGTTGACGATCTCGGTCTTGCCATCCAGATGCGTCACGCTCACGTTGGCCATCGCCGCGTCTTCCATCGGCCCACCGGCCAGTGTGATCGCCTGCATCAGCCCGGCAGTGTCCTTTCGCAACCTGTAGAGATTGGGGTTCTTGACCTTGCCGTTCACGTAGACCGGAATCGTCTCCTGGGCCTCTATTGTGAGCACATCGCCGCTCTCGATGTGGACGTTCTTCTCAGGCGCGCCGCTGAGCGCTTGAGTCAGCTCGATCGTCTCCCGCTGACCGGTTCGTGAGCGCAGCAATATGGCTCGGCAGTCGCTTGCCTCGATGCCTTGCGGCAGGCCGCCAGCGGCGGCAACGGCCTCTGTGATCCGCCAACCCGGCTTCATGTCGTAGAGGTTGGGCTTTTCAACAGAGCCAAGGACGTAGACACGCTGCATTCGCGGCGTCTGCAGGCTGGTGACGACTTCCGGCTGGCGCAGGCGATCCTTGAGCTGAGCCGCGACGGTGTCAGATATTTCCTTGAGGGTCTTGCCCGACACCTGAATCCGGCCGGCCGCAGGAAGCTCGATCGCGCCGTCGGTAGGGACAAAGAAGGTCATCGAGAACTCAGGATGGCGGGCGACGGTGATCGTAATCTGGTCTTCAGGTCCTACTCTGTAAGCCTCCTCCGGCTGCTGCGCTGCAAGGGAAGAGCCAAGCACAAGACTCAGTGCAAACCAAACGATCAGTTCTCGGCCGGAGCCGAGCGAGATTGTGTTCCGCATAGTGGTTACCACCTGTTCAGGATATGCTCAGATGCTTGTTGCATAACGAACGGACTCCAACACGCAATCACAGATCTCATCAACAAGCTCCATCGGCATGTGCGAGTACATCGGCAGCGCCAGGCTGGACGCCGATACGGTCTCGGAGACGGGCAAACGGTCCGCGCAAGACGGCTCCACGTCACGGTAAAGAAGCTGGTTATGAACGGCGGGATAGAAATAGCGCTTGGTCTGGATTCCTCTGTCTCGCAGCCAGTAGTAGAGGTCATCGCGGGTGATCGGCGCATCGCGGTCGTCGAGCAGGACGACTATGTAGTTTCGCGAGGATGTGCAGTGATCAGATATGACCTGAAAACTGAGACCCGGAATGCTCCCCAGGCGCTGGCCATAGCGATCCATAATGCCCTTTCGGTTTGCTATCCACTGATCCGCCCGAGCAAACGACCAGCGACCGACTATCGCGTTGACTTCAGTCATGCGCGCAGACAGGCCGAGCCAGTTCATGCCAAGGTCCCCCCCTGGGTCCTTGCCATAGTCACGCATCTGCCTGATGACTGCCGCCAAATCATCGTCATTGGTGGTGACCAACCCACCCTCGAGAGCGGTTATTGTCTTCGTGGGACTGAGGCTGAAGACTTCGCCGGCGCCAAAGTTGCCGAGCATTTCGCCGCAATAGGAGGCGCAGAGCCCCTGTGCACTGTCAAAGAGCAGGGCGAGGCCATGCTCCCTCGCCAAAGCTTCGTAGGCGTCGAGATCGCCGGGCACCCCAAAGATGCAGACCGGGTAGATGGCGGATGTGCGCTCGTTGATGAGCCTTCGCGCGGCCTCAGTATCGAGCGTGAAGCTCTCGGGCTCACAGTCGCAGAAGACCGGCTTCAGCCCATTCCAGAGGAGGGCGTGCGCTGTAGCCGCAAACGTGAAAGCCGGCACTATGACTTCGCTTCCTCGAGGGAGGTCTAGCGCGCGCAGAAGAAGCATGAGCCCACTTGTCGCGCAGGAGACGGCGATCGTGTTGCGAACACCGAGCTTTCGGCAGACATCGTCCTCAAACGCCGCGACCTGCTCCCCGCAGGTTATCCTACCCGAAGCGAAGGCGCGCCGGATATCGGGCGCGATCTCATCGACGTCTGGCAGAGTCGGGCAGATGATCGGACACTTGACGCCTGCCTGGGTTGATTGGCCAGGGGTCGCGGGTTGTGTCAGTTGTTTGCCACTCGCGGTTGCACCTCTGTACACGTGCTCGTTCCTCCTGCTAGAGTTTGGATTTCACGGCTCTGAATGCCGGATTTCTATAGAGAGGGAAATACGGCTCTTCGGGCTTGGCCTGGCAGTTCCGGCACTGCTGCTCGTAGAGGTCGTCGTACAGGTCGTGGTCAACGACGCATTGCCAGACCTGGAACGTGTGCTCACGTTTGGTAAAGCCCTGTTTGTGGTTGAACAGTGAGTCCCGTCTGCCGCCTATTCCACCTCCGATGTGGAATGTGTGGGCTCCGATGCTGTTCCCCCACCGGCGAACGCTTTCGTAGACCAGCTTCATTGGCGCCAGATGGAGGTACTCATTGGGGCAACCGCCAAGATGCCCCTGGATGATACCGTTGCACGATAGAGCGACCATGCCACTGATTGCCGTATCACCGAGCCGGCAGAGGAAGAGATGTGCTGCGCCGGGCAACATCGTCAGCAAGTTGGTGAAGTAGTCGGTTCCGAAGTAGTAATAGTCATCCGCGTGGATCCGGTCCATTGTCTCGTGGTACATATGCACGAACTCACTTACTGACTCTACTCCACACTCCTGGCAGGTGGCCCCCATTTCGATCAGCGTGTTTATGTTCTTCTTGTAGCTCCTGCGGTAGTGCTCGTACTGGACTTCGGATGGAGCCGTCAGATCGACGGAGAGGGTCGGACCCATATCGCTGACCTCACCCAGGAGCTGCATCACGCTCCCGTTGTCCAGCACTGGATTCAGCCGGCTGAACGCGCAGACGATCCGACTTTGCTTCAGAAAATCATGCAGGTGGTCGCTGAACCTTTCCCGAATCTCGGGGGGCAGCGGGACTGATGCTACGGGGCCGGGATAGCCGTAAACGGATGTTGCATCTCTGCGGCCATCGTCAGTACTGACGAACCCGTCAACCTCGACGCTTCTCAAGAGCAACGGCAGCGCGACCGTGCATTGTCCGTCGTCATAGACGAACAGAACCGCTTCACCCTCGCCCTGCAGCTCCGCAAGACGGTGATAGGCAGGCAGGTGGTAGCAATCGTAGCGGCCGATTCGCTCCAGAATCTCTTGCCATAGTGAGTCTTTGCTGGTAGTCAGAACGTCTACACGGTCACTCGTCAGCAATGTTCTTCAGCCTCCACTTGCGCTGGCAGACGGGCATACAGGCGGGGTGCCTTGCCAGCTAAGGGCCTTATACCCGGATGCCAGTGCCGAATACGCGCTAACTGACTCGATTTTGCGCTTTTAGTCTATGGCTGGTCGCTAGTCTCCGATAATTATCGCTAGAGCTGCAAACCCCGTCCTGCTCATGAAGGGGCAGGATCGTGAGTATCTTCCTGGAGGCATCCATCCGCCGTAGAGCCGAATGAAGTGACGGATCACCCAGCCCCGCAGCCTCGGTCACTCTGAACCACTTGCGGCCGAGCAAACCGACGCCCACCTTTGTCTTCGCAGTCACGACGGTGAACTGTCCAAAGCCGTATCTCCGCCAGCAAGCCCGAGCCTGGGGATAGCCTGAGACCAGCGCCTGCGACTCGGCTGCCGCATCGATTATCTCGACCGCGCTCCAGGCCGAGGCCTCCACCTCGACAAAGCCCAGTCGATCGTACCAACGTCTCGCCTCTTTGTTGGTGTCCATGACATCCAGAAGAAGCTCGCTCGCACCGTCGTCGGCGGCGAACCGGGTAGCAGTGCCAAGCAGGTCTTTTCCCAGCCCCATCGAGCGGAACTGGGGGAGCATGCTGATATAGTTGATGAAGATCGCCCCGGGCCAAAGGCGCAGCTCCACAGCGCCTATGACCCGATCGTCCAGGCTGGCAACAGTGTAGACAGTGTCGGAACCCAGATCAGCGCTATTGATCTGATCGCGGACGTAATCAACGATTCCCGCACAGCCATAGATAAGCTTGTCCAGCATATTCGGCTCGATACCGCTGCGGATGGCCTCAACAATACCTGGGGCGTCATCCGGTCTTGCCGGCCGAATGTCGATATCGCTCATCGTGGCCTCCCTCCGGCCTCGTCCCCGGCAAGCGCCCGCTCCTGGTCCAGGCTGAGCATTCGCGATTCCGGGTCCACCACAACACCGCTTCTCCGGAGAACAACCCGCACGGTTTCGATCAGAACCCGGAGGTCGAGACCGAGACTCCAGTTCTCCACGTACCACACATCCTTGGCCAGCCGATCCGCCCAGCCGATCTCGTTGCGGCCTGTCACCTGGGCCCAGCCCGTTATGCCAGGCCTGACACTGTGACGCAGACGCTCGCGCGCAGTGTAGTAGGGCAGATAGGCCATAAGAAGCGGCCTGGGCCCCACCAAGCTCATATGGCCCATCAGGACATTGAAGAGTTCCGGCAGTTCGTCCAAGCTGGTTGCGCGGAGGAACCTGCCCAGCGGGTTGAGCCTCTGGCTGTCAGGAAGAGGCGTTCCGTCCGGCAGAGCAGCGCTGCCCATGGTTCTGAACTTGTAGATGCGGAAGGGCCGCTCGTTCTTGCCAGGGCGAACCTGCGTGAATATGACCGGCCAGCCCATGGTGACTGCCACCGCGACTGCGATCGCCAGAAGCAGCGGCGCAATCAGCAGGAGGAGAAGCCCCGAGGCGACTACATCAATCAACCGCTTTGCCACAGTCAGGACCCTCCCGATGCGCCGGAGACCCGCAGCAGCCGGCTGTATTCCGTGTGAACGGCTTCCCAGATGGCCTCCTGGCGGTAATCACGCAGCACTCGCTTGCGGCCCTCGGCGCCGTGCTTACGGCGCAGTTCTGCTGACTCCAGATATGCTCGAAGCGCGTTACCAAGAGCCTGGCCGTTGCGCGGAGGCACCAACGTGCCCGTCACGCCATCGACGACCGCGTCGATACAGCCCGGGATTCTGGTCGCCACCACGGGAAGCTCCATTGCCGCTGCCTCCAGCGGGACCGACGGGAAACCCTCTCGGTAGCTTGGCAGTGTGACGATGTCCATGGCGGAGTAGTAGGGCGGTGTGTTCCAGTCAAGACCAACAAGGTGGACTCTCAGGTCCCCGCACAGCGTCTCTTTGACGTCCAGTGGTACAGGGTCTTGCGGCTCAAAAGGCCCGACGATCAGCAGATGCAGGTTGGGATACTCCAGCCGCAGCTTCGACCATGCCTCGGTCAGTTCGATGAGGCCTTTGTCGCGGACGATGCGCCCGATGAAGCCGATGACGGCGGCGTCCGGCCTGATCCCCAGGCTCGCCCGCATATCCTCTCTCACCCCGGTAGTCACAGCCTGCGGCGCAAAGCGGACCTGCGCGTCCACACCATTCACACTGCCTTCGTGGAGCACAGTGATCTTGGGAGCGGGACAGAATCCCTCATCGATGACAACCTGACGTATTGAGCGGCTCACACAGAGCACACGCGTGGCGAGCCGGCAGGAGGTGCGCTCGCTCCACCTGAGGATCTTCCGCTTGCGTCCCTCGGCCGTCAAGAACGGCAGGCCGTGGATGTGGTATATCCGAACCGGCACCCCAGCCGACCATGCCGCGGCCATACCAAGGAGGCCGCCCTTGGGGGTGTGCGCGTGCGCGATCTGCGGTTCGAGTTCGCGGATGTGCTGGCGTATCTTCCACAAAGCCCCGAGGTCACTGATGGGCGATATCCGCCGCGGCATATCTACTGTGAGCGTCCGCACTTGTTCGTCTGCCCCAAACTGATCGAGAGCCTGACCCGGCGAGGAGAGCACCGATATGTCGAATCCCTTCGACCTCAGGTAGCCCACCTGCCCCGTCAGAAACCCGGTTGACTCAGCCACCGTCATCACATGAAGCAGTCTTGTTGCTTGTTCTTTTGCAGCCACCACTGCGTTCTCTCCTTCAGATCAGCGTAAAACTCCATCCATTGACCCTGAAGTGCGTTTTCTCTGAAGTCCCAGGCACGTTCAAGATTGCGCGCCGACATCCGTGCCATTCTCTGCGGATCCCGCGAGATCTGCGCGATCTTGTTTGCGAGTGCGGCCCTGTCTCCGGGCGGCACAAGATCCTCCGGAGGCAGCAGCTCGGGGGTCCCGCCTACACTCGAGCCGACGCAAGGCAGTCCCCTCGCCATTGCCTCAACAACAGCCCGTGGAAGCCCCTCCTGGAATGACGCCAGAACGAATAAGTCCGCCTGGTCCAAGTGGCCACGAACCTCGTGGTTTCCGAGTTGCCCAAGGAATATGACCCGATCAGCGATGCCGAGCCTGTCTGCCTGTCGCTCCAGATAAGGTCGCCATCTGCCATCCCCGGCGAATGTCAACGTGAAGTCAGAGCCACTGCGAATGCACGATGCAACTGCATCCAGCAGGATGTGGGGCGCCTTGTAGCGCTCCGCCAACGAGCCGACCATGATTATCCCGAACGGACCCGACGGTGAGCGTGCAGGTCGCGGGGCCTCGGCAAAGGCAGACAGCGGAAGATCAACGTCTGACACTCCCGCGCAAGGACCTGGGCACGGATAGCGCTGCTGAAGCGCACGCTCGGTCACGTAGATAGCCGAACACGCTCCCTGGCACAACTCCCGAAGCTGTCGCGTGAACCACCAGCGGAACACCGGCCGCAGCGGATGCGTTACGGCCCCAGGAGCAAAGAGATTATGGGGATCGCCGATTACCCGCATGGCGTAGGGATAGCCGGCGGCCCATAGTTTCTTGACCATGAAAGGCGCCAGTTGGCTGCCCGCCAATATGACGGCGTCGCCCCATCTGACAGACTGCTCGGCCGCCGCCCTAATTCGCGTGACTTGAGTGACGTATGAGAAGGGGCCGTGGAAGTGGGGCACAGCTTCGAACGTGACCCTGTCGCCATCCACCCGATGCATCTCACTGCCGACGTTATCAACGTCTCGTGCTCTCGCAACCAGGCGTACCTCATCGTAGATCGGCAGGTAGCGTGTCCAGTATTCGTAAAGGCAGCCGCTCTTCGCCCAGACGGCGCCGTCGGGCGTGCGATCATAGCGTCCGCCGAGATCGATCACCAGCCTCATACGGACGACACCTCCACCGATGCAGATACTCCAGGAACAGGTGTGCTGCTCACGACGCTGAGACCCGCCTCGGCCCGTGATCTCTCCTCTGCCGTCAGCTGTCTGCCATGCCGCCGTGATATGATCAGCTTCTGTCCTCCACAAGCTGTCGCGACGTGGTATATCGCAAGCTTGCTCCAGGACTCAAGCAGAACCTTGGCCGTTGACGGCCAACCAAGGACCGAGGGGCCGTATCTCAGGTGGCACTTGCTGAAGTACCGAACGTGCCGCCTGTACTCCTTCACATAGCCCCACGGGCTCTTGTGCTTCTCGCGATAGTAGAGCAGGGGCTCCGGCATTCTGGCCAGGCGGGAGGTACAGGCCGCGCGACAGAAGAACTCGTGGTCTTCGGCCTTGGGGAATGTCTCGTCGTACTGGTTGCGCCGCCACCAATCCGTAAGCGCAATGCCTGTTGGCTGGTTGATAAAGCCGGATCGCAGAACACTGGCAGGCCGTGTATCAACCGGGCTATCGTGCCGGATGCCGGTCAGGTTGCTGTCGCCGTCGATCGTGTAGATGGCTGAGCCGATTAAGTCCAGCTTCGGATTGGCCCCGAGATAGCCCAACTGCCGCTCGAGGCGCTCTGGGTGCATCATATCGTCGGAGTCCATACGCGCCAGATACTTGCCGCGAGCAAGCGCCGCCGTCTGGTTCAGCCTGACGGGGATCCCCAGGTTGCGCCCATCTGAGACAACACGCACTCTCTCATCCTCGATCGACCGGGCAATGCCGAGCGATCCGTCGGTCGAACCGTCGTCAAGCAGTATCAGCTCCCAATCCGTGCAGGTCTGCGCAAACACGGAGCGGATTGCGCCGAGTAGCGTATGCTCTGCATTCAGGAAAGATATGGCCACCGAGACCAGCATCAGGCAGTCTTCCTTTCGAATGGTGATCTGTGCGATGCCTCCGCCGACACGACTATCGCGACCGAGCAAAGAAACAGCCCCAGGAAGTGGCCCATGGCCGGGACGGGATAGAGCGTCTCCTGAGTCAGCGACGACACCAGCAGAGCGATGCTCGCCCAGAATAGCGGTCTCTCGCCAACCTCGGCAGCGTACAGGGACTTGAGGATGCGACGCATCGCGAAGGCGAATATCAGCAGGCCGATGATCCCGCCCTCGATGATGATATGCAGGTAGAGCATATGGGCGTTGTTGCCGGACTGCGCGATATAACCGGGACCAACTCCGACCAGCCAGCGCAGCGGGTCCTCCTGGAGCAATTGGATCGAGTCCTGCCAGATCTCGGCTCTGCCGGAGAGATTCTCCGGATCGTGCGCGCGACCGAGCGTGAGCTGCCGTTCGGTAGTGGCGCCCACCCCAAGGTCCAGATCCAGAATTCCCGCATTGACGGAAAACAGAAGAAGAAAGATGACGAGGCTGGCCGCAGCGCTTGCAGGCCGTCTCACGAACATCGCCAGGACAAAGACTATGGCCGCCGCCATCCCCGCCCTGCTTCCCGTAATAAAGACTCCCCCGATAGTCATGAGCAGCAGACCAGCCTCGAGGATAGGCGTCCGCTTCTTGATCAGCAGTGCCAGTGCCAGGGCACCCAGCATCAGCAGCTGCACAGAGCCGTAGCTGTGGTTGTAACCTATGGTGCCCGCCTCATACCATTGGCCGTTGGACATCGAAACCCAGGGACCCGCTGAGCCGATGTCAGACGGCAGGTGGCTCACCAACAGCGGCGTCGGCAGGGCTCCGGTGAATGTTCCTACCATCCCAAGGAAAGCCAACAGGAGCGCCAGGCCCACCATCCACGAGAGAGTCGCCAGTCGCCGAGCGGTCAGTGGCACGCCGGCCGCCACCCGGAACACGACCAGAAACTCCAGCAGGCGGTAGATCTGAAAGATGCCGAAGCTCGTCCCGCGTTCGTAGTCCCCCACTCCGGTAACCGAGCGAAGACTCGACAGCAGGAAGGCGACACACAGCGCCACAACGGCCAGCCCAAATGCCTTGTAGATGCCGTCGTTGGCCCTGTGCCTGATCCAGAGGCGCGGCCCCGATATGAGCAAGCTTAGCAGCATGAGCCCCGCGGCCAGGTCCGACAACACCGGCCAGACCGCCCATGAAGGCCCAACCGCGACAAGAGGAATCTGGAAGCACTGCGAGAGCAGATACAGGCACAGCGAGAAGAACGCCAGGCCAGTGCCGGCAGTATCAGCCTCTCTCGCAACCAATCGCTGAGGCTCTACAGGAATGCTACGCGGAAGTGTTGGAACTGCGGCTCTTGTCATACAAAGCCTCCAATCGTTCTACAGTCGTCCTGATGTCGAAAGGCCCTCCAACCAAAGCCTGGGCCCCTCCGGTGAAGTCATCGCTCTTCGACCTCGCCCGACAAATCGCATCCGCCCAGTCAGACGCAGAACGCGCGAGTGAGAGTCTTGCAACACCGTCCTCCAGACAGCTCTCCGGTACAGCTTCTGAGACTACGCAGGGCAACCCGGCAGCCACGGCTTCCACAACAGCGACTGGCAGCCCCTCGATGCGCGAGGGCAGAACGAACACGTCCATCGCGGAGAGCAACCTGGGCACATCACTTCTGCTGCCGGTGAAGATCACTGAGCCGGCGATCCCCTGTGCCCTCACCTCATAATCGACGGCGGCTCTAAGGTCACCATCTCCTACAAGGAGCAGTCTGGTGGAAGCGTCGCGGCTCAGCAGTTCGTGGGCGATCTGCAGGAGGAACGTGTGATTCTTCTCGTGGCAGAAACGCCCGACGTGGCCTACGACGAACGCATCACCCGAAATCCCCAGTTCACGCCTGATCGCCGATTTGTCGGGCTCGCACAGGAATGGCGTCAGGTCGATCCCGAACCGGAAGACCTCGAACCGCGGATCGCTCTCCCAGTAGGGGCCAAAGAGATCCTCGGCGGCCTCCTCGCTGGCTGCCAATCCGGCGGTGGCATGGCCCGCGATCAGCCACTTGGCTGCCGCGACGTAGGTGCGCCTGGTCAGACTGGCAGACTCATCCTGCCCCGCCACAGTATGGCTGTGCGCGATCCTGACCGGAACACCCGCCCTGCGCGCGATCCGGAGGACGAACCCGCTGAAGTAGTGCACATGACTGTGGACCACGTCATACGGCCCCTGATCTCGAAGAATGCGCGCCAGCTTGTGGCTGTACTGCAGTGGCTGATCGGGACCCGCGCACACAGTGATCCTGCCGCCAAGCGCACGGAACTCCTCGTCATAGTCCCCGGGTTCGGGCGAGTGAACGACTAGGTCATTCAGGCAGCGCTCGCGGTCGATGTGGCGTATGGTGTGCATGAGCAAGGTCTCGACACCGCCGCGCTGCATCCGCCCGACTACGTGAAGGACGCGGATTGGTCGAGCAGCAGACGGGGCGAGGACTGGTGCCTCAACCTCGTGGGTTCCACTAACCATTGGCCACCTCCGACACAGGCTGGAAACTAGGCTCGGGTAGTCGACGGACGGCTTGCCAGAGAAGCAGACTGTTGCCGGCCAAGTGGACGATCGAGGCCATGGCAAGCGACACGGCAGCTCCGACCAACCCATAGACCGGCACCAGACAAAATGAGGCAACGAGTGTGACAAAGCTCACCACTGCCAACAGCGGAGCTTGAGCACGGAAGCAGCGCGCCGAGGTTACGGCGTACCCCGTAAACGACTGCAGGTAAGACACCCCGGCCGCGATCGCGATCCACACGAACAGCGAGATGTGCATTGCATAGGCCGGACCATAGATCAGCCCGAGGATCGGCCCGCCGAAGCACCCCACCAGAATGACTCCGCCTATTCCCAGCGCCGCTCCGATCCCGATCAGCCTGGCGGTAAGCCGCAGGAACGCAGCCTTTCTTGCATTGGCATAGTATGACGCCAGTCTAGGACTCGCTGACTGACCTAGCGCGCTGACTATCGTGGAACCGGCTACTAGAAGAGCGGCGACGGCTGCATAGACACCCAGATCGTGCTCCCCGAGATAGCGTTGGATCGCGTAGCGCGGGATGTTCGTGTTGAGCGAAACGAGCATCATCACAAAGCCTAACGGGAGCGCCAGGACTGCCAGCCTGTAGATGTCGTTCCAACACCAGCGGGGGGCAACGCGAGCCGAGTGAGCGTGGAGAATCAGCCGGCCGGTGGGTATATCATAGCTCAGCATCACGACTGCCCATGCGCCCGCCATCGCGATCGTGGCGGAGAGCAGGCTTTTGGCCAACCACAGCGCAAGTGCAAAGGCCGCTAGCGAAAGCAGGCCCTTAGCCGCCATCGAGATCGCGATCCTGTCCATCCTCTCGTGCTGCTGGAGTAGGCCATAGAAGGTGTCGCTGATGGAATCAAGAGCCTTTGCCACAGTCACCGCCGCCAGCACCGCCAAGACAGCCGCTGAGAGGCCTGACGCGAATGCTATCACTGCGGTAGCAGCGAAGGCGACGCCTGTCGTGAGCAGGCGCAGAGCCAGATAGTCGCCAAAGGCATTCACTCGTCTTGAGTCCGTCGCCTGAACGGCCCTGAGCTGAAGATTCGTGAACATGAATATGGGGGCTGATATCGCAAACACAAGGGCAAAGCGCCCAAGCGTTGCTGGAGTGCCGAACCTCGCCAACGCGACAAGCATCCCCCACTGGCACGCAGAGTAGATGACATTGCCCATTAGCGTCCAGGCAAAGTTGCTGCGCAAGCTGAGGCTCTGGAGCCCGGCGGGCTCAGGGTTGCTCGTGTGGCTGTCTGTCGCTGTGCTGTGGGTGTCCAACGTGCGTGAGCTCGCCCTTTCTTCCTGCTGGGTTAAGTCATCCGGCGCCGGGGTCCCGACTGAGGCTATCATACCCACATTTGTCGACTAGCCACTTCCATATAACACAATGCATGCTTGTCTGTGATGTACTGTCGAGCTATCGTCCTGTCTTACACATCTATTGCGCAATCCTAACCGCTGTGCTAGTCTAGGTGCAGAGTTAGTTCCTCTAGCCTGCATTATTCGCCACGCGAATAAGCTACGGCTAGCTGAGCACTATTCACGCTGCTCGTGAATAGTGCGGGCTAGTAGTACCACCGCAACCGAAAGGAGACGTCGGAACAATGACGTCCTCGGCAACCTGTGCTTTCCGCGGCGGCGCAACCCGGACTGAGCTCCGCGGATTCTCTCTCTCCATTGCACTCATTGTTTCTCTCATCTTTGTGTCCGCCTGCAATTGCCTTGGCGCCGTGCAGACTGCCGTCGTCTTCAGACCGGCGCCTGGAGGGCCTTATCAACTCTATGTCCCGGCGTCCGGTGCGAGCATGACGTTGACGGGAACCGAAAAGATGGCGGACGCAGTCGTCGGCGACGTCGATGGCGACGGACTGCAAGACGACATTGTCTACCACAACAGCCTCACGGGCGGCTTGGGCTACTACCGTATACCCGCGGATGGGACATATCTTGCGCAGAACGACCACGCGATCCCCGGTGTCCCTGGGGATTCGATCCCATTAACCGTCCTGCGTACCAGCGCCTCGGGCTCGCCAGGGATTATCATCTTCAAGAGTCAAGCAGCCGGCACATCCGGCGCTCTCCTACCCAGTGGAGCCGGACTTACGGACATCGGCTGGATGGAAAGAGCTTACGCCGTCGACCTCACCGGACAGGGTTTCAAAGGCAATCTCCTGTGGGCGCGGGACTCCTCCGCGATCTTCTGGCGCGACTACGTGACAGGGACTGATCACCAGTCGCCTTTCGGCGGGGCTGTCCTGTTGGGCTCGGGAAACATCATTTCCGGGAGCCCTCAAAGGCGAGCCATCTTCCTCTCGAGCACCACCGGCACGATCTGCGCCGCCGATCAGAACTGGAGCTACACGCCAGTCGATGGCACAGCCTGGAGTTGGCTTACGAACCTGGGCAGTAGCGTCTACGGCGACATCGACGGTGACGGGGCTGCCGAGATTCTCTTTGTCAGAAGCTCCTCGGACCCGCTGCAGTGCTACAAGCCGCCCTCAGCCGGAGGTCCCTACGATCCCGCAGGTCTCTCGACCGATCCTAGCATCTGGCCCGGTTGGGCCTTGCACGGGGTCGCAGTGCTCGACGTGGATAGCTCTGGTCCGATCGGGGTAACCAGGATCAGCAGCCTCGCGTCTCTTCCCAACGGCGCGGCGGTGCAGATGACTGGCAAGACCCGCACGCAGTTGGTTATTGAGCGCGACTCGTCAGGCAAGCCGCTCGTAAAGGGGTATTATCTGCAAGAATCGGATCGCAGCTCGGGAATCTGGGTGACCGGACAGACTGCCGCCGCCGAGGGGCAATCGCTGACGGTCAAGGGGACACTCAACACCTTGAATGGCGAAAGGACAATCACACCCAGCGAAGAGGCTTTATCCCAGTCAGTCACAACGCCGAGGCCTCTAAGCACCACGATCAAGTCGCTTTGGAGTGGCCTGGCGATGACTGGCCTACTCGTTCGGCTCGCGGGCACGATCGTCAACGCCAGCCCCAGCACGGGCACGTTCTACCTCAACGACGGCTCAAAGCAGACCCTGAAGGTCTACTGCCACGACTTCACGCAGACCAGTGGACCCTGCACCGTCACCGGTTGTGTCGGAGCAGAACTGGGATCCGGCGGCTCGAAAGCGCCTGTCCTTCGGCTGGAATCAGCAGCCAAGGGAATGCAAGCGCTCGATCAGAAGGGTCGAGTCTCATACTTCGCGTGGACGCAATCATCAGCAGCCAAAGTGGCGAAGACAGACCCAGTCCAGCCGATGCAGACCCGCGCCGTCAATGCGGCGAGGAATGAGCACGAGGCTTTCCAGATCGTCCTCAGGGGAGACAAACAGGCCGTCAAGGGAGTCACCCTTACCAAGAGCAACCTGACCGGCACGGCGGGAACGATCTCCGCCTCCAATGTCAGCCTCTATCTGCCCTACTACATCTGGCTGCCGAGCTACTCACGCGATGTGACGGACCCGCTTCCGGCATACAAGGCTCCATTCGACCTGCAGCCGGGCCAGACGCAGCCGGTGTGGGTGGATGTCTACGTGCCCAGGACAACGCCGGCCGGCCTCTACAACGGCACGGTCACGATCACCTCGTCGAACGGCGTCACCACAGACGTCAAGTACACTCTGCGTGTCTACAACTTCACGCTGCCGGATGAGTCTAAGCTGCAGACGCTGTTCGACTACGACAACTACTATATGGCCCCCAAGGAGGGCGTCACCTACGGCACTGCAGCCTGCACTGAACTCGGAAAGCAGTACTATGAGTTCCTGCTGGCGAGAGGCATCTCGACGTCGAGTGTGCCCGGTGGGGACTTCAACTCCGCCGAGACAGCAGCCTATCTAAAGGACCCTCGCCGGACCACCATCTGCATCCCATACCACCCGACCGCGTCCGTTCAGAAGTCGTACTTTGATCAGGTCAAGGCCTGCGGTGTCTGGGACAAGGCTTACGTTGACTGCGCGGACGAGATCTACACCAAAGACAACTACGACCTCTACAAGAGCAAGGCCAACTACTACCACAGCATAGATCCGACCGTACGGACAATGTGCACATACTACGTCGCCAACCCGCCCTGGGCCGCGCCCCAGCACATCACCGATATCCTTGCAGGCTACGCGCGTATCTGGTGCCCCATCCTGGGTGATGCGTTCGAGGCCGATCGACTGGCGGTCCGTCGTGCCGCGGGGGACAGGATATGGACCTATATCTGCACCAACCCAGACGGCATCTCTCCGAACTTCTTCCTGCAGGACCCGGCGATGTCGCACCGAATCATCGCCTGGCAGTGCTATCTGCACCAGGCAACTGGCTGGCTCTACTGGCACTCGAACTTCTGGAGAGACGTGTCAGACCCTTGGACCGATGCCTGCACCGGCAAAGGCATCGACGGCCGGCTGTATGGCGAGGGCTCGCTGCTCTACCCAGGCAAGATCCATACGGGCACCGCGGGGCCAGTAAGCTCAGTAAGGCTTGAGGTCTTCCGAGACAGCCTCGATGACTACAAGTACTTCTGGCTGCTCGAGCAGAAGATAGGCCGCACGGCTACACTCGCCTACGTCCAGCAGATGGCGACAGACTGGAAGGTATACTCTAAGGACGTAACCAAGCTCGAATCAGTAAGAGACAGCATAGCTCAGCGAATACAGAACTGATCCGTCGCCCCACCAGCCACGCACACAGTGACATGGTTTGTTCACAGCTTGCGGGCGGGTACATCTGCGCGCGGGGACGAGGGCATGCGGAATAGGGCTCCGTCCCCTACTACGCCGAGGGGGACAGAGCTATGTTTCGTGCATTCAAGCTGCTTCTGCCTTGTTTTGCCCTACTTCTCCTGCCAGCCGATCTCATGTCCGACGTCGTGATTGACTGGAACAACGTCGCGCTCGAAGCAATCCGCACTGACAATACATCGCCTCCCAAAAGCTCTCGTGCGCTGGCAATGGTCCATGCCGCGATCTACGACTCGGTCAATGCGCTCTACAAGGACTACACGCCGTACCACGTAGACGCAGAAGCACCTCCAGGAGCGTCACCCGAGGCTGCGGCCGCCGCCGCGGCTCATCGAGTGCTGATGCATCTCTATCCTGCGCAGTTTGCAGCATTGGACGAGGCCTTTGCTCAATCCCTGATCAGCATCCCCGACGGCCAGCCGAAGAAGGATGGCGTTTCTCTCGGACTCTATGTCGGGGGCGCAACTGTTGCCTGGCGGCTGAACGACCACTCGTCTGACATCGTGCCATATACTCCCAGCGCGGACCCGGGCAAATGGCGGCCGACGCCCCCCGGATTCCAGCCGGCCCTCCTGCCCAACTGGCCGCTCGTGACGCCGTTCGCGATGACAACCGGGTCCCAGTTCAGGCGAGACGGACCGCCCGCCCTCACCAGCCCGGATTACACGGGCTCATTCGATGTGGTCAAGATACTGGGCGAGAAAGACAGTCTGGTCCGCACGCCCGATCAGACTGAGATCGCCCTGTTCTGGGCCGACGGCCGCGGGACATCCACCCCACCCGGCCACTGGAACCAGATCGCGCAAGTCATTGCCTCGCAGCGGCAGAACAGCCTCGAGGAGAACGCGCGGCTCTTTGCCCTGCTCAACATCGCTTCGGCCGACGCCGCGATAGCTGCCTGGGACTGCAAGTATACATACGACTTCTGGAGGCCCATCACAGCTACCCGCGAAGCAGACACTGATGGCAATCCGGACACCACGCCCGACCCGACGTGGGAGCCGCTGATCGTCACGCCGCCATTCCCCGAGTGCGTCTCCGGCCACAGCACTTTCAGCGGCGCCGCCGCACAGATCCTCGCCCTCTTCTACGGCGACTACAATCCCTTCACTGTCGGCTCGGATGATCTGCCTGGAGTCTACAGGTCATACGACGGTTTCTCCCAAGCAGCCTACGAAGCCGGCCGCAGCAGGATATACGGCGGCATACACTACGAATTCAGCAACCTCCAGGGTCTGTATATGGGGTTTGACATCGGTCTGTGGGCGGCTCAGCACTACATCCTACCCATTGCCAAATAGCACCAGGAGGTTAGTAACGATGCCTGACAGCGAGCAGACTCTTCCGCCCCAGAAACAGGACCGCCAACCTGGGATGGAATCAGAGATGACCCCGCGTCCCAGGACAGAAGATGACGCGCACAGGGGCAGCGGCAAACTAGAGGGGAAGGTCGCCCTGGTCACGGGAGGCGACAGCGGCATAGGCCGAGCCGTCTGTGTGGCATTTGCCAAAGAGGGTGCGGATGTGGCCATTGCGTATCTCGAGGAACATGACGACGCCCACGAAACAGGACGTCTCGTTGAGGACAAGGGAAGGAGGTGCATCTACATCGCCGGTGACATTGGCCGGGAGCAACATTGCGAGCAGGTGGTCGAGCAGGCGATAAGCGTGTTCGGCCGGCTGGACATCCTGGTGAACAACGCAGCCGAGCAGCATCCACGCGATTCTATCGAGGAAATCTCGGCGGAGCAACTCGAGGCCACTTTCCGCAGCAACATCTATGCGATGTTCTTCCTGACCAAGCACGCTCTGCGGCACCTGGGGGAGGGCGGCGTGATCATCAACACGGCCTCCGTCACCGCCTACAGGGGCAGTTCCCATCTTCTCGATTACTCATCCACCAAGGGGGCGATAGTCTCTTTCACCCGTTCGCTTTCCCTGAACCTTGCGCCAAAGAAGATCAGGGTCAATGCGGTGGCCCCGGGGCCGATATGGACGCCGCTGATTCCCTCGACATTTACGGAGGAGCAGGTGGCGAAGTTCGGGGCTGACGTGCCGATGGGCAGGCCGGGGCAGCCCGAAGAAGTCGCGCCCAGCTTCGTGTTCCTGGCCTCCGATGACTCTTCATATATGTCGGGCCAGGTCTTGCATCCGAATGGAGGGGAGATCATCAACGCGTAGTTTCGCGGCTCACGTTTTGGGCTGTTGCTCGGTGGAGTACTCTCACCATGGTGATCGTTAATGGAGGTAGCAGCACATGAAACAGCTTGAGACACTGCGCGATCTGTTCGAGTCAGAACTCAACGATGCCTACAGCGCAGAAAAGCAGCTAACCGAGGCCTTGCCGAAGATGGTGGAAGCGGCTTCCTCAGAAGAGCTGAAGAAGGACTTCGAGGAGCACATCCACGAGACCGAGACGCAGGCTGCACGCCTGGAGGAAGTCTTCGAGATGCTGGACCTGGAGCCCGAGGATGAGAAATGCGAGGGCATGGCCGGCATCATCAAGGACGCCGAGAAGATCGTTAAGTCCAAAGGCGAAGGACACGTGCGCGACGCCGCTCTCATCGCGGGCGCTCAAAAAGCTGAGCACTACGAGATAGCCACCTACGGTACCCTTCGGGCCATCGCCGAGCAGCTGGGTGACACGGAAGTCGCTGAAAAGCTCGCTGAGACACTTAAGGAAGAGAAGGAGACAGACAAGCTCCTCACAGGCGTGGCCTCTAAGGGGCCAAACGTGGAAGCGCCACAGAGCTAGTATCAGCCTCCACTACCTGCCGGCATCGCGCCGGCAGGTTCTCACTTCTTTCGAGGCTCATCGGGCATCGACTGGGTAATAGTACCTTGCAACGTCAGAGCCGGGATGGCGCTCCGAGTGCAATCCGGCTTGGAACGCAAGGAGAAAACAATGCTTTACTGGGCAGCTATATTCTTCGTCCTGGCGATCATAGCAGCGGTGCTTGGTTTCGGGACAGTCGCTGCTGCCGGGATGACTATAGCCAAAGTACTGTTCTGGATCTTCGTAGTCCTCTTCATCATCTCGCTGATCGCAGGATACAGCGGCAGGGGACGTGGAGTGATGCCTCCGCCTTAGGCGTACCAGGGCCACTAGTTAAGAGGCCAGGAGCCGCGTGGCTCCTGGCCTCTTGGTTCGGGTCATACTCGTGTACGACATTGCGAGCTTGCGGGTCAGCTTGAGCTACTCAGATTGCCAGCTTGGACCAGATACTGTCGTCTGCGAGGCGCTTGGCGATATCCACGCCGTAGAACTCGCCGATCGGGGCGAGGACCTCAGGATTGGCCTGCCACACCTTGGCCGCTGCGGATCGCACCACATCGACGCCGGCCTTTGTCATCTTGCCCAGAGGCCTCCGCCCGGGGCCCGCAGGCATCCCGAGACCGGTCATCAGCGTCTTGATCGCCAGCGGGTTACGATAACGGTCGTTGACCATCACGACCTCGCCTGACGGAAGTGTTCGAGGGTTATCGACCTTGACCGTGACTACGCCAAGCAGCGGGGCGACGGCCTGCATCGCCTTCTCGGCGCCTGCCGTATCACCCGCCGCAGCCAGATCCACCATCTTCTTGATCCCGGCAGGGACGACGTTGGTCGCCACGGATATAACGCCGTTCGCGCGGATGCCGGAATCGGTCATCATCTTGAATGTGATATCGTCGTCGCCGCTCATTATCGAGAACGAATCCCCCAGCAGCGAGCGCGTCCGGGCCATGCGAGCCAGATCGCCGGTAGCCTCTTTGACTGTATTGATGTTCGGGTACTTCGAGTACAGGATCGCCAGGTCCTCGACCGTGAGCGCCGTGCCGGAGCGGCCCGGGATCACGTAAGGCACGAAAGTCGTCCGAGGAAACTCGGCTGCAACGGCGGCGTAGTACTCGTCACGCAACTCCTGCGAGGAGGGGCCGTTGTAGTAGCAGTCGACAAGCAATGCCGCCTCGGCTCCGGCATTCACCGCCTCGCGGGTGCTGACGATGGCCTCGTGAGTTGAGTTGCTGCCCGTGCCGGCAAGCACACCGCACTTGCCCTTGCACCAACCGATCACCTTCTCGACGACTCCATTGTGCTCATCCCAGTCGAGCGTGGGAGACTCGCCCGTCGTGCCGACGGGAACAAGCCCATCGATCCCCTGCGATATCTGGAACTCGACGTTGCGCTTGAGCCCGTCCCAATCGACTTTCTGATCCGGAGTCAACGGGGTTACGATTGCTGTCCAAGTGCCATTCAACTGCATGTGCGATCCCTCCAGGTTAGGGTTGCTCCTATTTTAGGGGCTAAGCGCGGATTATGCAATGGTTGGATGCAGTACCGAAGGCATCGTCACCAAGACGGTCGCTCGTTGTCGCTAAAGGCCGGAACCGGACGTGTCGATACGTGAGTTGGAGGCATTGCATGATCAGAGGTTTCTATACAGCTGCAAGCGGGATGGTTGCTCAGTCGCTCAAGCAGGACACCATCGCTAACAATATCGCGAATGCCGGGACTGCGGGGTTCAAGCGCCAGAGGTTCGTGGCTGAGTCCGACACGTTCGCGCAGGCACTCGATCAGCGGATCAATGCCTTGAGCGTCACCAATCGAACATCGTATCCCGACTCGCCGGTGTCTCCGGTGCTCGTGAACGTCGGCTCACAGCTCGACCTGTCCGAGGGCTCGATCCGAGTCACGGGCAATGCCTTCGACTTTGCTATCGAGGGGCCCGGCTCATTTGAGGTCGTTGACAGCAACGGCACGAGGCAGACGCGCGGCGGCGACTTCCGACTGAATTCAGATAGGGAACTCGTCACAGCCGACGGAGCGAAGGTCCAGGGCCGGTCGGGCAGCATCAAGCTGGCTGAAGGCAAAATTGGAGTCGCCGAAGACGGCACTGTCTCCGTGGACGGCAACCAAGTAGATAAGATCAAGCTCGTGGGCGTCAAACCAGGCGAGACCAGGGTAGTGCAGGGCTCGCTCGAAGAAGCCAACATCAGCGTGGTCCGCGAACTGACAGATATGATCACCAACATGCGCTCGTTCGAGGCTAACCAGAGGATGATCGGCAACCTCGATCGCACGCTTGATAAGCTCATCAATGAAGCAGGAAGAGTCTAGCGGAGGTCAGTGAATGATTCGCAGTCTGCATACAGCGGCTACAGGGATGGAAGCCCAGCAACTCAACATGGACGTCATAGCAAACAACCTCGCTAACGTGAACACGACGGGGTTCAAGCGGTCTCGGGCCGATTTCCAGGACCTGCTCTATCAGACTGTTCGGGTGGCCGGCGCGAACCAGGCGCAGGGCGTGCAGATTCCGACCGGCATTCAGGTGGGTCTCGGCACCCGAGCCGCGGGCGTTCAGAAGCTCTTTGACCAGGGCGACTTCCAGAAGACCGACAACCCCCTTGACGTTGTCATCGAGGGCAGCGGCTTCTTCCAAGTCAACCAACCCTCGGGCGAAGTAGCTTACACCCGAGACGGCTCCTTCAAGATCGACGGGACTGGCAGGATCGTCACCTCCGACGGTTACGCGGTCCAGCCGGAAATCACGATCCCAACCGGGGCCAAAGAGATCAGTATTGGCGAGGACGGCACGATCTCGGTGAAGCTTGATGGGCAGAGCGCTCCACAGGAACTCGGCCAGATTCAGCTTGCGGGCTTTGTGAACCCGGGCGGACTTGAGAGCCTCGGCAGGAACCTCTTCGCCAAGACGGAAGCATCCGGCGAAGCGATACCCGGAACGCCTGGGCAGGACGGGCTTGGGAAGGTCTCTCAGGGATTCGTCGAGATGTCCAACGTCAAGGTGGTCGAGGAGATGGTCAACATGATCCTCGCGCAGAGGGCATATGAGGTCAACTCGAAGACCATCCAGAGCGCGGATGAGATGCTCAACATCGCGAACAATATTCGCAGGTAGATATGATATGAGACGGGCAAGCCTGACCTTTGCTGCAACGATGGTCTTGATGATTCTATGGGCCGTGGCCTACTCGGCGCCGGCAGTGACCACGGTCACGCTGCGGGCTCAGGCTGAAGTACGGCCCGCCCGACCTGTGGCAGTGAAGGACATTGCCCGAATCCTGGGCCCAGCGGCCGCTAAGGTCGGTGAGATCGTGGTCACCACGGCTCCCGTGCCGGGCAAAGTCAGCAGAGTCAGCAGTGATCTTGTGCGGCGGCGGGTTTCCGCGGACACCAAAGTCGATGTTAAGATCGCCGGCGTCGACAGCGTCGAACTGATTGGTAAGTGCGCGAGGTTCGGCCCGGACATTCTCGCAGAAGAAGCCAGGGCCCTGATCGCAAGCCAGCTGCCTGATGATGGGTGCGATTACGACGTGGCTGTCGATCGCGCTCCGAGAGAGATCGTCGTTGCGGGGGGAGATTCCAGTGCGCTCAGAGCCCGGATGCTGAACCCCACGTTGAGACCAGGAACGGTTGCGGTGACAGTAGACGCAATCGTGGATGAGCGTGTGGCAGCAAGCTCGACGGTATCGTTGACCGTCAAGGCAATGGCCAGCGTGCTTGTGGCCACCAAGGCAATCCGGCAGGGTGAGGAGCTGACGCCCGACAACACCGAATGGGATCGGCGGGATGTGACTAGAAAACCAGACGCGCTGGTGCAGTCCCGGGAAGACACCACGGGCTGGGTAGCGCGCAGGGCTCTCTCGACAGGCACGATGATCACCGGTAACGACGTTGCCCCACCCTATGCAGTTCTGCGAGGTGAGACAGCCTCATTGACCGTCAGATGCGGTGGAGTCACCCTCCACACGACGGGCGAAATCAAAGCTGACGCCCGAACTGGTGAGCTGGTGAAGGTCCGGCCGGCGGATGCCACGGAGGACGTGCAGGCGAAAGTGCTTGGCCCCGGGCTTGTATGCCTGACCAGGTGATGGAGATCAACATGTATACACGCTGGACGATAGCTTGCATTCTGATAACTGTGATCGCCTCGGCGGTGGGCGCTGAGTCGCTGTTCCCGAAGGACGAACCGACCCCAATGTACGCCGACAAGAAGGCGGTCAAGGCCGGAGACGTTCTTACGGTTGTGATAGTCGAGTCGGCCTCATCCACGAGCACCGCCTCCACGAACGCTAAGAAGGACACTCAGACCGAGGTCAGCCCCGGAGTCGGGCCGCTGATCAAGAACATACCGGGTTTCGAGTACTCAGCTGGGGACTCGCTGAAGGCCCAGGGCTCCACAACCAGAGCCAGCACGTTCACTGCAAGGATGACGGTCACGGTAAAGAAGGTCACCGACAACGGCAACTTCGAGATCGAGGGCACTCGCTTCGTCCAGACCAACAGCGAGAAGGAAGAGATCAAGCTCACCGGGACCGTGCGTCCTCAGGACGTCAGCCCGGATAACACAGTCCTTTCGACAGCGATAGCTGATGCCAGGATCACCCACACCGGCAGCGGTCCGGTCGGCAGCAGGCAGAAGGAAGGGCTGGTTACGAGGATATTGAGGATACTTTTCTAGCGGATGGCTAATGGCAGATCGCCCATAGCCGTGCCGGCTATCCGCAATCCGCGAGTTTCAGAGGCGTAGATGAAAGCTGCAATCACAACAGCATTGATAGTGATCCTGACGATCAGCGTTGGAGGAACCGCCGCTCTGGCACAGAGCGTGCGCGTCAAGGACATCGCATCGATCGAGGGGGTGCGTGCGAATCAGCTCATTGGCTATGGATTGGTAATCGGGCTTGATGGAAGCGGCGATAGCCAGCAGACCAAGTTCACCACCCAATCGTTAGCCAACATGCTGAACACGTATGGGCTCACCATCGCCGCAGACAAGATGAAGGTAAAGAACGTGGCGGCCGTAATGGTCACTGCGACGCTCCCTGCCTTTGCCCGACAGGGCACAACCATAGACGTGGTCGTATCTTCTCTAGGCGATGCGCGAAGCTTGCAGGGAGGCACGCTGCTGCAAACACAGCTTCGAGCGGCAAACGGATCGGTGTATGCAGTAGCCCAGGGACCCGTCTCGATCGGAGGCTTCAGTGCCTCGGGCGGCGGTTCCTCCACGACGAAGAACCATCCGACGGCCGGGCGTATACCCGGTGGCGCACTCGTCGAGCGTGACACGAAGACTGAGCTGACGGTTAACGACTCCGTCAACGTGACCCTGAACGAGAGCGACTTCACCACCGCGTCGCGCGCTGCGAAATCGATCAACGAAGTCCTCGGCGGGCACTACGCCTCGGCCGTGGATGGAAACGTGCTCGCAGTCAACGTGCCGTCCGACTACAAGAACGACCTCGTGTCACTCATCTCGCTGATCGAGAGCGCTCAGGTCACAACCGATCAGGTCGCCAAGGTCATAGTCAACGAGCGGACGGGCACTGTGATCATCGGCGGGCAGGCGCGGATCACGCCGGTGGCCGTCTCGCATGGAGCGCTCACGGTCGAAGTCACCGACGAATGGCTGCTGAGCCAGCCTCAGCCGATGAGCGGCGGAACGACCGTCGCCACGAACCAGAAGACCGTGAACGCGACCGAGGAGAAAGCGCCGTTGACGGAGATACCCGGCGGCTCGACCGTCGGTGAGCTGGTGAGGGCGCTGAATGCTCTGCACGTTACACCCAGAGACCTGATAGCGATCCTTCAGGCGGTGAAGCAGGCGGGAGCACTGCAGGCGCAGTTGGAGATCATCTAGGGGACAGGTGACAGGTTCAGCCCGATGAGAATCGAGAGCACAACGGAAACTGGCACAGTGGAGCAGCGGAAGGCGCTGAAGAAGGCTTGCGCTGATATGGAGGGGATGTTCATGAACATGCTCCTCAAGTCGATGCGCAAGACCGTAACCAAGGCCGATCTGTTCGGCTCCGCCCGGGAAGAAGAGATGTTCCAGGACATGATGGACTCCGAGGTGTGCTCGACCGCAGCCCGGACCCAGTCAGTTGGGATTGCGGACATGCTTTACAGAGAGCTTGCGCCGAGGCTCGAGGCGAAAGGTCCCGCAGAGGGCACGACAGCCGTTGAGCAGGCTAGAGCCGATATTCACAAAGCTAAGGATGAGATGGTTGGCTTGGATGCGATTGGTGTCCGGAGGTAGGAAGCCATGATCATACCGGTGGGAAAAGCGGGTGAGGCGACGGCGCTTCATCTTCAGAAGATCTACAAGACCAACGCAACGGATGCAGTTGCGAAGATGATACGGAGTGACGTTGTGACAATATCTAAGTTCTCTGCACTAGTTGAGCACGGAAGATCGCGCGCGCTAGCGATGCCGGAGACCAGAGAGGACGAGGTCGCTCGAGCGAAGGCATCGCTCGCGGCCGGTGAGTCACCGTCAGGCAAAGACATCGCCTCGGCGATGATCGGCGCCGCCGTCGAAGGGCAGGTATAGCAGCATGAGAACCCAAAGCCAACTGGGCGAGGATCTGCTGAGTGCGCTGAGTGAGATCTCCGCGCTGCTCGAGAAAGGCCGATTGATCGCACTCGACGAGCAAGAGGCACTGGTGGCCAACGATGCAGAACTGCTGGTCAGGGCCTGTAAGGCTCAGGAGGATATCCTCCGGCGGATTGGCGAGGCCGACCAGCGAGCCGCCGAAGCGGCCGGGCGGTTGGCTGAATCAGCGGGGCTGGATCCCGCGACAGCCGACGCAGCATCAGTCGCCGGAGCATCAGGAACGATGTATGCCGATCAGATCAAGCGCGAGATCGCCCACATAAGCAAAGCAGCGGCGATACTGCGTGAGGAGCACGAAACCAACCGTCTGCTGCTTCAGAACGGGTTGGACATTGTTGCCTGCTGCCTTCGCACACTTGCCTGCGATCAGGGCCCGAACTCCTATTCCAATGACGCCGCGCTCAGCGGGGGCCAGCCGATGGTCCTGAGCTTGGACATTAGAGCATAGCCTCAATGGGAAGCACATTTTTCGGTATCAACATAGCGTACTCGGGGCTGAATGCACAGAAGAGTGCCTTGGATGTCCTGGCCTATAATGTCGCGCATGCCAGCGACATGTCATACAAGCGCCAGCAGGTGTCCACATCCGAGCGCTCCCTTGCCGGAAGCACGGGCGGAGCCGGCGTCGTCACAGGTGACATCCGGCGCATTCGCGACACATTGGTTGAAAACCGCTTGCGAGCCGCCAGCAATGAGAGCGCCGAATGGCAGTACAAGGCCAACTTCCTGATGCAGGTCGAGTCTGCCATCGGCGAGCCCAGCGACTCGGGTCTGCAATCCGACTTGAGCGCATTCTGGAACGCCTGGCAGGCAGCAGCAACCAGTCCGGAGTCCGAATCGGTGAGAAGCTCACTGCTCTCCAAAGCATCGACTCTGGCCGAGCACATGCAGTACACTTACGGGCAGCTCAGGGACGCGGTTTATGACCTGAATGCGACTGTCGTGGACCGCGTCAACAGCATCAACCAGATAGCCTCCCAGATAACCGACCTGAACCAGCAGATCAACTCGGTTGAGGAGGGGCAGATGAACTCGAACGACCTCCTCAACGCAAGGGATGCTCTGCTGGGGCGTCTTTCCGAACTCGCAGATGTAAGCCAGCACGGCGACGGCAAAGGCGGCTACATCATATCCATCGGGGGCCGGGTGTTGGTGCAGGACAACTGGTACAACGCCCTTGATTGCGAGGTTGTCTCCGGCAACCAGATAGTCACGTGGGCCAGCGACGGCAGCACTGTGCTGAACAACGGAGGCGAACTCAAAGCCATTGTCGAGCTGCGAGATGAGACCATCAACTCCTACATGCAACGCCTCGATGATGTCGCCTCCCTGCTCGTCTCCCAGGTCAACACCGTGCACCGTTTAGGTACAACCCTGACCGGAGTACGCGGAGGCGACTTCTTCCAGGCCGGATCCACCGCGGCCACGATCAAGCTCGATTCGTTGATAGTGGACAACCCCGAGCTTATTGCGGCCTCGCTCGATGGCAGCGAAGGCGATAACAGCAACGCGACAGCCATAGCCAACCTCCAGAACGCCGTGGTCCGCGACGGGCTGACGCTGAACCAGCTCTACAGTCAGTTTGTAACTGATGTCGGGAGCTTCGCCACCTTCTCCACCGCCCGCGCAAGAGCTTGCCAACTGGCGGTTGACCAGTACACCGCCCAGCAGCAGTCGATTTCGGGGGTAAGTACGGACGAGGAAATGACCAATATGATCAAGTACCAGCAGGCCTATACTGCAGCGGCAAGAGTACTCACAGCCTACGACGAGATGCTGGGTACACTCATGCAGACAGGACTGTAGGTAGGAGGCAGTTGCGATAGATCGCTCTTCTGTGATCCGCAGTTGTAGCAGGCGTCTCCGACGCCTCCCAGGGGCGTCAGAGACGCCCGCTACAGCTCCGCAACAGCCCCAGTAGGTAAGCCATATGAGAACATCACTCAATCAGCAGATCAGAAACACTCAGTCCTACCTGAGCCTCTCGAGCAGCAGACTGACTGCATTACAGAGCCAGGCGGCCAGCGGGAAGCGGATCCAGAAAGCATCCGACGACGTTTCTGGAACAAGTAGGGCATTGAGTTTGCGCGCTGCTATAAGTAACACAAGGCAGCTAGCCGATAATATTACCGTCACGCAGCCAATGGTGGACGCAAGTGCCAATGCAATCGGGGATCTGGTTACCCTGGTGCGTTCCGCCAGAGACATCGCAGTGAGCGCTACGAAGCCGGATTACACCGGCACCGCTGCTGAGACGAACGTGACGCAACTGAATAACATACTGGACCAGATGGCTGATTTGGCCAACACGAAATACATGGACCAGTATGTGTTCAGCGGAACAAAGACCAATACGGCTCCGCTGGCCGAACAGGCCGGCAGTCCGCCCTATGCTTACCAGGGGAACTCTAGCTATAAGCAGACCCAAGTGCTGGGCTGGGTAAGCCTTACGGTCAACGTTCCGGGTAACAAGCTGTTCAACTTCGATGGATCGGCAGGTGCGGGCACCACTGATCTGTTCACTATGGTGACGCAGCTGCGAGACGCCATCCAGTCAGGCGACGAGGATCTGATCAGCGCTCAGTTGGACAACATTGACGCAAACTATGATAACTTGCTCGCGGCGGAAGCGAACCTTGGTTCTGTTTCCGCGCGAATGGATAACGCTTCCACAATGATATCGGAGACAACTGATCGCCTAAGAACGCTGCTTTCTGAAACAGAGGACATCGACCTGGTGCAGGCCACCATAGATCTGGCAGCCCAGCAGAACGTGTATAAAGCAGCCCTGGCGGTCACTCAACAAGTCCTTAGTCTCGCGCTAACCAGCGCTCAGACACTCGGTTAATGAGGGCAATGGAGGTTAAGATGAAAGTAGAAACGACAAGATTCGGTGTACTCGAAATCGACGACTCCTCGATCATCAAGATGCTGAAAGGTCCGATCGGCTTCGAGGACTACAAGGACTACTGCCTGATGCAGCACCGTCCGGACACAAGCCTGAGATGGCTTCAGTCGATCGATGAGCCGGGCCTGGCGTTCGTGGTCGTCGATCCATCGAGATTCTTCGCTGACTACGAGATCGAGGTGCCGGATGCCGAAGCAGAGATGCTGCACCTGGAGAACGCGGACGATGCCATTGTGCTGACTATCGTTACTGTCGGCGAGGGCGGGCGCGAACTATCGATCAATCTTGCAGCGCCTGTCGTGATCAACTCGGAGGAGCTGATCGGCCTGCAGGTGGTGCTTCAGGACAATCGCTATTCGGTAAAGCACCCACTTGTGGTAAATATGGAAAGCGAGAACAGCGAGAATGCCGGGGAGAAGGCAGTCGTCAAGGCGGCCTAGGGGCCGCACGAGTGAAAGGAAGCACTCAAGATGTTAGTTCTAGCCAGGAAGGTCGGGCAGTCGATCATCATCAACGACAACATCGAGCTTCTGGTCATCGAAGTAAGGGGTGACCAGGTGCGGCTGGGCATCAACGCGCCTAAGTCGATACCGGTGCACCGCAAGGAACTCTTGGACCAGATTAGGGCAGAAAACGTAAGAGCGGCCGGCGAGGCCTCAGTGGATGCGGTCTCCAAAGCCCTTGGAGAAGCCTAGAATCCATCCGCAAGAGGCTAGCCTGGCCATCTTCCTGCCTTCTGTGCCGTCTGATACCTAAGTACGGTACCACCCTCTGTCACGTCCGGACCAGCTCATCACGTCTCATCTAGAACCATCCACGCTGGCCAACTCCCACCACCCCGCACAGCATTGGCAGCCGTGCCCTACCGAATGCCCAGGCGCGGCGCTTCGATATGCTGCCGCTACTCAGCGCAGACGGACTCAAGCAAGGTGTAGAGCGTGGATCAGCTAGGCCTCCTGGCACCCCTGAAATTCCCAAAAAAGATGCTAATGCCGCGTCCGCACGTAGTCGATGTAGTAGGTAGGAGAAGCCTGCTCCGGCAGGCGCCGTAAACGTCCTTGAGCTGACAGGAAGTCAGTCGCGACAGGACAACGAGCAATCGTTCAAGGAGGAAAGACCAAAGTGAGCCTCAGAATCAACCTGAATACGTCGGCACTGGCCGCACACCGAACCCTGGCCGGCACCGATAGGAACCTCGGCAAGACGATCGAACGGCTGTCGTCTGGATTCAAGATCAATTGCGCGGCCGACGACCCGGCGGGGCTTGTAATCTCAGAGAAACTGCGAGCCCAGGTGAGCGGCCTCGAGCAAGCCATCAAGAATGCCGGCGATGCAGTCAACATGGTGAAGACCACCGAAGGCGCCCTCAACGAGGTAAGCAGCTTGCTGCGTTCCATGAGAGACCTCGCCGTACACGCAGCGAACACGGGCGCCAATGATGATGCGGCAATCGCAGCCGACCAGGCACAGATTACCAACGCGATTGCCTCGATCAACAAGGTCGCCAGTGAGACTCAGTTCGGCAACAAGAAACTGCTGGATGGATCGGCCGGGGTCATGGCCACCATCACCGGCACCCAGACCACGGCGGCGAATCTGAACTACGCTCTTACCCTTGCAGACACAGACGCAGTAAGCGTCAATGTCACAACCGCCGCCGCTCAGGCTACCGTTCTTACCAAGGCTTTCGGAGCCAACGACGCGGCAGCCATTGGCGCCACGGGAACGTTCAGCCTGAAAGGCAACGACAACACGGTTCAGATCGCCTATTCCGCAACCATGACGGTCTCTCAGTTGGCTAGCATCATCAACGGCCAATCGGGGACGACAGGCATAGCGGCCACAGTGAATGGATCGGGTGTCATTACACTCAAGAGTGCGGAGTACGGCACTAATGCCGAGATAAGCATCACCGGCGGTGGAGACATCCTCGCTGGCGGCGCGCTCTCGGCAAGCGCGAAGGGCGTGAACGCCGCGGCTACGGTTACCCATACCGGTGGAACAGGCGGCAACGTGTCCGATGCCAGCTGGACGTCGGGCTACGGCACGACTCTTATGGATAGCCTCGGCAACATGATTGCCCTCACAACGGCTGCCGGATCGACTGTTGCTGATCTCGGACAGCAGTTCACTGTCGCCAGAGGATCGCTGGTATTCCAGGTTGGCGCCTATGCAGGGCAGACCAGGGAAATCAGCATGCAATCGACAGCTGCGAACCAGTTGGGCGCGGGTGCGGTATCGGGCAAGACGCTCGCCGATGTCGATGTTAGAGACAATCCAACAAGCGCCCTGCTCATCCTCGACCAGGCGATCAAGGACATCACCACCATCAGAGCCAACCTGGGAGCGACGCAGAAGAACGTCTTCGAGTCGAGCATTACAAGCTTGACCATCGCGCAGGAGAACATCGCGGCGTCGGAGTCCACCATCCGAGACACGGACATGGCTTCCGAGGTCGTCAACCTCACCAGATTCCAGATCCTGCAGCAAGCTGGCACCTCTATGCTTGCGCAAGCCAATATGACACCCCAGACTCTGCTCAAACTCCTTCAATAAGCAGAACAACCAGGACCTCATTCTCAACCGGGCGCCGGGCTCCTTTGGAGTTCGGCGCCCGCCTTTTTGGTGGCGGCGAGGCAGGCGACGCGCGACCAACTGGCGCCACTCGGATGGCCCATGGCACGCAGTGATTTTTTTGAAAATCTGGTGTTATTGCGAGCGGTCTCTCATGGAAGAAGCAAATGGTAGATTGAGAACCATTCAGGCCGACAGAACTGGCCCGGCTCCGCGAGCAGCTCAAGTGCCGCCGCACCAAGGTCGATACTTCTACGTGGAGTACCCTTACTGAAATGCGTCGGATGGCGGCAGCGGATCGGGCTCAAGGATGGTCGTCCGCCCGCTGCGGACATGGTTTCCATGTCAGCTGAGCGGGCCCAGGCTTCCGGAGTATTACGGGGCAGCCGATGGCAAGCCTGGTAGAGAACTAGCCGCCCAACGTTTGTCGGCTAAGAGCCGATGCGCCATGGATTGGCGATAGCATTTCAGGGAGGAATCGCTATGAGTCTCAGAATCAACCTCAACTCTGCTGCTTTGACAGCAAGCCGCAATCTGGCGGGCACTGACAGCGCTCTTTCCAAGAGCATTGAGCGCTTGTCCTCGGGTTTCAAGATCAACTCCGCCGGTGATGACCCGGCAGGACTTGTTATTTCCGAGAAACTGCGAGCCCAGGTGAGCGGCCTGCAGCAGGCCATTCAGAATGCGGGTGACGCGGTCAACATGGTCAAGACCACAGAAGGCGCCCTCAACGAGGTCAACAACCTTCTGCGTTCTATGAGAGACCTGGCGGTGCACGCAGCGAACACCGGCGCCAACGACACAGCAGCCATCGCCGCTGACCAGTCCCAGATCACCAACGCCCTCGCGTCGATCAACAAGATCTCCAGCGAGACCCAGTTCGGAAACAAGAAACTGCTGGACGGCTCTGCCGGTATCAAGGCCACCATCACGGGCTCGTCCGTGACGGCAGCCAACATGAACTACTCCAGCACGCTTGCCGTTTCCGACACAGTTAGCGTCAACGTCACGACGGCCGCTGAGAAGGCGACCATCCTCAGCAAATCCTTCGGCGCCAATGACACAGTTGCGCTGGGCGGCACTGACGGTTCGTTCATGCTCACAGGCAAGGGCAACACCGTTCAGATCAATTACACCGCGACGATGACCGTCACGCAGCTGGCTGCCGCAATCAACGCCAAGACCGACACGACTGGTGTCACCGCTGGCTTGGGCGGCACCGGTACGATCACGCTCACTAGCGCCGAGTATGGCAGCGCGGCGACAATCTCGGTTACCAACGGCGCCGGCTTCAACGTGGGTGGCGCGCTTGCCGCCTCCGATGCTGGCGTGAATGTGGCCGCCACGGTCACACACTCCGGCGGACTGGGTGGAAACGTGTCAGACACAAGCTGGACCTCCGGCACCGGAACCCAGCTCAAGGACAGCCTTGGCAACTCGATCTCTCTGACTGCGGCAGCCGCCTCGGCGGTAGCTGACCTCGGCGCTCAGTTCACAACCGCGAGCGGTTCGCTGAAGTTCCAGGTCGGTGCTTACGCCGATCAGACGAGAACGGTCAACATCGCTTCGACCGACACCATGAGCCTCGGAGCGGGCGCGGTCTCAGGGATGACGCTGGCTAACGTTGACGTGACCAGCTCAGCCACGAACGCGCTGAAGATCATCGACCAGGCGATCTCCGATATCTCAACGGTCAGAGCGAACCTGGGTGCGACTCAGAAGAACGTCTTCGAGTCCTCGATCAACAGCTTGACCGTAGCCAAGGAGAACATCGCGGCTTCCGAGTCCACGATTCGCGACACGGACATGGCCGCCGAGATGGTGAACTTCACCAAGTATCAGATTCTGAATCAGGCAGGCGTTGCGATGCTTGCTCAGGCCAACCAGGCTCCTCAGAATCTGCTTTCGCTTCTTCGCTAAGCGATTGCCAGGCTGGGCCGGTATTTCCGGCCCAGCCTCTTATTAGAGTGCAAAGCCGACGTGGCTGCAAAACCGGATTCTTCGTCGCTCGAGAGCGGCCCGCAGGCTGAGTTCTTGGTGCTGGAGGTTAGGCATCCCCGAGAGGGCGACGTTCTAGCCTCTAGCCGCTAACCGGCACTCCAAAAACGAGGGATCAAGATGGCTGGAATGATGTCCGTCAATGGTCTTGTATCGGGCCTCCAAACGGACGATATTATCTCAAAGATCATGGGCTACGCGCGCAGGCCGCAGAAGCAGCTCGAGAACCAGAAGGCCCAGTACCAAGAGCGCCTGACTGCCTGGCAAGATCTTAACACGCGCATTCTCGCAGTCAAGACCAGAGTGGCGGCCATTGCCGACGCCTCGGACTTCAGCCTTGCCACCGCATCGTCGAGCCATTCGGACATCCTTACTGCCTCCGCATCCAATACGGCAGCCACGGGCACCTACTACGTCACGGTAGTCTCCCGCGCGGTGAACCACCAGGTATCCTCGCAAGGGGGAGTCTACACAAACCTCAACGACGTAGTTGGGACCGGCGATGTCAACATCACTCTCAACAATGGGACCAACCTCAAAGTCACCCTGGATTCCAGCAATAATACTCTCGCAGGTCTCAAGGACGCGATCAACAAGGCCGGAAGCGGCGTCCAGGCCACGGTCGTAAACAGCGGCACCGAAAGCGAACCCGACTACCGTCTTCTTCTCACTGCTACGCAGGGCGGTGAGACCAATAAGATGCTCTCCGTAACCACAACCCTTTCTGGGGGCGTTGCACCGCTCTTCGATCTGGAGAATCCCGTCCAGGCAGCCGCCCCGGCCCAGATCGAGCTTGGAACAGGCGCCGGCAAGATAACTGTCTACAAGGACTCCAACAGCATCTCCGACCTGATACCGGGGGTCACGATGAACCTGCTGGGCGCGGACCCAGGCACTGCAGTTCGCATAGATGTTGCAAGAGACACGGCAACCATCAAGGAAGCCATACAGGACTTTGTTGCCCAGTACAATGATCTGGCTGACGCTATTGATGACCAGTTCGATTACGATCCTGACAGCGGGTTCACCGGCGCTCTCTTTGGCGATTCTCGTTTGAGGGGAGTCCAGTCTGAGATCATCAGTGGGCTAACCAACCCGGTAGTAGGCCTCAGCGGCAGCTACAATGCTCTCGGGGCAATCGGAATAACCCAGGACTTCGGCGGGCATCTGGTTGTCAACGAGGCTGATCTGGACAAAGCACTGAGCAGAAACCCTCAGCAGGTGATGCGGGTCTTCAGCGCGGGCATAGACTCCGGCAGCGCGCACATAACATATCTGTCCTCCACAGCGGACACAAAGCCGACGGGCAGCGCCTGGGAGGTTGCGATCACTCAGGCAGCACAGCGTGCGCAGTTGACAGCCGGGGCGGCGATGGACGCCAACCTGGCACAAGATGAGACCCTCACCGTCAACGGCACTACCATCACGCTTACCCAAAACATGACGCTGCAGGAAGTGGTGGACAGGATCAACAGCTACTCGAACACGACCGGCGTCACCGCGCTTGCCACTGGCGCCGACGGGACAGGCGCCGGCAACTACCTGACCCTGCGTCAGACAGGCTTTGGCAGCAAACGCAATGTCGAGGTAGCCAGCAACCTGTCATATACGACTGCCGGCACGACCGGAGTAGGCAATGTGAAGGCATGCACCGTTGAAGGAGCATGGGCGGGTGAAAGCGGCCTTGGCCAAGGCCTGCTCGGGCTGGATGTGGCCGGCACGATCAACGGCGTGGAGGCAACCGGAAACGGGCAGATGCTCACCCTGAGCGGCGATGAGGTCAAGAACAGCGCCAAGGGGATTTCGCTACTGATCACGTCTCCCGCCCCCATGACTGCCACTCTGACCTACACCAAGGGCGCCGCTGCCACCCTGAGAGATTTGATCGATAACATGACCTCGACCAATGGCTCAATCACAACGGCAGAGCAGTCACTCACCGACGCAATTGGTGATGTCGAGGAAAGCATCGCGGATATGGAGGAGCGCCTGGCGCTTCAGGAGGCTCGCCTCTACTCGCAGTTCAACACGATGGAATCTCAGTTGGCCAAGCTGCAGGATCAGGGCAACTATCTCTCTGCGCAGCTATCCGCGCTAAACGGCAACTCTAAGTAAGGTACGGTTGTAATGTCTCTCGACGGCTACGCACAGTATCAGCAGAACCAGCTTCTCACGGCATCGCCCGCCAAGCTGCTCCTGGCAGCCTACGACGGCGCTATTCGCTTCTGCAGAATCGCGGCGGAGAAGATGAAAGAGGGTAAGCTCGAGGAGCAGGGTACCAATATCAACAAGGCGCTCGCTGTTGTCTGCGAGCTGTTATCAACACTTCGTGAGGACATCGACCCCGCGCTCGTCGGGCGGCTCAAGTCCCTCTACAACTACGTCATCGAGAAACTGGCGCACGCCAACCTGAACCAGGACCTGGAAGCCTTGGATGAAGCTGTCAAGATTCTCTCTCAGCTCCGCGAAACGTGGGCGGAGGCAGATCAGATGATCCAGCAGGAGATACAGATGGAGGCCGCGGCTTGAGCACATTTGGCGAGCCAAAGCAACAGGTAGTCGATTCCCTCAGGGCTTACACCTCGCTGCTGAAAGATCGCAACGCCGCTCTGGGCAGGATATCAGGCGTCAGCGAGCGATTGCTTTCGACGCTTGCCGCTGATCCTACGGCAGACGTGAGCCGCCTCATTGAGGAAAGAGAGAGCGAGTGCAGGCAGCTAGCCTCCGTCAGCGCCGCAGTCCCGACTGAGACACTCGACGCCCTTGCCGGCCAGAGTGATGAGGCCGGGGTACTCGCCCGGTCTGCCGCCGCGCTTGACGGCGATGCACAGGCTCTGGGTGACAGGATTCTTGCCTGTCAGGCGCAGTGCGAAAGTATCATGAAGACCCGGCTGGAGTCGATCTCAAAGGCGATCCGCGAGTCAGGCCAGCGACGCAGGCTCGACGCTGCCTACGGCCCCGCGTGCTCCCACGACGCCCCTATGTTCCTGGACCGGCAGAGATGAAGCAGAAGGGGTTAGGAGCTGGGTCTTGGGGGCTAGGGAAGGCCCTCGTGCTCATTCTATCCTCGCTGCAACTCCTGGCATTGGCTCGCGCCGCTAGCCACGCGTCCCCCAACTCCCACCCCCCAACCCCTAACCCCTACGATGCGGCCATGCTTCGCGTGCGGGCGCTGTCCGACTCTGCAAATGCCCGTCTGGTCGCCTTTGGCAAATCGGGCGAGGGTCGGGCGATACCAGCGTTTGTGATCTCCGACCTGTCGATCGGATCCGAGGGAAAGACCCGAGTTATGATCGTGGCCGGGCAGCACGGAGATGAGGGCAATCCGGTTGAGTCGGTGCTGTCGCTGTGCGGAAAGCTCGCGTCGGGATCGGAGCCTGAGCTGCTGAAGAAGTGTGTGTTCATTGTCGTACCGGTGGCCAACCCCGACGGGTTTGCCGAAAAGCAGCGGCTAAACGCGCAGGGGATCGATATCAACCGGGATTGGGCGACTCTGAAGGCTCCGGAAGCCGTCTTCGTCGATCGGACGATTCGGACATGGAGGCCTCACGTGCTGATCGATGCCCACGAATGGACCGGCCCCACCAACACCGCGGGCAATGAGATCGAGGTCGCGCCAACCATCTCGGACAGTCGGGCTCATGCGATGATGCTGCTGGCGAAGAAGGTCGAGAGCCGATCGGGGCTTCTGGCGCACAAGTGCAGGCCTGATGGAAACCCGAGGCTGTTCCACCGCAGGTACACGACCCTTGGTCACGCCGCATTCCTGCTGGAGACTCCCTGCAACGTACCCTACACGTCGAAGGACCGTGCCTACGAAGCCGCGATACTCTCGATATCCCAGGCCGTGTCATCCGATGACAGTCAGTGCGCTCTCCTGTCTCCTGGGGTAACGAAGTTCTGCCCGTCGTACGTCGCTGCTTATCTGGCTCCGCTGCCTGACGCTGATGATGGCTTCTCCTCAAACCTCGCCTTCGCTGCGATCCTCCTGGCAGGATACCTGCTGATCGTGACTGTAATGCGCCCGTTTGCCCGGGCATCCAACCAGGACTCGTCGCGTCGATTCAGAGGCCAGCCAGTGGAGCCTGAACTTGAGACAGACCCCATCCACCGCCGCCACGCCCTACCCCCGCTCACAGCCCGAAGCTGGGTCAGCCGCCGCACGCGTGCGAGATACGCCGCCACGCGCGGATAGATTGCTTCGGCATCGTAGCCGGAGACCTCGCCCCTTCTCTGAATGTCACTACAGCGGTCGACCGGCCGTGCGCCATGCCACAATGAAGGGGAGGGGGTTCGGAGGGAGTGCCCGGTCTGGCCATGATGGTGAGCGATTTGACCGGTGGTAAGTGCGTCGCGTATAATCTCTGCTGTTGGACTGAGTGTCCGGCTGTCGTTCACAGGAGGTCTTCGGTATGGGTGCTCTCTCTGACTTCGTTGCTGCTACGCCTCTGTCCGAAGAACGCGTTGCCAAACTGCGTCCCCTTATCGAGCAGTTCGTGGCCCAGTTTGAGCCGATAGAGCGTGAGCGTTTGCATCTACTGACTGACTCCTGCACCAAAGCCGTTTATGTCGAGTGCCACGTCTTCGGCAGTAAGCTGATCGCCTCCGCCACGACCGACGTGCCGCTCGACCCCGAGGAACAGCTGGAGTACAGAGCCAACCGGGAAATACTGCTCGACCATTCTGCATTCAAGGCCATGAAGAAGGATGCAGCGGCGGGGAGAACGTTCAGCAATATCGTGTGTGAATTCGTACTTGACTACAACTCCGAGCGTCCGCTGAAGGTAATCGGTGGCCAGCACAGGTTTGAAGCGATCAAGCTTGCGGTAAGAGAACACGTTGACGAGCTCCACGGGATAAAAGTGTACTTCGACCTAGACACGGAGCAAAGGCTTGACGTGCAGCTTATATCAAACACGAATATAGCGGTCTCCCCCGACCTCTACGACAGGATGCAGGAGACAGTTTTCGGCCCTGAACTTCGGCAATGGTGCCAGGAGGTTGGGCTACTCCAGCACGGTCAGGACTTCGCTGATAAGCGCCAGCGCGGAGACCCTGTCACCGTGCGTGCCGCACGTACATTTATCCTCAACTACTACAGCGGCGTCAATATAGCGGCTAGAGACTTCGATCGCACAGAAACCACTCCATCAATCTGCAGCTCAGGCACAGAGGCAGTCGAGTGGGAGGAACTCAAGCGCAACAAGCCTCGCTTGTGGACAGATCCGCGTCTACAGAGGGCCGGGGGTGAGTTCGCTAGGCTTGTGCAGGTCCAGCGAGCGGCATTCAGCCTCGGAAAAGGGAAAGAGGGGCCCAACAGTGACTCGGCTCACAAAGCACTCAACTATGCGGTTCTTTCGGCGTGGGCCTATGTCGCCGGAGTCCTCCACTCCAATTCCAAACGCCTGGAGCGGCATTTCGGCCTTGCCAACAAGGGGCCTCGCGATCCGCTCAATGCGGCTGCTCTGGCAAAGGGCAGGCACAAGACGGATCAGGACAACTACAGAGGGCTTGGGTACAGAACGGATGCGAAGGAGCGCGGCCGTCTCGTTGAACTCTTCTACTTGCAGGCCGAAGGTGGCGAAGGCATAACTAAGGGACTCATAGATCTGGCCATAAAGAAGTACCACGCAAAGCAGGCGAACCTGGAGGTGCTTAAGTCCCAGAATGTCGACCGTTACGATGAAGACGCTTGACGACTTCGCACGTCTGCTCCTTGAGGAGGCCAAACGGTTCCTTGAGAAGGCCAAGGCCGAGACGACGGCGGACGGTCGCCTTGCCTACCTTCACGCCGCCCTGCTGCAGGCCTGCTGTGCACTTGAGGCCCATGTTAACGCAGTTGCCGACGATTTCGTGACGGATGGTCACCTGGACAAAACCGAGCAATCGTTGCTGACTGAGAGGGAGCTCGCACTGCAGCAGGGGAGGTTCGTACTCACAAACAAGCTGCAGATGCGTAGGCTTGAGGACAGGCTTGAGTTCTTGGTGCGCAAGTACTCTGGCAAGCCTGTAGACAAGGACGCAGGTTGGTGGTCTGACCTCAAAGCAGGACTGCACCTGCGGAACGCGCTTACGCATGCGAGGGAAGATCAGTCGGTCTCAATCGCGGATGTCGAGAGATGCCTCGGTGCAGTGGTCGACGCCATCTCAGCTCTATACCGGGCTGTGTACAGAGCCGGCTATCCCCCCGCTGGCCGAAAGCTTGATTCAACCCTCGACTTCTGACTCCGCTCGCTCTGCGATTCCCTCCAGCAACCCTCTCGCCCTAACCACCTGCCCACTCTCACGTACACTGTGTCAAGTGGGCACCCTATATTATATATAGGGTTTATTATGGCATGCCCATCTTTGCATGCCGTAAGAGGCTGGTCATGCCACAGTACATGGGGGGTGTTCCTGACGGATGGCACATGCCCATATCCGGCATTCAGGCCACTGGGCAGAATGGGCGCATTGCTGTACACCCGGGGCTTATCTATGGCATGCCCACTTCTTCGGTTGTGCCGAGTCAATCATCGAGAGCTTCTCCGGCAGTGAAAAGAGAGAATTCGTGGGAACCACGATCAGCGCGCAGACAACCGATGCCGCCATCGTGCGCCCGGCAGAGCAAGGGCCGCGCACACATAAACCTGGCGCGGCCCACGAAAGTGGCGATTTATCGCACTCCAAGACTACGGCGTGTCGCTTACGATGCGACCGCTGTAGCGTATGCCTTGGATCGAGTTGTACTTGAAGTGGTCGTCGTTCTCAGTAAAGTTGGCGCAGTCGGTGGTCATGTAGCTCTTGCCGCCGAACATAGCCAGCGTCTCACGCCCAAGCGGATCAACAGGAACCCAGCCGGCTCCGACGAAGTAGACCTCGGCCCAACCGTGGCTTCCCTCGGCCTCCTTGAATCGCTTCTCACCCGGCAGAGCAACGCCGTGCGCAACGACTGCAGGCACGCCAGCCGCGCGGCACAGTGCTGTGAATCCGCTGCACCAGTGGTGGCAGACGCCCTTCTTGCCGATCAGGAATCCCTTGAGGCCGTCAGGTTGCGCATTGCCATCATAGGTGAAGTTGTCGCCCATCCAGTTGAGGATGTTCTGCACGGTCTCATAAGGCGTCGCGCCTTTCAGTCTCTGCGCGGCTTCCTGGCACTCGGGGATGGCGGGGTCGAAGTATGGGCCGTGATAGAACGGGCCCAGGCAGCCCTTTGCCTCGGCGGGGTAGTCCTGCGAGGTCAGCTCGGCAAGCTTCTTCCGTCCGATTCCAAACCCCTTGAGTGTGAGCGTGGCGTTGATCCAGCAGGGCTCACCCGGCTGCTGAGTGATCCTTACCAGGTCTCTGTAGCCGTCCTTGATGGGTTCGTAAGACTGCGCGCCGCTCACGGTGTAGGTGCACGTCTGGCGCGGGGTGTTCATCGCGGGCATAAGCAGCTCGAATGTCTTGCCGCCAAACGCGTTCGCGGGGACCTTCCATCTCAGCGAATAGACGCGCTCACCGGAGTATGCCTTGAGCCGGTTCTTCGTGTAATCCAGTGCTCCTTGAGCGCCACCGATCTGGCTCTGAGGCAGAGCGTCGGCTTTCGCCAGGACGGTGCGGGCCTCTGCGTAGTCATTGGTCGAGATCAGCGAATCCGCAAGCTGCTGCAGCGACCAGCCGCACTCGCCGTTGCGCCGCACGTTCTCCCGAGCGCTCTTGAGTGACTCCTCATGCTTTCCCTGCCGAGCCTGCGCCCAGGCAAGCCCGCGCCACGAGCCTTCGTTGCCTCGCGACACTCTGTGAGCCTTGAGGATGGCCTTTTCCATGCCCGGCATATCCCCGCGAGCCTTGGCCTGCTCGGCCGTCTGCATCCATTGAGCGAATGTCTGCGAGTAGGCGGGAGCGACGAGGACAGACAGGGCGATCACAAGCAGGATCGCGAGACGGAACTGCGTTCTTGTCATTTGGTGGGACCTCCGTGATTTTCCCCTCTTACTCATCCATAATATGCGGGCAGAGGCCGGTGCGTCAAGACTCATCGGCCGGTCGTGTCTCGGGCTGATCAATGGTGTCCGGTGGCATCGGCTGCCTTCTGGAAAGCTTCCGGCGGAGCCCACCCCAGATCGCGTCCACTTCCTCCACCCGCGTCAGCTTCAGCAGAGGCAGGTAGACGACCGTGGACAGCGCCATGGCCACAAGGACAGTGATCAGAGAGCCCATTCTTCCTTCGACACGGTCGATCGGTCGCTTGGCGATCTGGTCGGGGAACGCTTCTTCGAGAAGACGGCGGTTGATCTCCGGTAGTGCCTGGCCTCCGCGGGTTACTCTGGCTCGAACCAGGAGTTCCTCGCTCAACCGTACATCGCCAGGTGTCGTGCCTGTTTCAGTTGGCTGACCAAACCTCTCCGGCGAGTACAAGCGACTTGTGCGGATAACCCTGTTGAGGTCATGCATAAGGGACGTGTCCAGGCCCCTCGCGGCGTCAGCATCGGCGACATAGCTCCTCAGGCCAGTTCGGAGGCCGTGAGGCATCTCCGAAAGCAGATACACTGAGACCGGATTCTCCTTGTTCACAAGCTCGTGCGCGAGGGACTCCAGATCCACTATGTCGCCTTCTTGAATCAGCCATCGATCACCGCCTGATCCTCTATGGTCCCGATCCGCAGGCTCCAACCACTTCGCAACCGAGGAAACGTCGGCGATCCTGACAAATGCTTGAGGGTAGGCGGCCTCAAGTAGGCCTCGGTTCATGCGCCACAAGGAAGAGCCTCTCGTGGGGCGCTGATGAACCAGATCCTGCGTACGACCGCTGATCGAAACATCCTCAAATCGCTCATCGTCGTAGAAGTCGCGGCTCCAAACGATCGTCTGCAGGAAGTCCTCCACCTCGGCTTCGATCCGATACGACTGGTATGCAGCTCTGAATGCACTCGCACGCTTCGCCTTTGTCTCTTTGGACATCTGCGAGTCCAGGTAGTGCGTCAGTGGAGTGCGATCCCAGCCCAACTGCAGCGCAAGCTCTGTCGGGTCGCGAACATCACCCTCCTGAAGTTGCCAAGTACCGAGAGTCCGGGACATTCCTACCCTGACCCCAATGCAGAGCGCGCCCATCACAGCTGTAGCGATCAAGATCTTTGCGGTGCTGGAAAGAAGCTTGCCTCCCTCAAGCCCTTGCAGACGCCGCCGAAGGAAGACTGTCAGCGCAAGGAGATGAATGGTCGCGGCGATGGAAGTCGCCAGCGCCAGCCCCCCATGACCCATCACACGGGCAAGGATGAAGTTCAACGGGATGAAGATGATCGTGGCGACCGTTCCAAGCACGACCGGGGTTATCGTGTCCTGCATGGCAAAGAAGCCCCGCGCGACTATAGCCTGCCCCGCCCAGGCGAAGATGCCGACCGAGTAGCAGATCAGAGCGATGGAGGTCGCGGGCACTTTCGATGGGCTGAACTCGCCGCTCATGTAGACGGTGCGCACGATCGGATCGGCCATCACCACCATAAATACCGATGCGGGTATGTTGATAGCAAGAATGGCGCGAAGGCCGAAGCTGACGCTGTTGCGGAGGTCGTCGATGGCGTTTCGGGCCGCATAGGCTGATAGCGTCGGCAGAATGGCCGTTCCGGCAGCTTGCGCAAAAACCCCTAGCGGGACCTGCATCAGCCGGTTCGCATAATTCAGGGCGGCAGGGGCAATGTCTGAGACATAGGTCGCAAACCAGCGGTTGATGATCACGTCGATCTGCGGCAAGCTCAGGCCGAGTATAACTGGTAGCGCAAGCATCCCGACCTTCTTGACTCCAGGATGCCTCAGATTGAGGCTCGGGTAGAACTCGAAGCCCGACTTCTTGAGGCAGTAGAACGTGTAGCCCACGTTCCCCGCGAAGGCCCCAATCATCGCTCCCCACGCAAGCCCCGCAATGCTGAACCACCTGGAGAGGATCACTACACCAAAGATAATCCCCAGGTTGTAGATTACCGGCCCCGCCGCTCGAGCCCTGAAGTCCTGTCTCGACTCGAGTGTGCCCATCATCAGCCCGCCCAGGAAGAAGAACAACTGGCAGGGCAGGATGATGCGTGTCAAGTGAACGATCAGCCTGAAGAGCTCCTGATACTTGGGGTCGGCATAGCCCGGTGCGGCCAGATAGCGCACGAGCGGCTCTGTGAAGACCTCGCTGATCACGATCACAGTCATCAGCACCAGGCCCATGAAGCAGGCGATGATCGAGAATATCTCCCACGCCTCGCGCTTGCGGTCGGTCTGATATCGCTCGGTGAAGACCGGGATAAAGGCGCCCGACAGCGCTCCGCTCGAGAGGAAGAAGTAGAGCAAATCGGGCAGGTTGAACGAAACGGTGTAGGCGCTTACCAGTCCGGTCAAACCGAACTGGCTGGCGATGAGCATATCGCGGATAAGGCCGAGGAGCCTGCTGGCGAGTATCGCCACCATCATCAGCCCCGCCGCGCGGGCTACGGTTTTGTGGGAGGTCATGACAGATTAGTATACCACTTCAGGCTGTACGCCAGGTAAGCTTACGCAGACAAGCTGGACCTGTGTTCCCACCCCGACCGATTGCCCGCACAAAAGCCGGTTTTGATGGATGCCGGCCCGCTGCGAGAGTTACGGCACGATAATTGCAGAAGTTACTAGTGCTGATCTCTCCTTCGAGAAAGCGTTGGAACCCTCCTGGAGATGCCCGCCCTGCTCAGGCGGGCTGTTCTTTGTACGGCTCACCCATCAGCGACCCATCGCAGCTCCCTCGATATGCTTGATCTGCTCGAGTGCGCGTTTCGCATCCTGGTGATCCGGCTTCGCCGCCAGAACGGGCTCCAGAAACTTCTTGGCGTATTCGAGATTGCCAATGAATATCGCCAGCCTGCCGAGAACGTAGTTGCCCTCGACGCTGGTTGAAAACAGGTGGAACTTGTAGTCCTGCTGCTTCAGAAGCCGCCCCACTATGAATATCTGGATCTCGGCATCGTGGCGATCGCCCTTCTCCCTGTCCATCCACGCCAGGTTCAACCTGGCGTTTACATCGGTTGGAGCCATCTGGAGAGCAAGACGGAGCTTGGAGATAGCGTCTCCCCACTTCTTGCCCGCGGCCAGCTTCTCAGCCTGCGCGACCAGCTTCTTGGACTCACCCGTCTCCATCCCGGCCTTGACCTTCTCTGGCACGCGAGCAAGTAACGCCGGCTTGAAGTCAGTCCCTGTGATCTTCTTGATCGCCTCACAGATCGCATCAGTGTCCGCATCGGAAGTGTGTTTGACCTCGCCGATTATCTTTGCCAGAGTTCTGCCGCGGTTTCCGCCCAGTAGTTGCGACAGGGCCTCGACTGCGTATTGCGTCTGCGCCACCTCCAGAGCGGGATCGGTGAATGGAGCCTTCTGGTTCTGGTAAGCCGACTGCGGCCATGCGAGGAGATTGACCCTATCACTCAGCTTCTTGGCCATAGCGCCTGGCATGAATAGCTCGTTCGCGACGGCGGCGGCCTGTGGATCACCGGAAAGCGCGCGTATAGTAACCCAACCGCTCACCGCCTCAAGGAACCAGCGCGTGAACGGATGGTAGAGGCCGAGCTTGTCCCGCATGATGTAGACCGCGGTCTCGTGAATCGGCGCGGCCAACATGGCCTTGCTCGATCCCAGAAAATCGATCGCCCGATCGCCAAGCTTGTCGAGCGACTTGATAGACCCGTCTGAGTTCACGAACACCGGGAAGTAGCTGCGCTTGATACGATCAGCGTCCACCGAGTTTAGGTCCAGGCCCACGCTGAACTCATCCTGCTCGATCGAGTAGCGGACCTGAATCACCCCGGCATCCACCCCACCCTTGGCGGCAGCCTCGGTCTTCTTCATCAGATGGATGTTGGAGAACGCGGCAATCAGCGCCTCCGACTTCTCCTTGTACGTAGCAAGTCGAGCGCGCGCGGCGTCCTGAGCCTCTTCCGCCCCCATGAGGTCTGTAATGGTCTTTGCCGTGTCGGCCGGGTCACCCAATGTCGCGACGATCTGTTTGTGTATCTCAAGGGCGGGCGCGACAGACTTCTGCATCGCATCCATCACTTTCTTTGCCTGAGAGTCCATTCCCTGAGGATAGGTGATAGTGATGCCCTTGTCACTCAACTGCTTCTGCTCTTCCTGAGCCGCGCAGCTCACGCCCAGCCCAAGAATAAGAATCAAGGTGGTCAGCGTCCGCCAAACCATACAGTGCCTCCATCGCGTTTGTTACCGAACATCAGTATATAAGTAATCGACGCGGAATTCCAGGTGCTGTTGCCCGCCCAAGGAGCCGTCCGGTGAGGAAAGGCGACCCCACTGGGTAACATGGCTGAGATAGAAGACGTATGTAGAGTAGCAGAGCCTGCAGCGTTGCTGGCAAGCGCGAAGACGCGCACACTCTTATGGAACTCGCCCTGCTCGAGACGACAGCGGGCAAGACTCAGCTCCTGCACTGAGCAGGTGCCGCAACAGCTCAGTCTTCCGGAGTTGTCATTTCGAACGCAGTGAGAAATCTGCTTTTCGGCATCTGCCAAGAGCCCCGCAAGAAGCAGGTTTCTCGCACTGCTCGAAATGACATGATCACATGACTGAACTCGTACACTGAGCAGGTGCCGCGTGACTATGGACGTACGATCTGGTAACATGGAATGGAAATGATTAGACACAGTCTTCGCTTGTTAGTGGTGTTACTTGCGCTCTTCGCAGTTGCTGGCTCGAGCTTGGCACAAGAATCCGAGCGGATCGTCACAGGTAAACTGCTTCTCTCGGCCAACAAGCTGCGGCCAGGGGATTCCTTTGAGCTTGCGTTCAAGGGTAAAGTGACGGCCGGGTACCACATTGGCGCCGCACATAAGGACTCGCTCTATCCTGCCAAGCTCAAGATAGATGCTCCGAAGGCCCTGATCCTCGATCCGGTGCATTACCCGCTGCCGAAGCGCATCAGTTCGCCGCTTGCGCCAGGCCAGGAGCTGCCTGTTTACGAGGATACGTTCGTGATCAAAGTCAAGGGGCGTGTCCGCCAGGGCGCGAAGACAGGCGCGATCACGATCAAGTCCAGGTTCGATTCGCAGGGCTGCAAAGAGGACCAGTGCTTCCCGCCGGAGACTGTCAACTCGAAGCTCACGGTGAAGATCGCTCCGAAGGGCACGCCGGTCAAGAAGATCAACGGCAGCGTCTTCGGCCACCAAAAGGCTGAGACGGCGGCGACCTCCAAGGACCACAACTTCGCTGCTGACCTCGAGAAGCGGGGGCTGCCCCTGCGCCTCTTGACGCTCTTTGGGTTGGGCCTGCTGCTTGCGTTTACTCCCTGTGTCTATCCCATGATCCCCGTGACAGTCGGCTACTTCAGCGGGCAGCATGAGTCAAGCACCAGGCGTGTCATGCCTTTGGCCGCGGCATACGTGCTGGGAATCGCGCTTACTTATTCAACGCTCGGGGCAGTCGCGGCCACGACAGGCGGCGTCTTTGGCGCGGCGATGCAGAGCCCCGTGGTGCTGCTGGGAATCGCGCTCGTACTGCTGGCGCTCGCAATGTCTATGTTCGGCTTGTATGAGCTGAGACCACCGGCATTCATCGAGAGCAAGGCGTCCGCCAGGAGCGGAATCCTTGGCGCGCTGTTCATGGGCCTGATATTCGGGATCGTGGCCGCCCCTTGCGTGGGACCGGTCGTGCTCGGGCTGCTCCTGTACGTGGCGAAGCTGGGAAGTCCGGCGATGGGCTTTGTGCTCTTCTTTGCCTTAGCCATCGGGCTGGGAACACCGCTCTTTGTGCTCGCCACATTCTCCGCCAGAATGCCCGTTCCGGGCATGTGGATGGTAGCTGTAAAGAAGGTCGCGGGGTTCCTGCTCATCGGAGCAGCGGCGTACTTCGTGATGCCGCTCGCGCCGGAAGCCTGGCAGAGATACATGATACCGGCAATCGTGATAGTTGGCGGGATCTATCTCGGGTTCTTCGAGAAGTCGATCAAAACGACACCCGCTACGGCATCTGTGGGCAAGGCATTCGGCGTGTTGGCCCTGGTAGCTGCCGTGGCACTCGCGTCGCCGACGGCGAAGAAGTCCGTAATGACCTGGCAGCCGTATTCCCCGAAAGCCGTCCAGCAGGCCGTGAAGCAGCACAAGCCGGTTATGATCGACTTCACCGCCGACTGGTGCGCCTACTGCAAGAAGCTTGAGCACGGGCCATTCGCCGATCAGAAGGTAGTCAAGGCGACCTCGTCATTCGTTCGCCTGCGCGTGGATGCCACTAAGCAGGACCGCGCCGAAACCACTGCCATGCGCAAGTACAACGTAAAGGGCCTGCCCACAATCGTCTTCATAAACTCCTCAGGCAAGGAAGTCACCTCATCACGCGTGACAGGCTACATCGATTCCAAAGAAATGCTGCGCCGCATCCAAAGCGCGCAGTAGCAGCCTCTTCGCCTGCATGTTCCCCAGGGCCAACACACGGATGAGCGATCTGCAGTCCCAAGCCATACTGCGGGAACGATGCTGACAACAAGCTAGCAGTGCTGGACAAGCCAGAGTTCCCGCAGGGGCCTGCCGGATTCGTGGTCGCTGGCTGCAAGGGACCTCTGGCTTGTGGAATGCTGGGACGCCAAGTACTCAGCCTCCTCCCCACCCCTTGACAGCCAGGCATTCCTGGGCTACACTCCAGTTGGCCTCAGAAGTTGGAGACCCCGTAATACTCGCCGCACGAAGTCCAGCACGCTTCAGCGTGAACCCTCCAGAACGTGCCAGGATAAGCGACGAAAGCTTCCGATTGCGAGACACGGGGATGTATCTCACCTCTCCGTGTCGCAAACGTGCGTACGGAGGAGAGAGATGTTTAGGCACTCTGCACTTCTGGCCATTCCGGCCCTCATTCTGGTCACTTCGGCCCTGGCCGATCTGCCCCGGCCTGATCTCCAGGTACAAAGCCAGGCCGATTACCTCAGGCTTAAGCAGGCGATTTCTGCGAGTCAGGTAGTGATGACAGACCTGGCGCGCTCGCCGAACCATCGGGTTGTCGGCGTGCTCGCCTCCATTTTGCAGGCTGCGGCCGAGAACCCCAACGCCACACTCGAGCAGCTGGACGCCTTCGCCAACGCGTTCGACGCGCACATTCGTTCGATGAATCCGAATGACCCCGACCTGATGATCCCCATCGACTTCCTGACGGAGATGAGGTTCGGCGTTCGCTCGGCTAAGCAGCCGGGCATGCGGGCGGATTTCGGCCTCGAGATACTCCAGATGCTCGGCCTGCACAAGGATGAACTCGCTACTCAGCTCACGAAGTTGATGAGTTTCGTGAACGAGCAGGGGTTCGACCTGGCGAACAGCGCCGAACTGAACGTGGTGCTGACTTACGGTTTCCTGGGACTCGATGCCAATGGGGAATCGAAGGCGATCGTGCGGGTCGCGTTCCTACACTACCTCAGTTCGCAGGGGTTCGACCCTTTCCCGCTGCCAGCCACTATGGCCGAGCATTATCCCGATGTTGCGGCGGCCATGGCGGCGCTGCCTGCCGACTATGCGGCGCTTGAGGCGCTGAGGGCGCAGGGTTTTCAGCCCACTTGCCAGGACGCGATCACGCACGCTGGGGCAGTGGTTGATTCCATGCCGGGGCTGGTCCAAACGGCGGTTCAGGTGGACGCTATTCAGAAGTCGAACTACCTGGCTTCCTTCGTCAACCCCAACATCGAGTTGCTCAACGCCGCCCGTGCTCAAAGAGCCGAGGACGTCGAGGCCCTGAACGGTATCCGCAGCCGCGTCCACGCGGAGCTTGCGGTGATGATCGTGGCCGGCGACGACTCGCAGGCGAGCACGGCCGCGACGATCTCCAAGTATGCCGCTGATGTCACAAAGGTCGCTAGTGGGATAAGCAGAGTAGCGTTGGCCTTCGCCCAGCCAAGTCCCATGACGATCAGCCATGGCATTCTCGGGTTGTCCGACATCTTCGGTGTATCAGCCGGGCTGTTTGGGGCAGATCAGACCACGCAGCAGCTCGAGGACCTGCTGGATCAGGTGGTCCAAATGCGCCAGCAGATGCTCGCGATGCACGAGCAGCTCAACAGCCGGTTCGACACGATCGACAGGGGTCTGGACCAGATTCTCTACCAGCTTGGCGATGTCCAGGTCAGCCTTGCCGCGATCAGAAGCTCGGTGCTCGAACTGCAGTCCGACCTCGACCGGCTCAACCAGAACCTCTTCGGAGCTCTCGCGGACGGCTACCAACAGAGCTTCGTGCAGGCAATTGACGGCTCGCTAGCCTACAAGCAGAACAACAACGGCTGGGACCTGCCCTATGAGGGTGATGTGTCATTCGTCACTGCCGAGACCACTATCTACACTCGCGCCACAACCGAGGTCCTCTCGAGCTTGTTGGCCGGGCCTACAACCGGCACGAGCGAACTCACATTCATTAACGCAGCCGACGCGAACATGCTCAACCAAGCCAACTACGGCTACAGCGTCAACAACCTGAGGCTGTTCCCCCGCGACCAGGGCTTGACGACAAACCCGTTGTACTCCACTCGTGTCGCGAACCCGACTGCTTGGGCTACCGCCGCAAACGCGTATGCACAGCTTGCCAGGGAGAACCCGTGGTTCTACGCCTACAAGGACCCGAACCGACTAGCGCTGATCACGCAGGAAGGGCAGCGCGTGAAGTCGGCGCTGCAGAACTTCGGCAACCGGCCTCTGCTGACCGCGCTCATGCAGCACCATGGTGACGTGACCGCGCAGATGGCGACCGCGATCGACGACCTGCAGACAACGGTGCTTCGGGAGACGACACAGCTCACTCCGAAGGACGGTGTACTGAAGGAGTCGCTCGATATGTACGGCAGTCCGTCGCAAGTGGTTCCCGACTGGCCGACCAACATAAGCATGACTGCCTATAGGCAGGACGGCGTCAACTCTCTCTCCTCGTTTGATCTGACCGCCTCACATCTGGCCAAGTTCAGTCAGTTCCAGCTCTTCAATAACCAACACCTACTGAACCTCGGGACACTGCACGCACGAGTGCGGCCTTACTGGTACGACAAGCTTGTCATACCGAACTTTGGTGCCTATATGCTGATGGCCATTCCCGCCGCAGAGGTTACGCTATGGCACGAAGATCCATCCAACGGCAAGGTCCAGATATACGGCGGAGTTCACGCTATTGGCAGCGACTACATCGTCCTCAAAGGTGACTACGCATACCCGAATCCCGCCCCGTATGTCTGGGACAGTTACCTCTACTATGTCTACTCCTTCTGGACCAGCAACCAGAATCTTCGCCAGAGGGCGCTGGACGCAATCCTGGCCGGCGGCATGCATGAACCCGACGCTGCAAGAAAAGCCGCGGTTGAGCAGCAGATGCAGGCGCTGTTCAAGAGCCTCCAGCAGGAGTACTACACGCGAGTCGTGAGCGAGATCGCGGGAGGCACGAGCGCGATCTATCCGCTGGGACGCGAACTTGCAGGCACAGAGGCGCTGATCGAGGCCTACGTAAGCCTCGGTTTCCCCCAGAGCATGGACAGAAACCAGCTCCTGCGGGGCCTGCTGAAGGGCGACGGGATCGGGCTTGGCAAAGACGGCGTCAGCAGAGTCTATCAGGACGCGGCAACAGCTATCCCTGACGCTGCGCCCGATCTGATCGGACTGATGGCTGAGAGGGCGAGTGCACTGCAGACTGCCCTCGACACGGCTGCTGCGCCCGATTCAACGCAGTCGACGGAGAGTCACCCCTATATCAAGTATGCTCTGGCTGCTCTGGCAGACATTCAGCCGGGACGGCTTCAGCTCGCAAACGACGATCACTACATCGCTGCCGGCGGTGCTTTGGCAGTCGCCTCGTCCGCCGGCGTGCTGGCCAACGATGCCCCGGAGCCCACTATCAGCCCCGAACACGTTGGTTACGAGGTCGTGGCCGTGTTCGACCAGTCGAGCCAGCCGGGCGGGCAGCGGACAACGGCTCAAGGCGGAACTGTGATTTTCAGCGCCGACGGTGAGGGAGGTTTCTCCTACCAGCCTCCCGCAGGCTTCACAGGCACGGACTCGTTCCAGTATGTCGCGCGTGGCAACTACGAGGGGGAGACCCAGAACCCCGTCTTCAGCAACATCGCGACTGCGTACATTCAGGTGGGTCCGGCTGTCGTGATCACAGCGCAACCCCAGCCATTCACTGCGCCGGTAGGCGGGACAGCCGTCTTCCGAATAGGCTTGAGCGGCGACTGCGCGATCCAGTGGCGCAAGAACGGAATCCCTCTTCAGGAATCAGGACGAGTCTCGGGAACACAGCTCGACACGCTGGTAATCAGCCAGGTCCAGATAGACGACGCGGGCCGATATGACGTCCTGATGACTCCGGCAGGCGGAGCACCCTTCGCGTCCAGCACAGCGGCGCTTACCGTCATCGCCCCAACCGTCAGCGGCGGAAAGCTGCTGGGCGACGGATCGGACGTGGACATACCCGACGGTATCGTCAGCAGGATCTGGCCCGGCTTCTTCTACATCGGATCGCCCGATCGCTCTTCCGGGATCAGGGTCCAGGGCACCTTCCAGACCATCACTGAGGGCAGCGCCGTCAGAATCAGAGGGGCCATGCGCACCAATGACGCCGGCGAGAGATACATCGAGCCGACCTCCGTCATCCCAATGGGGTCGGGGATCGTCAGGCCGCTGTTGATGGCTCCGCGTTCAATTGGCGGAGCTGACCTCAACTATGATACCGATTCGGGCAGGGGACAGAAGGGCATCAAGGGCGGAGTGGGATTGAACAACATCGGCCTGCTCGTGAAGGTCGTGGGGCATGTCTCCTACGTCGATCCAGAGGGAGAGTTCATCGACATTTGGGATGGTCCGGTCACCCAGCCCGAAGGACTCCCAGCTGATCCGCTGGGAGGAGCAGGCATAAGGGTGATGCTGCCGACCATGCCGGTGCCCAAGGCCGGAACTCAGGTAACTGCAACCGGGATATCCTCGATGTATCTGCACGAGTCAGAGTCACTACCCGTTGTGCTCGCAAATTCTACGTCGGACATATCGGTAATGACAGGGGACGGCACGCCCGACAGGCCTGATTGCCTCTTCGAGGACACCAACGGCGACGGCATCGATGGTGACATATCGCGCGCAGTCTTCGTCGCGCCGAGCCCGTGGGGCAGCGACTCGAACTCAGGCACCCTCGACAGGCCGGTGGCCACAATTGAAAGAGGCATCGAGCTCGCTGCTGCCGCCTCCCCAAGAAAAGACGTTTACGTCGCGGCCGGAGCCTACTCGCCAACCGGCGGCACACTGGCAATGCAATCTGGCGTGAGCATCTACGGCCTCTACGACGGGACAGCACGTTGGGGCCGGTCGCTGAGCAACATAACCAGCATCATTGGCGGGACTGTGGCTATCTCAGCCAACGCGATCACCCAGGAAACGCACATCGAGGGCTTCAGCATATTCTCAGCCAACGCAACAACTGCCGGCGGCAGCAGCTATGGCGTGCTCATCAGCAACGGAACCGGCAACGTGGTCTTGAGCTGTAATGCTATTGCTGCCGGGAGCGGGGCTGTCGGCGCGGATGGCGTTGCTGGGCCGGCCGGCCAAGCCGGAGGCCAGGGTGGTCCCGGGGGAAACGGCAACTGCGATGGCACACCGCCCGGTTACGGAGGCGCATACGGGAACTCTGCGTGCGGCATGTTTGGCGGATATGGCGGCCAGGGCGGCGTTGCGGGCGAGCATAACGGCCAGGCGGGCGGATATGGAGCGGGTGGCGCTTATGGCGGATCCGGCGGCGCGTGGGGCAACCCCGGCAAGCGCGGCGGCGACGGGCAAAACGGCGCTGACGGAGCTGACGGAGTGAACGGCGCGCAAGCCTCGGCAATCGGCACCGTCGCCGACGGGATGTATCTCCCTCCGACCAGCGGTAATGGCTCCACCGGCGGCAACGGCGGCGGCGGCGGAGGCGGAGGCGGCGGTGGCGCACAGTCCGGCTTCTTTGTCATCGACGGCTCCGGCAACGGCGGAGGCGGTGGCGGTGGCGGAGGCGCTGCGGGCGCGGGAGGCAGCGGCGGTCAGGGCGGCGGCGGATCGTTCGCTGTCTTCATCGCTAATGCGGTCGCCACAGTAGACAGCAACCAACTCACTTCCGGAAGTGGCGGAATAGGCGGGGCCGGAGGCGCCGGCGGCGCTGGCGGCAATGGCGGGTCACGCGGCTACGGAGCGGCGCTTGATACGGACGAGATCGGCGCGGGTGGCAACGGCGGAGTCGGGGGCAAGGGCGGTAACGGCGGCCACGGCTCAGGAGGCCCTGGCGGCCCCTCGATATGCATATTTGCGTTCAACTCGCCGATCACTGTCGGAGCCAACGAGTTCATCTTCGCGCCATTCGCCGGAGGCGGAGGCAGCCTGGGTAACACTGGCCTGCCAGGCATAAGCCTGGAAGTGTACAACCAGTAGCCTCCGCTGAGGTCGGTGCCACGACATCAACCATCGGCTATATTGCCATGCGACTGCAATATAGCCGATGTCGTCTATGTGCAGCCGCTTTCGGAAAGTGAGAGATCCCAGCCCCCGCTTGCCGGCCGTAACGTTGCCGCCAAGCACCCGCCGGCCACTTCTCCTACGCAGCTCCCGCAGCAGCCATCCATCACGCCAACATTGTCTGCGCGCGTGGTCCCCACCCGTTGTAGAATAGATGCGAAATTACACTGGTTGGCGTCCGAACCACGTAACATTTGCCTGCCATCGCATCGTCTTAACTCTGAACACTCATGAGTGCGGGGCCTATGGAGACTACTCTCGGATTGAGCTTGGCTGAGCAGGATACGGATCTGCTTCTCGTCAGACTCGCGCAGGACGGCAGACGCGAGGCTTTCGACCAGCTGTTCCAGCGGCACAAGGAGTTCATCTACAACGTGTGCCGGCGGGTCCTGGGCTCCACCGAAGATGCCGTGGATGCTACTCAGACGGCATTCATACGGGCATACAAGTCAATACGGTCGTTTCAGGGCAGGTCGAGCTTCAGATCGTGGGTCTGCCGGATCGCGATCAACATCTGCTGCGACCACGCGCGCAAAGAGTCGCGACGCAGAGACATTCAGGAACAGATTCCAGAGCCGGAGCAGACCGGCCGCGATGAGAGCAGTGTCATGGACTTGATGAACTGCTTGCCGGCGGACGCCAGAACAGCTTTGGTGCTGTTCTATATCGAGGGCCTGTCGAGCCAGGAGCTGGCCGACGCCCTGGGATGCTCGCCGCAAGCTGCAAGAGGCCGCTTACACAGGGCGCGAGAAGCGTTCAGACGAAAGCACGAGGAGTTGGGGAGATGAACTGCCGGAAGCTCGCTAAGATAATGCCGGAACTGGCCGCTGGTGAACTGGATTCGTGGCTTGCTGATGATGCAATGAAGCACTTGGCCGAGTGCGAGGCTTGCTCCACCGAATACAAGAAGCACAGGACGGATGCGGAAGCACTCTCGGGGCCATGGGAGCATTTGCCGGTTCCCGACGAACTGGCCCTCTTGCAACTCCCCGATTACGCGAGGCAGCCGCGAAGATGGCTCGTGCCGGTGCTTGCGTCAGCAGTGATCCTGCTGGTGGTTGTCTGTTGCGCGACGCTGCTTATGGGTCCTGCGCAGGACAAGCATCGGGGCGGTATCAATCAGACCGCCATTAAGCAGTCTACTCCCAAAGTCAAAGTCACTGACGTGCCGGATAACCAGCAGACTGCTCTCCAAACACGTAGAGTCAACGTGCCGGGAACACCTCGACCACGAGCCGTAGCTAAGCACTCCAGGCGAGCACCTGTCCCGTCAGTGAGGAGAAACCTGCAGCCGGGTAACCAGGCCTCGGTCACAGAGCCGCTCAAGCCCAAGCCGGAGCAGGACGCTCAAGTGGCTCTGCCCGATGACACGCAGGTGGTGAGGACGCCGGCACCGCCGCGAGTCGGCCCAGGGCAGTTCGTTGTTGGGGAGTCTTCGATGGAGATCACCCGCGTAGACCCGTCCACCGGCGCCGTCACGATCTACCGCGAGAAACGGCGGATTTCCGGAGTAGCAGATGACGCGCAGCTGATACAATACGAACCCGAGATCAGCAGGAATCAAAAGGAGCTCTGAGATGAGAACCATAGCATTGGGCATCGCCTACTGCACAGTCTTGATCGGCATTTGCACCGCGCCGTGCGCCTCGCAGAACCAGGCCCCCCCCGCTTGGCTTAATAACGTTATGGTCAACACCAGCGTACAGAACCAGACACTCCCCGTCGCAATCGACCAGATCTTCAAGTCCGCCAGAGTCAAGTACAAGGTGCTGCCCCAACTGCCGACGAACTGCGCGATCAGCACGAGCTTCAGCAATGTGCCACTCGGCATGGTATTGGACATGTTCCTGCCATCGCAGGGGCTCAAGTACTTCGTGGATCGTGACGTTGTGGTCATCGACGCGGCCACCCCCGGAGGGGCAATCGGGCTGCAGATGGGTGGGACCGGGATGTCGTCCGGAGTAATGACGTCCGGATCCGCCGGTGGCATGGCTGGAGGCGGCGCAGGCGGGGGCGGCTGGGGAGGAGCCTCAGCAGGTGTGAGCGGCGGCTCTGGAGACTGCCAGACCAGCACTTCGACAACGACCAGCACATCCAGCGGTTCAATGACCGGCAGCGGAGTCATGCCAGGATTCATGGGCACGGGCAGCAACATCGATGTTCCGCAGTGGCTGGCCGACATACGCGTCAACAACAACATCCAGAACCTGCCATTCAACGAGGCCATTGAAAAGCTGCTCAGAGATGCAGGGGTGAACTACCGGTTCACCTCGCCCCTCCCCCAAAGCCCGACGATCAGCCTCAGCTACAACAATGTGCCGCTCGCTGGGGCGCTGGAATCAGCCCTGCGCAACCAGGGCTTCGCGTTCCATGTTGAGGGTAACGTCATCGTGATCGAGCCAATGGGGCAGACCGTGGACAAGACCAATCCGCTGATCGGCACGAAGACAGTCACGACCTCCATCAGCAGCCTGCCGCTGGCTGGGGCCATCGGCAAGCTTCTCTCCGACGCGGGGGTGAACTACCGGATCCTGCCCGCGCTGCCTGAGGTGACCTACACCCTGAACTACAACAACGTGCCACTCTCGCAGGCGCTGGAGTCTCTCCTGAGGCAGAACGGCCTGACCTGCTATGTGCAAGGCGATACGCTGATCATAGACTGGCCGCAGAAGTGAGGCTGTTGCGATAGAGTTGTAGCGGGCGTCTCTGACGCCCCTGGCAGGCGTCAGGGGCTCTTCTCTGCGGACAAACCCCTGGCAGCAAATGCTTCGCCCCTGCAGTGTACCTATGCCTGGCCGCCGAGCGAAACCGGCGGCCAGGCGGAGCATTTGCCCGGGTCGTCACTACCGGCGCCCTGCTCCAGGGGCGGGTGTTAGACTGCTGGTCATAGTCACCCACCTCCTTCTGGAGGCCGGATTGTGCGTCGCCTCCATGCGCTATATAGACTGGGCCACGCGCGGTGCTAAGCCTGACGTTTCGGGACAGGGTGTCCCGAAACAACGGAAGTCGTGCTAAGGCGCCTGTCCCGACCACTCCACATACCGGCGTTTGATCTGCCGCACGTAGTAGGCGACATTTGCTGACGTGCAGCCCAGAGCACTCCCGGCCTCCCGCCAGGTTAGGCCGGCAAGCAGGCATTCGAGCACTGCGCGCTGCGGCTCGCGCAGCATCGAACGAAACTCAGCAACACATACCTCCGAGAGTATGCGCTCGTCGTCGGGCAAGTGACGTGCCGTGAATCGCCCGTCCAGTACGCGACGTGCAGGACGATCTGCGCGCGAGTCGATGTTAGAGTCGGCGCACTCGACCTCTGAGAACCGCTCGCACCTCCGGACGCGGGCGCGTTTGATCGAGTCCAGCACGCGCCAGCGAGCGCATCGGATCAGATACTGCTCCGGTGAGCCTATCGCGACGTCGACCTCGGGCAAGGCTTCGAGGACAGCGGCCCAAGCTTCCTGGACCATGTCATCGGGGTCCTCGCCACAGCGGCGGGCGTAGTGGAATGCCATTCTTGTTATGCGCGGACGCAGCGCCTCGACTAGCCTGCGTGTGGCCGTCAGGTCACCGTCTCGCGCGTGTTTGATGCAACGGGTAAGCTCCAAGCTTCTCCTCCGGAAAACGCGAAATCGGGCCGCGAGTGCACTTGCTCGCGTGCCCGATCTTGTTATCCGAAGGTTGCCATCCGTTGTATCAGGACACCCTGTCCCGATACGTGGGACTCTTTCCGTTGTATCAGGACACCCTGTCCCGATACGTGGGACTCTTTCCGTTGTATCAGGACACCTTGTCCCGATACGTGGGATTCTCTCCGTTGTATCAGGACACCTTGTCCCGATACGTGGGACTCTGGCTATGTTACGTGGCCTATCTAGACGCAGGCTCGGGGCGAATGTGCACCGCGGGAGTAGTGGTTTGTGGTTGTCAATATGACCGACATCGTTACGTTCGCCCCCTTCCCGGCCAAGCGGCCGTGGTTGTCTATCTGTGAGTTCTGCGGGACTCGGCTGATTCCCTGCATCCCGCCAATATGCATTATCGACTGAGAGCAGGGGTTTGCTAAACAGGAAAGTGACCAGAAGTACGGGAACTAGCTTCGGGACGGAATGCAGTCCACGAAGCATAGAATTAGCAGCGCGTTCGCCTGCGCAGGAGGCATCCCGTACCTGCTAGCGCTGTCAGCAAGGCTGCGAGGCTGCTCGGTTCTGGGACAGTGGGATCGTACCGCAGTCCGATGCGCGTGACTGTGGTCCCCAGAGGCAGTAGATAGGGAGGCGTGCTAAGCGCGATGAGTGGAGTCGTCACCGGATAGGAATCGAGCTTCATGTTGTTTGCGTCGTTCCAGCCCATGGAGACGCAGAGGTTCGCGTTGGTCGGCCGAGTTCTCAGATACTCCACGAACGCGGAGAAGTCCGGGTCATCCGCGTCACTCGAGACCCAGTCGATGGAACCGACGGGGCCGGGCAGGGGCGTGTTCGTGAACAGATCAACGCCAGTCACTTGCGTCCCGAGCTTGATCTCGCAGTTCTGCAGGGCGAAGTGAAACGGCGCTGTATAGCCTGGAGGTGGGGACGAATAGTTCAGGGTCGCGTGCCCATTCTGAACCGTAAGTAACAAGTACAGGGTGCCGCTGTCGTCCTGGGCAACGAGACTGAATGCGTGGTATGATTCCACTGTGGTGGCCGATGCTTGCACGGTGGCAAGAACCGCGATCAGCACGCAGGCGATGATGAGCGATCTTCTCAAGTCGAATGTCCTTTCAGTTTGGATTAGCATCCCTGCACATAGTTCATCCGATATCAGTATGCGCTGCGATCAACCATGTGTCAATGCCTCGACGCCCCACGGGCGAAGGATTGGGGTGCGGGGTTATGGTGCAGCGTTGGGAGTTCAGTTCCCCAAGATCCTCTCGCCCCTACAGATCCCGGGAGTTCGGTGTGGACTCCCGACTCTCAACTCCACCCACTCCTGCGCATTGACTCCCCCGCTTGCTCTCTATATACTTCAGATAGTTGCCACACGACATGAGGGCATACAGAGGTGATGGGGATGTGTAGATCAGGTATTGTTGTACTCGTGATGACACTTGGCGGAGTCAAGTGCGGCTTCCTGAAGAGCGTCGACGGCGGAGGCATCAGCGCCGAGGTCATCAACGAGCCCGCGGGGTCCGACTTCTTCGTGAGGAAGCACATAGGCCAGCCCAAGTACGAACAGTTCACTCTGCAGTTCGGCTTCGGCATGACCTCCCCGATCTACAATTGGATCGCGGACTCCTGGAACATGAACTACGAGCGCCGCAACGGTGCCGTGATAGCGTGCGACGGAGACCTCCAGCCCAAGTCGCAGAGAGATTTCACCGGCGCTCTGATCACCGAGACCACGATCCCCGCCTGCGATGGATCCAGCAAGGAACCATCATATATCACCGTCAAGTTCGCTCCGGAGTACACGCGTTACGTCACACCTCAGAGCATAGGCGAGACTGAAGGGGGGACGCCCAAGTCCGAACAGAAGATGTGGCTGCCTGCCAACTTCCGGCTGGAGATCGAGGGTCTCGACTGCACCAGGGTCAACAAGATCGACTCGTTCACGGTGAAGCTGTCCACGGTCACTGACGACATCGGCGATGCCCGCGATTACGCCAAGGAACCCGGCAAACTGGAGTTTCCAAACCTCAAGATCACCATGTCGGAGGCCAGCTCGGACAGTTGGGTTCAGTGGCACGACAGCTTCGTGATCAAAGGCAACAGCGACGAGGATGCCGAAAAGGACGGCTCGCTGATCTTTCTGGACGTCACCCGGCAGAAGGAGCTTGCCAGAATCAACCTCAAGAATCTGGGGATATTCCGGCTCGAACCAGACAAGGCCGAGGCTAACGCCGATCAGATCAAGCGCGTAACCGCAGAGCTTTACTGCGAGAGGATGGAGTTCGACATGAGCGGCATGGGCGCTCAGAGTGCCGCCCCACCGGCAGAGGATGAAGTGCTGCCGCCGAACGGCAAGGGCGAGTGGGGAAAGACCTACCGGATGCGCCAGCTCCAGCCGCTCCACTTCACGCTGAATAGCGCCAACTACAGCGTCGAGCCGGTCACCATCGGCGGGAAATGCTTCACGGTGAACGGCGATGAGAAACTGCTCGTGCTTCACTTCAAGGTGAAGAACCCCGGGAAGACCAAGTGCACGGCCAGGTATGACATGCTGCCCATGGCGGCGATCGATGGGGCGAAAGTCAGCCGCGCGCAGAGGCAGGCCTGGGGGGTCGAGCAGACCGGCGAACTGGCCGCCTTCGATCTGGAGCCGAACCAGGAGGTCTCCCTTTTCAATGTCATCGCCGTGCCCGCCAAAGGCGAACCAACTACCATCCTGGTCAAGTCCAACCGTGACAACGATGGCCCTGAGCTGCCGTATGATGTCTCCGGGCATGTGCCTGCGCTGTCCGCGCCATTCGCCGACCCGTCAGACCCGACTGGAGCGACCGCGCTGCAGGAGATCGCTGCAAGGCGCGGCACCGCTTATCCGTGCTGTTTCTTCTCGATCAAGGTGGAGGACATGGGCTTCGCGACGACTCAACTGGGTGAGACCAGGCTCGCCGAGGGAGAGCGCTACTTCGTGTGCGGGCTGCGTGCTAAGAACATGACACGCGATGAGCATCTGCTGCGCCACGATATGCTCCTGCCGGTTCTCGTCACTGAGGGGAGGGAGCGGATGACGTATAAGGGGATGCTGCACGAGGAAAGCAATCGGCCAGTAGCCCAGCCACTGCGCCCTGGCGAGGAGATGCCGGTCCGGCTCTATTTCGTCGTGCCCAAAGGCGCCGCGCCGGCAGAGCTGATGATCCAGGAGCCCAAGAGCAGGCGGTATGTGTATAAGGTGGGAAGGCAAGGGGTGGTTCTGGAGGGGAAGGAGCGCCGAAACGCTCCCTCCCCGATTCTAAGCGACTTATATCTCGCCTCGCGCTACGGAGCCGGCGTCACGAGCGACTTGAGATAGTTCTCCAGGTTCACGAACGGGTTCCACTCGGCAAAGTGCGTGACGTTGTATAGCTTCGCTTTTGCCAGGAACTGATCCGTCGCCACGGCGTAGTCGGTGGGCCCGAGGTAAGTCGCGTTGTCCTTCTTCGCTTGTTCCCGCATCGCCGGGCCGCGCATCAGCCAAACCAGCTCCAGCGGCATGCGCTCTCTCTGGACCCGATTCAGCAGCACCGGATCGGATGCCACTGCGGCCTCTGCCTTGTCGAAGAGCTGATTGGCCTGGTTGAGATCGTCGAGCGTGAAGAAGTCGTCAACGCCGTGGTAGCAAGTCAGCGGCTGCCCCCAGCGCTGAACTGAGGCGACCGTCAGGTCCAGGTAGTCCGACAGGTAAGGCGCCGCTGCGCCGTAGTAGCCCTTGAGGAACTCCTGCTCCAGCTTCTTCTGATCAAGATCCTGGTTCCACAGAAGATGCGAGTCGAGCCAGGCCCGCAGCCGGCAGAAGTCGCCCACGGAGCAGTAGTAGTCGCCCTGTTCGAACATCCCGATCGTCTTGTTCGCCACGAAGAAGCGCAAGTTCTCTGCGTAGTTCTGGATGTTCGGGTGCGGCAGTATGTAGCTGGAGAAGTTGGCGTTGTAGTTCCAGATGTAGAGTATGTGAGCCATCTTGCTCCAGGCCAGAACATCGTCGCGGAACGTCTTGTTGGCTTCGCTGTTGATCGGCTCGGTGATGTCGGCCCTGATGAGACACAGGCGAATCATCACGTTCTTCGCGGGTTTGACTGTAACCGGCGGCGACTGGCTCCACTGGTAGGCCAGTGTCTCAACGACCATGTCCGGAAACTCCTTCTGGATATCGGCCGCGACCTTGTTTACGAAGTCAACCAGCACATCGGTCTGGGACCCGAGCTTCTTGACAGCCGCCGTGCAGTCCGCGCATTCGCAGAACCCGTAGGCGTCGTTCTCCGACACGGAGACCATACCTGCCTCGGGGTCTTCCTTGCACCACTGGAGCGCGGTTTTGGTGAGTTCCTTGCGCATCTCATCATTGGTCAAGCAGAGCTGTGTCCATGGCAAGGGCTCGCGCTTTCCGTTGATGAGGCTGAACCACTCCGGGTGGTCCTTCCCGTACTTGTCAGCTGGGATCAGGAACTGGAACGAGTGCCCTCCGCCAAGGATACGGTAGTTCCCGCCATACTCAGCCGAGGTCTTCTGCATGACGCCGTTGACTCTTAGCTTTGCGGAAAACTCGGAGGTCTCGTAGGTATTCCACGAGTGGGCCTCGCGGCAGCGGAGCTTGGGGACGTACTTGGTGTTGATCGCGCCGATCTTCAGGTTTGGCTTGCTGGGCACGTATTCCTCGGTGGCAGTCCACCACTGGCAGCCGAGGTTGTCCTCGAGGAACGTGAAGACTGCGTAGAGCGTGCCTCGGGGCCTGTCTCCTGTCAGCACCAGGTCGTTGCCCACGGTCTTGATCACGATGCCGTCGTATTGCAGCGAGTCCCAGTTCAGTTTGGGCAGCGCCTTCTTGACCGCGGCAGACTGCCCGAGCAGGATTCTCGAGTAGCCGCGTTTGACCTTTGCATCTGAAGTGATCTGGAACTCAGCTCCCGTGATCTG
>CAZFYZ010000001.1:0-5266 GCA_964523735.1 uncultured bacterium | reverse complement strand
ACTTCTGCAGTTCCTTGCCGGCTGTTACTTCCGGGGCGGTCGCGTCCTTGGCAACTACAATCACGCACTTGGCCTTGCCGCCTGACGCGATCGTCATTGCCGCGGCAGGGGCGCACAGCCCCATAGATACGATAGCTCCCAAGATGAGTTTTGCACACAGACGATGAATCGACATTGCTTTATCTCCCTCTCGATGCTCATTCCTCAGGATGGTGTGTGAAGACGTGGACCTCAGTTACTCGCCGGCTTGACGAGGGACTTGAGATGGTTCTCCAGGTTCACGAACGGGTTCCACTCTGCCCAGTGCGTGACGTTGTTGTGCTTCGCCTTTGCTATGAACTGATCAGTCGCGGCGGCGAAGTCGGTGGGTCCGAGGTAGGTCTTGCCGTCGCTCTTGGCCTGCTCCCTCATCGCCGGGCCGCGCATTAGCCAAACCAGCTCGAGTGGCAGTCGCTCTCTCTGGACTCGACCAAGCAGCACCGGATCGGATGCTACGGCCGCTTCGGCTTTGTCGAAGAGCTGGTTGGCCTGGTTGAGATCGTCGAGCGTGAAGAAGTCGTCGCCATCGTGATTGACGTGGATTCCCACTCCAGGCCGCATTACCGCCGCAACGGTCAGATCGAGATACTCCGACAGGAAAGGAGCGGCCGCTCCATAGTAACCCTTGAGGAAGCTCTGCTCGAGCTTCTTCTGGTCGAGCGATGGATCCCACATAAGGTGCGAGTCAAGCCAGGCCCTCAGCCGGCAGAAGTCACCCGCGGAGCAGTAGTAGTCGCCTTGCTCGAACATACCAATCGTGTTGTGCGCAACGTAGAAGCGCAGGTTATCGGCGTAGTGCTGTATGTTCGGATGCGGCAGCATGTAGTTGGAGAAGTTCGCGTTGTAGTTCCAGATATACAGGTTGGGGGCAATCTTGCTCCAACTCGCCACGTCGTCCCTATATCTCTTGTTGGCTTCGCTATTGATGGGCTCAGTGACGTCGGCGCCGATGAGGCACAGACGGATCACGACGTTCTTTCTGGGCCTGGCGTGCAGAGGCGGTGTCTGCGTGAACTGGTAGGCCAGTGTCTCGACAAGAACATTGGGATACTGCTTCTCGATGTCCTCAGCGACCTTGTTGACAAACCGCACATAAGCGCCCGAGATAGCTCCCTCTTCTTCGTAGACCGCCTTACACTTAGGGCAGTGGCAGGCGTGATTCGGGTTGCCATCGTCGTCGTTCTGGGAGATCGAGATCATGCCGGCGTCCGGGTTCTCCGCAAGCCACTGGAGAGCTTTCTTGGTAAGCTCCTCGCGCATTTCATCGTTAGCGAGGCAGAGCTGGTTTGCGTAGGGTCTGCCGTCGACCTGTGCATACCAATCGGGGTGGGCTGCCATGTACTCACCCGGCGGCAGAAGGTCAATGAATGTGTGGCACCAGCCCACTATCGGCGAATGTCCGCCGTATTCCGCGCTGGTCTTGTAGAAGTGGCCGTCTACCTTGAGCTTGGCGGCGAAAGGCGAGGTGGCGTAGGCGTCCAGGTAGTGTGCCTCACGAATTCTGATCTTCGGCACGTAAGTCCTATCGATCTTGCCTATGTTGATAGTCGGGTTGCTCGGGACGTATTCCTCGGTCGATGTCCACCACCGGCATCCCAGGTTGTCCTCGAGGAACGTGTAGACCGCATAGAGCGTGCCCCTGCGCCTGTCTCCTGTGAGCACCAGGTCCTTGCCCACGGTCTTGATCACGATGCCATCGTGCTTCAGCGAATCCCAGTCCAGTTCCGGCAGCGCCTTTTTGGCGGCGTCGGACTGCCCGAGCAGGATGCGCGAGTAGCCGGGCCTGGTCTTCGCATCGGAAGTGACCTCGAAGTCGGCGCCTGTGATCTGTTTCAGGTACTTCTGCAGTTCCTTCCCGGCCGTGACATCCGCCACGGTTGCGTCCGAGGCAACCACAATCACGCACTTGGGTTTGCCCTCTGACGCAATGGTCAAAGCCGCCGCACTGTTGCAGATCCCCATAGTCATCACCGCGGCCAGTCCGGCCGCTCCCCTCACAAGAAAGCTGTTTACATTCACTGCTGTCTCCTTGCCGTGGATTGTGACTGAGCCTCTGAAGACAGTATATCAGGCTATTATTGAGGTCGCAACATTAAATGCAAGAAAGCAAAAGCCCAGTCTTGCCCACTGTGATTCCTCGCCTTGCTCGAAATGACAATTGGGTAAGACTGAGCTGCTGTGCACGTATTGCTGCTATCTCGTCAGAACCGCCGATCCACCTGTCAGTTCTCTACTCTGATCCCATCGAGGTGTACGACGGACTCCGTGGATCGATCCCCGTGCTCGCCCAACACCTCGATCCGCACGGTGTGCTTGCCTGGTTCGGAGAACTCTTGGCGGAACACGCACACTCCCCAGATGTCGTCAGCGGAGAATGTGTCGATGATCTGCGCGGGGCCTCCGTCGATGCTCACAGCGGCCTTTCCGCAGTTCGGGCCGAACTTGGAGAACAGGAGCAGCTTCTTGCCTTGGAATGGGAGTTCGATTGCGGCGCCCTTCTGGTTCGTCCAGGAGATTGTATCGCTGTATGCGAGCATCAAGTCCTTCTGATGGTTCCAGCTGCCGGTGTAGGTCAGGGCGGGGTCTGTGTCATCATATACAGCGCTGGGTGCCCACGGCGGACCATAGGCCGGGACTGTGCCGGACGTGTTACCGGCGCCGTCCACCGTGCGGACTTCATAGACTGCCGACCGGTCAGCGCCGGCGGAATGGTCGAAGTAGTAGGTGCCCTTGGCTACTTTGTCGATCGCGGCGCCGTTCCTGAGGATCTCGTAGTAGGAAACCCAGTTGTTGTCGTCCCCGGGCTGCCATCTGAGTTCGACTCCAGGCTGCCCCATGTTCTCGGCAACGTCCTTCGTCACCTGGCTCGGTGCGGTCGGCGGCTTCGTATCGAGCTTGCTTCCCGGATGCAGCGGCAAGTTCAGGTAGATCAGCTCGCCTTGCGGCACCACGTCGAACGATAGCCCCTGCTCCATCAGTTTCTTGCCTGTGGCCTCGGAGGTCAGATCGGACTCATGGCAGGAGACGAAGTAGGTCTGCTCGGGGATTAGCCCCTTAGGCTTGATAGTCACAGGGCCGGGAACAGGATGCTTGGTAATGATGATGCCGCGCTTGCGGTCTGCGCTCATCCTTTGGAGGTACATTGTGGGGTCATCGCCCGTGACCACCGGGCGGTAGACCTTTACCCATCTGCCAACCACGCCCTGCTTCTGCAGGTAGTGGTAGATGTCTATCAACTCCCGCACGCCCTCCAGCTTGGACCGGTCCCATGTGTCGCCGGTCATGTCGAAGTTGAAGCAGAGCAGACCTCTCCAGAAGCCCTTGTCGTATTTGTTGGGGTCCCACTTGTCCGGGATGTCGCTGGTCTTGTCCGGCGGGAAGAGAAGTGAAGCGTAGTAGTTCTCGACCCCGCCCGCTGCGCCGTCAGTGAACGAGAGGGCGGAGGCATAGCGCACGTAGTCGTAGCCTGCTTCGTTCCCGCCGCCGTTCACTGCCTGGAACGCGCAGTCCGGGTACTTGTCCAGGAAGTCCTTTATGATCTTCCTCAAGCCCTGGTCCTGAGCAAGCAGATGAGTGTCATCGCCTGGAAGAGAGAAAGTAGGAATGCTGTCATTGCGCCACTCGAACGGACCCCACTGCTCGTAGAAGCGATCGAGTTGGCCCTTGATGAACTCGACGACCTCGGGCTTGCCCATGTCGAGGGTGCCGCTTGTGACCCAGTCAGGTCGCTCCTGAGCGACTCTTGACTGTCCGTCTACCGTGTAGAGGAACGCATAGATGAGCTGGCCCATGCCAGATTTCCGCAGGTAATCGCCGGTTGTTCTGAAGTCGGGGCCGTTCCAATCGCCTGCCACGTCCCACCATCCCCAGTCGCGGTGGTAGACGTCTGCGCCGCAGTAGCGCATCAGGTCGGCCACGCGGAAGACCTTGCGGAAAGCGCTTGGCTGGTCTTGTCTGTCTTTTCCGCCTGTCCACGGGTTTCCTGGCTTGAGCATTGATGTGCCGTTCCACCAGTATCCCAGCATGCGAATCGCGGGGAACCACGGCTCGCGTGTGTAATCCCAGAGATAGCGATACTGCCAGTCCAGAAGCTCATTGCCGGCGTTGTCCAGATCATCGGAGTAGAGGCCGACGAAAGCCATTGGTGTGGTTAAGGACTGGCCTGGCTTGAGGGTCTGCCTGTGGCCGGCGACCTTGTAAGTGATCGACACAGCGCCGTCTTCAAGCGGAGTGTAGGAAGACGCCCAGTGCCCCATATAGTCCCAGCCGACAAACAGGCCCGACCTGGAGTCCTTGCTATACAGCGATACCCACGGGGCGTAGATAGATGAGCCCGCGCGAGGGCCGTATCCCTCGTTCTCAGCTCCGAAGAATGGGTGGTAGGAGTCGAACACACGCGCCTTCGCTGGTTCCAGTTTCTCCGTCTTGAGCTGCCAGCTTCCGGGCCGATTCTCGGCGCCGGTCATCCACAGCAGATCACAGGAGTCGAGACTGCTCAGTCTGGCGGTCAAGCTGAAGAAGCTGGGGTCAACGATCTTCAGCGCAGTGCCGCCTACGTTGCGGAAAGACATCCATTCGCGTATGATGCTCGAACCCGGGTAGACCAGGTAGCTCTTCGTGACCTGCACCGAACCTCTTTGGAGCACGATGTCCAACTGCAGTTCGCCCTGATTGAGCTTGGTCTGCTTGGCCCGGACAAGTTTCCAGCCGCCGCTGGTTCCGCTGATTCGCTCACCGTCCTTCTCCGACGCAAATGAGAACTCTTCGCCTGTTGCCCCGTTGGGTAGCATATCGAGCCCCGTGGCCTTGTTGGCAAACCCCTTCAAGACGAACTTGCCATCCACGAGCCCGACAGTCCGCTCAACGGTGGCTGAGCCCATGGTCCAGGTGTTGCCCTTGCGGGCTATGTATGCATCATCTGACTTCAAGAGCACCAAACCCCCTCCACTCGTCTGCAAGTACTTGCTGCTGGCTTGAGTTCCCCAAGTGGCGCACGCACAGAACACTGAAAGAAGAAAGCTGATCAGAATAGTCCCTTTGTACAATTGTTCAATCCTCGGCTTCTCATTTGCGGCGCGGCCCAGCGGCGACGTCGCCGGTCTCTGCTCTCAATATATCGCAGCGGGAATGCTGAGTCAAGCGCATTTTTGGTCAGTAGCAGCTCAGTCTTCAGGAGTTGTCATTTCGAGCAGGGCGAGATACCGTCTTGCCTGTCAATGGCTTCTAT